>CAYPOY010000082.1:0-17537 GCA_964412395.1 uncultured Anaerolineales bacterium | reverse complement strand
AAGGTCCTACGCTACGCCGGGAAAAGCTCTCGGCTAATGTGCCATTGTCAAAGTAAGGAAGGAACAGATTTCATTCAGTCTCCTTGATGATCATCGAACCCAACTTGTATAGCACTGATAGATGCCATGAGAAACGTGGCGGGTTCATGCTCTGCTGCAGGTTGAGTTTAGCACACTTCGAGTGCGCTGTCAAAGGTGAGCGGGGATGCCCGTGAAGGCTTGCCGAGAGAAACAAAACGGGCGGCAGCATGTTTGCGCCACCGCCCGCTGACCGACGGATTTGTTTCGCGGGAAGTATGGGTTATTGCACACCGCGCAGGCGCGGGTCCAGCGCGTCGCGTAACCCGTCGCCCAGAAAATTGAAAGCAAACATGGTGATGGAGAGCGCCAACGCAGGGATGATGGCCTGGTGCGGATAGGTACGAATCGCCAGCGATCCATCAGAGAGCATCGAACCCCAACTTGGCGTCGGCGCGTTCACTCCCAGGCCGATAAAACTCAGGAATGCCTCGAACGAGATGTAGCGGGGGATGGCCAGCGTCACGTTTATCACCAGGAGGCCGAGAACGTTGGGCAGGAGATGGCGAAAGATAATGCGTCCACTACCGGCCCCCATCGCCTGCGCCGCCAGTGCGAATTCCTGCTCCCGCAACGAAAGCACCTGGCCCCGCGCCAGGCGCGCCGTCCCCATCCAGGCCGTGATGCCGATACCGATGAAGATGAACAGCATACCTCCGAAACGCCGGTCAAGGGCATTCATCGCGTAGGCAAATGTCCCCGGTTCGCTCTCGGCAAAAGCGGAGCGGAAAAAGGCCATCATCATGATGATCAACAACATCGTGGGGAAAGCGTACATAATGTCCACGAAGCGCATCAGGATGTTATCCACCTTCCCCCCGAAGAAGCCCGAGATCAAGCCGTATACGGTGCCCACCAGCAAGGCGATGATCGGTCCTACGTAGGCTACAGATAAAGATATCTGGGTACCGTAGATAATGCGGCTCAATAAATCGCGGCCTACGTAGTCGGCCCCCAGTGAGAACTGGTCGGTGATCCTGGCGTAGGCCTCAATCATGGGGAACAGGGTAATCATCCAGGCAGGCACGGCGTCCGTCTGCATGCGGTCCTGTTCGGAATAGGAATAAGGCGCGACCCGCGCAGCGAAGATTGCCGTCAGAGTGAGCAAGACAACCATCGTGCCCCCGACAATGGCCGCCTTGTTACGGGTCAAACGATAAAGGGCGTCGCTCCACAGGCTGGCGGTCTTGCGCCGTTCATGTACTGCTGTCTCCGAAATCGCCATCTGTCACCTCCTATGTTGGTACACTGGTAAACTAGTATATTGGGAAACTGGTACATTGGTAAATTGGGAAACTGGTAAACGACCACCTTCCCGGTCTACCAACTACCAATCTACCAATTTACCAACTTACCAATCTACCCACCTTACTCATACCGGATGCGTGGGTCCAGCCAGGCGTACGTGATGTCCACCAGCACGTTGGCGATCACCAGGAAGATCGCGTACAGGAGAATGGTCCCCATAATGACCGGGTAGTCACGGTTGGTGATGCTCGTGATAAAGTACCTCCCCAGCCCTGGAATGCCAAAAACCTGCTCCACCACAAACAACCCGGTCAACACGGCTGCGAACATCGGTCCCAATATAGTCACGACCGGAATGAGCGCGTTCCTCAAGGCGTGCCGAATCGTGACCACCCGCTCCGCCAGTCCCTTGGCACGGGCTGTGCGGATATAGTCCTCGTGAATCACCTGCAGCAGGCTGGCCCGGCTCAGGCGGGCGATGATAGCCGAGTAGCCCGTCCCGACGGCGAAGGATGGCATAAGGGCGTGCTTCCAGAAGTCCCAGGAGAAGAGAGTGCGGGGAATGAAGAACAGAAGATACGGCGGCTCGGCTCCCCAGCCAGTAGGCGGCAGCCATTTCAACGCCACACCAAAGAGCCACACCAGCATAGGCCCCATCGCCACCACCGGCACGGAGACCCCAAAGATAGCCACGCTCATCCCCAGGTAGTCCCATGCGCTGTTCTGCTTCAGCGCCGCCAGGACGCCCATCGGCAGGCCAATTGCAAGGGCGATCGCCATAGATATGAGGCCCAACTGAATCGAGATGGGCAACTGATCCCGGATGATGTCGTTCACCGTGCGGCTGCGGGAAGTGAAAGAGGGGCCAAAGTTCATCCAGAGCAGGTAGTGGTCCCCCAATTTGACGTTGATCAGCGCCTCCTCCAGCATGGAGGTGGGCTGCTCCGTGAGGATGCGCGGCACGAGGAGATCTCGGAGATAGAGCGCGTACTGTTTCCAGTACGGTTCGTCCAGGTTATACTTCGCTTCCAGATTGGCCATGATTTCTTCAGGCAGTTTCTTCTCACGGTCAAAAGGACCGCCGGGCACGGCGTGCTCCATCGCAAAGGTGATCAAGGAGATAAGAAAGAGCACCAGTAGCATCCACAAAAGACGCCTTACGACGTAACGGCCCATCGGACAACCCTCCTCTGGTATGCGTTCAGGTAATCATATAGAATCGTTCTAAAGACCTCCGAGGTTTTCTTGATGTGTCTGTTATACGGCTTCTATTTCATCTTTTTTTGCCGTGACATACTCGAATCTGAGATTAAAACCTCGGAGGTCTGAGCGCTTACTTCTCTGTGAGGAGCAGGGGGAAAATGACCAATGTCAAATGACAAATGACAAAATCCGCCCTGCCCCTCGAATGGTGCGGTTATGCTACTACGCTAGTCCAACTCCAGATCCAGGCTCCACTTCTCGTAGGCATCGTGACCGGTCTGCGTGTGTTCGCAGGTGACGTAGGGCTTGTACGTCCGAATCAGGGTGTACCAGTAGATGGGGATGATGGCCGCATCCTCGTAGCACAGGATCGTCTCCGCCTCGGCATACATGTTCTGACGCGTGGTCAGATCCGGCTCCACAGCGGCCTCCTCGCAAAGGGCGGTGAACTCCTCGTTGCGCCACTGGGTGGAGGCTTCCTCGTGACCACCGATGGCCATGACCTCCCGCGTCCAGTTGTTCGCGTCGGGGTAGTCCAGGCACCAGCCCAACCGCCATACCTGCGGGGAGTCCTCCTGCAGCGTCTTCAGGTAGACCTTCCACTCCTGGTTGGTGACCGTCACCTCGATGCCCAGCGTCTCCTTCCACATCTCGGAGATGGCCTCGGCGATGCGCTTGTGGCCCTCGGAGGTGTTGTACATCAGGACGATCTCGGGAATCTCGTCCACCGACGTGTAGCCCATCTCGTCCATGTAGGCCTGCAGTTCCGCCTTGGCAGCATCGACGTCGGACTTGATGCCGCAGTCGGGATGGCTGTCCATCGTCGGGCAGGCCGCCATGCCGGGCCGGCAGAACCACTGCGCCGGTTGCTGCCCACCCTTGGTCACGTTCTCGACCAGCCCCAAACGGTCAACGGCGTGCGAGAGGGCCCGGCGCAAGTGGACGTTGTCCATCGGCGGCTTGGAGGTGTTGAAGCCGTAGTAGTAGGTGCAGCCGCGCGGCAAGATGACGAGTTCCTCCCCCAGTACCGGGTCAGCCTTGACGCGATCCAGGTCGGCGGCCGGCACGTCAACCCAGTCCATGTTGCCCGCCTCGTATTCGGCGAAGGCCGCAGACTCTTCCAGCATGAACCCCTTGATCTTTTCAATCGTTGGCACGGGGATATACTCGGTGCCGGGCCAGAAGGGGTTCCTGGTGAGCAGGACGTACGAGTCGTGCACCCACTCCTCCAGCGCGTAGGGGCCGTAAGACTGGTTGAAGCCAGGCTCGGTCCAACGGTCGCCCTTCTCCTCGATGATCCACTGGGGCATAGCGTAGGCCACCCACATGCCAGCGATGTTGAGATTGTAGACGGCCGGGGTGGTGAAGGTCACTTCCAGCGTGTAGTCGTCCAGCGCCTTGACTCCCACGCCGTCAATCAGCGCCTGCTTCTCCTCGTCGCTCAGGTCGGCCCAGCCCTCTGCGTAGAGCAGGTCATCCATGCCCGCGAAGGCGAAGGCGGCCACGTAGGCGTAGTCGGAGGCGGTGTCGGGGTTGCCCGTGCGCTTGATGCCGTACTCGAAATCGTGGGCGGTCACGTAGCGCACGTTGCCCTCTTCGTCCTTCACCTCCTCCACCTCAGTGCCGTTGAAGCGCACCCAGGGGATGCCCTCCATCAGGTGGAAGACGTAGGTCAGGCCATCCTCGGAGGCCTCCCAACTTTCGGCCATACCGGGCTCCAGTTCCAACGTCACTTCGTTCAAGTGGGTCAGGCCACCGTCCAGTTCGCCTACGATCTGAATTGAACTGGTGTCGGTGCCGAGAGCGGGGTCAAGGGTAGGAACATCGCCCTGGTGCAGATTGATGCGCAGGACGTTCGGCCGCATCTCTTTTTCCGGCGTGGGCGGCGTGGCGGTGACGATCAGCGTCTCCGTCTCTATCTTCGTCTCACCGGCCACCTCCACAATCTTGGTGACCACCACTTCCACCTGCTCCGGCGTCGGTTGAGCACAGGCCGCCAGCAACGTGCTTCCGATTACCAGCACGGCTGCCAAAACAGACCACTTCTTGCTAAGCATTTTCTCCTCCTTACTTAAATATGGGTTAGTCGCGTACGACGGAGTCTCTGAGCGAGACCTATCTGCCCTGATGTGATATTTTCTCCCTACGCACCACCTCCTTTCTGTTCCATACCCCACAGAGCCTTCAGACCTCGGAGGTCTTTAATTCACCGGCTTCTTTGAGACTGTACCAGGTGACAGGCGCACGAGTGCTCTGGCTCGACCTCGATGAGCTCCGGCTCCACCTCAGTGCATACGTCCATCACCACCGGACAGCGAGTGCTAAAGTTGCATCCCGGCGGCGGGTTGGCCGGACTGGGCACATCTCCCTCCAGAATGACCCGTTGCCGCTTCTCTTCGACCACCGGGTCAGGGATGGGCACGGCCGACAGCAAGGCCTGCGTGTAAGGATGGAGCGGATTAGTATATAGCGTATCACGATCAGTGAGTTCCACGATTTTGCCCAGATACATCACCGCCACGCGATCGCTGATGTGGCGCACCATACTCAGGTCGTGAGCAATGAACAGGTAGGTTAAACCCAGTCTCTCTTGTAATTCCTCCAGCAGGTTCACGACCTGGGCCTGGATGGAGACGTCCAGCGAAGAGATGGGCTCGTCGCAGACGACGAACTCCGGATTAAGAGCCAGGGCACGGGCAATGCCAATGCGCTGTCGCTGTCCGCCGGAGAACTCGTGCGGATAGCGGTTGACGAAGTAAGGGTCAAGGCCCACCAGTTGCAGCAATTCCTCAACCCGCTCTCTCATCTCTTTGCCCCGCGCCACCCGGTGTATCTCCAGTGGCTCGCCGACGATAGCCCCTACGGTCAAGCGAGGGTTCAGCGAGGCATAAGGGTCCTGAAAAATGATCTGCACTCTGCGCCGCATATGCCGCAATTCACTCCCGTGCATCTGCGCCAGATCCTGACCATCATAGTGGACATGACCCGCCGTGGGGCGGTAGAGTTGGATGATTGTCCGCCCAGTAGTTGTTTTGCCGCATCCGCTTTCCCCCACCAGGCCCAACGTTTCGCCATGGTAAATGTCAAAACTCACATCATCTACAGCTTTGACGTCGCCAACATGGCGCGAAAAGATAACACCCCGCGTGATGGGAAAATATTTCTTGAGGTGCTCTACCCGGACCAGGACATTATCATCAGCCATACTGACTTATTCCCTCCGTTTTATCTTTCTCCCAACAAGCCACTGTGTGCCCTACACCCACTGCCTCCAGCGGAGGCATTTCGCGCTCACACCGTTCCGTAACATAGTCACAACGAGACGCGAAGGGACATCCAGCCGGCAGATAAACCAGATCGGGGGGTTGCCCTCGCACGGAGGTCAGCTTAGCACCTGGCGCTGCGTCTAGCCGGGGAAGTGAGCCCAGCAGCCCGATGGTGTACGGATGGCGCGGATAGCCATACAATTCCTTCACCGCGGCCTCTTCTACAATGTAGCCAGCATACATGACGATCACCCGCTCTGCCAGGCGAGCGATCACGCCCAGGTCATGGGTAATCCAGATCACGGCCATCCCCAACTTGTCGCGCAGTCGCTTGACCAGGTCCACAATCTGCGCCTGGATAGTCACATCAAGGGCGGTCGTGGGCTCGTCGGCAATAAGAAGCGAAGGATTGCATGAAAGCGCCATAGCAATCATAACCCGCTGCCGCATGCCGCCTGAGAACTGGTGGGGGTAATCATCCAAACAGTCGGCGGCCTGGGGGATACCAACCATAGCCAGTAACTCGGCCGCCCGCTCACTGGCTTCTTTGGTGTTCATACCCTGGTGCAGCTTCAAGGCTTCCATAATCTGAAAGCCTATTGTCAGGACCGGATTGAGCGAGGTCATAGGCTCTTGAAAGACCATCGCCATTTCCGCCCCACGGATATAGCGCATCTCCTCCTCAGACAGTTCCCGTAAATTCCGTTCGCGGAAGTTGACTTCACCGCCTACAATCTTACCCGGCGGATCAGGGATCAAGCGCATAATGGAAAGAACGCTCACACTCTTGCCACAACCGCTCTCGCCAACGATGCCCAGGCATTCCCCCTCCTGCAGATCGTAGGAGATACCGTTCACCGCATGCACGACGCCATCCTGAGTGAAGAATTGTGTCTGAAGATTCTTTACCTCGAGCAGATTGGCCACGTATAAGACCTCCTTGCTAAACCAAAAGTGAGTAAATTATAGCCAATTAGCAATACCTGTCAAGTCGCCCAACCGACTCCTAGCAGTACAGGCATCGACTGTTCAATAACGCAGACCAACGATAGAGGAATACGACTTTCCCAGACGCTGAATGTCATAGGCTGGTACAAGCCACCACGACCCGCATACCACTCGGCCCGGCAGGCCATTCGACGCCGTACATTCCGCTTGACCTCCTCCCACACGCTGACCAGCATACGTTGCATAGCTTTGCCAGCCATTCGACGCTGCACTTTCCGCTCGATTCTCTCCCACACGTAGGCTGGCGGCTGAGCCCGGCCTGCGCTCTCGCACAATACCCACCGGATCAGCCTGTCCAGTTCGTCCATGGAACGCCCCTCAGACACATCTCTACGTGAAGTCATACGCCACCTCGGGCACCAACCTGCGCTCCCGCTCCAGAATGGTCTTCCTTATGCTCTCACGGGCATAGTGGAGGCGCGATTTGACCGTCCCTTCTGGAACGTCTATCACGTAGGCAATCTCCTTCAGGCTCAACCCCTCCATGTAGTGCAGGACGATGACGGCACGGTGACCGGGGGATAACGCATCAATCGCCCGCTGCAGGCTTTGTCGCCATTCCTGCTCTTCTACCACCACCTCGGGATGCCACTGAACAGATGATGCCCAACGGTCAAACGTACCCTGGAAAGAGTGCAACCAACGCTTGACCCGGCTTGCCCAACTGTAGGCCAGGTTAACAGTCACGCGGTAAAGCCACGGCCCTAACGATGCGGTCTCATCAATGCTATCAGCATAGGTACAAACCCGGAGAAAAGCCTCCTGAAGAATGTCCTCGGCCACCCTTTCATCGTGGGTGATCGCCAGAGCGGTCCGATAGACCAACGTCTTATACCTCTCGTACAGTTCACCCAGGGCTTCAAGGTCGCCATCTCGAATGCGAGTGACGAACCAACCGTCTGTATGCTGTATGGTCATTTACCCTCCGGACAGACTAACCCGCTTTGTATACTCACATAGGTCACAAAAGGTTCAAAGTGCGGCTGGTACATTGGGAAGGGATTACAGGAAGTAACGGATTAAGCTACCTTTTGCACCCTACAATTTACCAACCTACCGACCTGCCAACTGCGCCAGGAACTCCCGATCCTGCGGGGTTAAGCCGGCCCGCGCTAAGAGATCAGGGCGACGCTCGAGAGTGCGGCGAAGCATCTGCTCGCGACGCCAGCGGGCGACGGCAGCGTGGTTCCCGGAACGCAGTACCTCCGGCACCCCCCAGCTACGGAAGACGGCCGGGCGAGTGTAGTGTGGCCCTTCCAGCAGCCCACGAGCGTGGGAATCCTCAAAAGTAGCGCCAGGGTCTCCCAACACGCCCGGCAGCAGCCGGGTCACGGCGTCAACGATGACCATCGCCACCAACTCGCCGCCGGTAAGCACGTAGTCACCGATGGAGATTTCATCAGTCGCCAGATATTGGCGCACCCGCTCGTCCACCCCCTCGTATCGCCCACAGATGAGGAGTATGCGTGGGTAGCGAGACAGTTCGGCAGCAACGGTCTGAGTGAAGAGGCGACCCTGAGGGCTCAAGAGGACGATCGGCACATCCGCGCCCTCCCCTCTCTCCTCCCCCGGCTGCCGGGGGGACAAGATCGCTTCCACAGCGGCGAAGATAGGCTCCGGCTTCATCACCATCCCACCTCCCCCACCGTAGGGAGCATCGTCGGTAACGTGGTGTCTGCCGGTTGCGTAGTCGCGGATGTTGTGGAGCGCGATGGAAAGACGGCCGCCCTCCTGGGCCCGTTTGAGGATGCTCTCTTCAAAAGGGCCGCGAAATGTCGAGGGGAAGAGGGTAAGGATATCGAAGTGCATACTCAATGAACCAATGAACAATTATCACAATGACAAATCCCAAAAAGCGCCTCGGCTTTCTCCGGGCTCATGTCGTGAACATTTTAGCATGGATGGAATGAGAAGGCAAGTCAGAAATGAGTCAAAGTCCACTAAGAGAAGTGCTCAAAGTCTGCCCAATAAAGAGGCGATCCCTGATTGACTGACAAATCTTTTAGGACGCAGATTCACGCAGATTTTCGCAGATTATCTGCCGATAAAACCAGAAAATCAGTGTTCATCAGCGTTAATCTGTGTCCCATTTCTTGCTCCCAGGGCCAATCCAGAGTTTTGTCAGTCAACCAGGATCAGCAGGTAGAACGAGAGCAGGCCTCACTTTTCGTAAACCCATTCCTCAAATAGAGCGGTCAAGTCGCACTGGCAATAGTGTTCGGCAAGTTGCCTGAACGCATCGCTCGTACCAATGCCCCATTTGTAAGATTCGTAGTAATCGCGCAGAAACTCGCCAAACGTTTCCTGCCCCATCTCCTCTGCCAGGGCCTCGAGGAAAAGCGGCCCGCGGCCATAGACGATCGCGCCGTATTCTCTACCCTTGTAGGCCTCCACGGGCATGCCGATTGGAATATCGGCCCGACCAACGCGATCCCAGCGATCATACCACGAATCGCGCCAATCCCGCCCCGCGCGTTCGTCGTAAACGTCGCCGTAATAGAGCCCGGTGGCGTATTGGACAACTGCCTCATCGAGCCACGGCTCGTCCACCTGGTCGTTGCCGACGGCGTTATAAAACCACTGATGGGCTACCTCGTGGGCTACAGTACCTTCGAGCATAACCTGGGATGGGAACCCGCTGAATTCTTCTCTCGGGTCATAAAGGTTGAGGGCTATCGCCACTATGCCGGGATATTCCATGCCCAATGCCTGCATTGGCGTGCTTACGACGTCGAATTCGGTGTACGGATAGAGGCCAAATCGCTCGTTGTAACTTTTCAACGCACCTGTCGCAAACTCCAAGGTCAGTTCTGCCCCGTCCGCCCGCTCTGGGAGGGCGTAACTGTTGACCGTCGTCTCCCCCACTGTCTCGCTGATCACAGCGTAGTTCTCGCTGGCGGCAAGGTAGAAATCGCGTGCGGGGCCGGTGGCGAAGGTCAGAACCTGGTTGTCCGCTTCATGCTCGCGGCTGACGACGATGCCCGAAGCAACGACCGTCAAGTTGACCGGTGCAATCACACGCACCAGGTAAAGGCTGGCGTCAAAATAGGTTATATCTCCGTTTGGAGACGGGACTTCCACGTTCCACCCCTCGGCCGGCTCAGGGCCGGCTCCTTCATCGTCGTACACCGGAATGACCGGATAAAACTCGTTCAACACCAGCACACCATCGAAGTAACCGAACAAACCATAGTTGTAGTCCATCTCACGAGGCACTTTTACCGTAAAGTCCATCTGGATAACGGCTTGTTCGCCAGGTTGCAAAGTCGTTGCCAGTGGCACACGCATGGCGCTGTCATACAATTCGTAGACCGGTTCCACACCCTCACCGTTTACCTCGACCGCGGACACCGTCGCTTCCCCTCCGAGTATATTCGGGAACAAGCGAAAATAGACTTCGTTGAGTGGTTGGTTCTCCTGGTTGGTATAGCGGACTTGCTCGCTGCCTCGTAGAAGCAAGAGATCATCAGGAATTTGCAGGTCAATGTGGTACACACTCGCGCCCGGCAAGCGGTCAAGCACCTCCTGCTCTGTCTCAATCAGCCCTTCGCGGAATATTGTGCGGTCATCCCAGGCTATATCAAACAGGTGAGACGCGACGCGCGTAGGAACAGGACTCGGCACAGAAACAACCGTGCGCTCTGCAGGCAGTGCTGGCGTGGCGGCGGGTTCGGGAGTGGCGGTAGGGAAAGGTGTCGCCGTGGGTGTTGGTGTGGCGCAGGCAGTGAGCGCTGCTAGCATTAGCAGCGTGGCGAGGATGGTTCTCGGCGGTGTTCTCAAGGTCAAACAGGACATGGAGTTTCCTCCCATCTCTACGTGTCCTCCGTGGTAAAAACCTGTCTCATCAATAGTCCACTTCACGGCTGAGCACGGTCAGTGCCAGCAGCGTCGTCTGTCCCACATGCTCCAGTTTGTCCGAGGCTATCGCCTCAAAGGTGTCCTCTGGCGTGTGCGCAGTCCGGTCCGAGCCGTCCCAACTCACGTAAGCAGTCAGCGCGGAGCGCTCACCAAAGCCTGGTCTGGCAAACATACCGTAATGGGGACCCCGCCCCCGCGTGGTCGTGGAGACGCCTAATCGGTCCGCCGCCTTCTGAAACAGTTGCACCAGCCGGAAACTGCTCCCCTGCCCCAACGCGATCGCGTCTCCGTCGCCCGCCCCCACGCCGCTCAGTTCGATCACTGCCTCCATGGCCAACGACCTGAAGCCGTTCTTGGCGCTCATGACGTTGCTCACGCTCAGGCTCTCACTCCGTTCGCCGCCAGCCCAGGCGACGAAGACGACTGTCCTCTTGGGTTGGTAGGGGGCCTCCTTGAGGACCCGGGCCAGCTCCAGCATCGCCGCCACGCCGCTACCATTGTCATTCGCCCCGGGATAGAGCGTGCCATCGGGCTCTACGCCCAGGCCGTCGTAGTAGGCGCTGACCATGATGACCTGGCTGTCCAGCCCCATTCCCTTCCCGGGCCCCATCGCAGCGCCGGTGCCGGGGATGAACCCGATGACGTTGTAGTACTCGTCACTCAAGTCCTCGTCCACAGTCATCGCCAGATGCACCGTCACACCTGTGCCCGTCAACGCAGCCTCGCCGGGCTGCAAGCCGGCTGCCAGATTCTCCAGTTCCGCCAGACTGCTGCCCGCCGTGGCCAGCAACCGCTCTGCCGTCTCCGGAGTGATGATCATCACGGGCGCCGATGTTTGCCACCACCCGCCCTCGCTACGGAAGAGATACTTGCGCTGGAGTCTGAGGGGATCGTCGGTAATGATCAACACACCGGCCGCGGCTTTCAAGTTGATGTGCTCTGACTCCGCTTCACGCACCAGGATCACCTTGTCGTATAGGTCACGGTTGCCAAGACCATAAACGTCTCCTGCAAGCGTGTGCGGATCGGGGCCGGTGACCAGGCCGACGACTGCCTCCTCGCACTCGCCGTAGGTGTAGAAGGGGCTGGCGTACTCAACAAAGTCCTGCCGATAGGCCAAGGTTGCAGCCACGTTGCCTTGCTCGTCCAGTATCTCCAGACGCGGCACTTCGGTCAGGTGGAAGCGGGGGCTGGGAAGGGCCTGGATGTACGTGTCGTTCTCACCAGCGGGGAATAATCCGATTTCCTCCATACGCCCGGCGATGTACTCTGCGGCCAACTCCGCCCCTCGTGTGCCTGTCTCACGCCCCTGTAACTCGGGAGACGCCAACACCCGAATGTCCTCCAGTGCTCGCTGAGCGTCGAACTGCTTCGCCTGGGACCGGTACACCCCCAGCGGGGCAGTGGCCCGCAGTACCCACACCAGCCCCAGCACCGCCACCCCCATCGCCACGGCCGTGTACTTGTTGAACAGCCGGCTGACGTTGATCCTGCCCTCCATCAGGAGGCGACGCAATCCCTCACCACACACGTTAAAGGCCACGATGGCCAGGAAGAAAGCGACGCCTGGATACCAGGCCATCCAGGGGTAACTCCGCCACCAGGCGCGGATGTTCGCCAGTAGCGCCCCCCACTCCGGCACGTCGGAAAAGTGGGCGATGACATCCCCTATGAGTTCGACCTTGAAGCCGCCACCCAAAAATATGTTGAGGAACCCCAGTTCCGCCAGCAGCATCAGGACGCCGCCCATCTCCAGCACAGCCAGCACCAACAGGGCGGCCAACAGGTTCGGCAACACGTGCCGCGTCAGAATCTGCACCGACCGCGCCCCCACCGCCCGCGCGGCCTCGATGTACAGTTGCGGCTTGACGCCGATCACCTGCCCGCGCACGAACTGCGCCACCTCTCCCCAACCAACCAGACACAGCGCCAGCACGAACACCCACATCCCTTGCTGGATGCCCAATGCCTGGATCAGGATCATGGCGAACAGCGTGGCCGGGAAGGCAGCCCACACCCCTACCGCGCCGGTGACCAGCCGGTCCACCCAGCCCCCCTGCCACCAGCCCGCGATCATGCCCAGGAGCGTGCCGAGCAGCACCCGCGCCACCATCCCGAACAGCGCCAGTGCCAGTGTCTGTTTGGCCCCTGCCAGTACCAGCGCTTGCACATCTCGCCCTATGTAGTCGGTCCCCCAGGGAAAGACGGTGGAGGGAGGATAGGGGGGTGCGCCGATCTCGCCCTCGATCATCATCACCCCGTGGACCTCGTAGGGGTTGGCCTCGGTCAACCGTTCGCCGAACAGGGCCAGGCCGAAGAAGCCCAACACCAGCAACGCCCCGACCAGCAACGCTGGGTTACGGAGTATGCTGCGCAGTATCCACTGGGCATGTGAGGGTGTGGGAGTATGGGGGTATGGGCGAGGCTCACTGTCCTCCGACGCGCCCGCCCCTTTCATCCCCCCCAGTGGGGACTCCCCCCCTTTCATCCCCCCCAGTGGGGACTCCCCCCCTTTCATCCCCCCCAGTGGGGGGGAAAGAGGGGGGGAGGCAACCGGCAGCCGGTGCAGATCAGCCCACCACTCAGCGATGGTATCAACCACGCCTACCAGCCGCTCCCAGAAACCAGGTTTTTCAGAAAAAACCTGGTTTCTCTCCTGCCCTCCGTTCCTCAGGCGTGGGTCCAGCAGCGGGTAGATCAGCTCCAGCGCCAGGTTGATCAGCAGGAACAGCAGTCCCAATGAGACGATCAGATCGGTCACCAGCGGGGTCATCCCCAACTCGATCGCCTCCAGCAGCATCAGCCCCACCCCGGGCCAGTCGAAGAAGTATTCCACCACCGGCAGGCTGGCCAGTGAGAACCGCAGCGATGTCCCCAGCGTGGTCAGGATCGGGATGAGTGCGTTCCGCAAGGCGTGGCGGTTGCGCACCACCCGCCAGGACAGCCCTTTCGCTCGCGCAGTCCGAATATAGTCCGCCCTCAATACTTCCGACAACGAGACGTAGGTCACTTGCGCGATTTGGGCCAGCGGGCGGGCGGCTAGTACCAGCGCCGGCATTATCATGTGCGCATCCCAGCCGAAGCCGGTCGATGGCAACACGGGGATGTCGAACCGCCGGTGCACCTGGATATTGACCACCCAGAGTAACATCGCCAGCAGGAAACTGGGGGTGGAGATTCCCATCACGGAAAGGAGGAGCACCAGCGACGCCCCTCCCTTTCGCCGGGCCAACGCCACTGCGATACCCAGCGGTATCCCCAGCGCTACCGCCGCGCCGAGGGATACCAGCAACAGTCCGGCGCTGTGGCCAAAGGTCGTGGCGACTAACTCAAAAGCCGAAACGTCGTACCTGTGCCAGCGGTAGGTTGTCGGGTGGTCGGTCACGTGGGTAAATGTCCGCAGCAGGGCAGCGCTGGCCGCGTTGAGCGGTTCGGCGGGCAACCCCTCCCGCCCTCGCTCGGCCATAGTCAGGCCGAACAGCGTCAGATAGGCGATGACGAACAAGGCCGCCAGGCTGGTGCCCAAACGACGCAGGACAACCTGCAGCCTGCGCAAGCGTTCGACCGGGATGAGTGCCACTCCCACGAAGGCCGCCACCAGTAAGACGACCGCGCAAGCCACCACCACCGGGCGACGCACTTCCCAAACACTCACCGCTGGCGCAGCGGGTGTGGCCTCGGGTGCGGCTTCCAGAGCCTGCGCTAAGTCTTGCAGGCGCACGGACTCCTGTCCGCCATGCTCCTGCGCTGCCCGCTCTAGTGTCTCAGCGAGTTGGCCTTCCTGCCAATACTCCACCCCCAACTTGCTGCGTGCCCACTCCAGGTCACCAGTAGTTGCGTAGTGCTCGGCAACCTGGAGAATGTAGTCGCTCTGGAAGTCGGAGCGCAGATTGCCAGGCGCGGAGTTGGTCCACTCAACCGGCCACCACCACCAACTGACGGCCAGTCCCAGGAGCAGCCCCAGCGTGGCCCCGCCAATCAGCGCGATCAAGGTCCCGCGCCGCTGAATGAACTGCACAATCTTGTTCATCGGTTACTTGGTCTGTAATCCCCCATAGCGCCACGTTCCAGAATGTAGACCTCTGTGTCACCATCCGGCGATGGACGGACGATGATCTGATAGCCGCAGATGTTGCTGAATATCATGACGTTATTCTCGGCCACCCAATTGAGGCTGGCAAATCAGGCATCTGCCACTGGCTGGTGACCTCGTTCATAGCTTCCTCCCTTCCACTCAATAGTCCATCTCACGGCTAAGCACAGTCAGCACGAGCAGTGTCGTCTGTCCCACCTGCTCCAGTTTCTTCGGGTCTATCGCCTCGAAGGTGTCTTCTGGTGTGTGAGCCGTCCGGTCTGAGCCGTCCCAACTCACGTAAGCGGTCAGCGCGGAGCGGCCCCCATAGCCCAGGTCGGCAGGTATGCCGTAGTGCGGACCTCGCCCGCGCGTGGTCGTGGAGGCTCCCACGCGATCCGCCGCTTTTTGAAGGAGCTGTACCAACCGGTAACTGCTCCCCTCCCCCAGCGCAATCCCCTTGCCAGTACCTGCCCCGACGCCGCTCAGTTCGATCACCACTTCCACGTTCAACGATCGGAAGTAGGCATTGACGTTCATCACGTCGCTCACACTCAGACCCTCATACCGTTCGCCACCCGGCCAGGCGACGAAGAGGACCGTCCGCTTGGGTGGATAGGGGGCTTCCTTGAGCGCACGGGCGATCTCCAACATCGCCGCTACGCCGCTGGCGTTGTCGTTGGCTCCGGGATAGAGCGTGCCGTCGAGGCCCACGCCCAGGCCGTCGTAGTAGGCGCTGACGATGATGGCCTGGTTGGATAGCGGGGTTTCCGGTCTGAGCTGGTTGGGCATCGGGGTTTCCGGTCCGACCTCCATCGCCGCGCCGGCGCCGGGGATGTGGCCGACGACGGTGGGATGCGTGCTCAAGGTATCGTCCAGGACTATCTTTATGCGCACCGTCGCGCCTGGGTCAGTAAACGCCACCTCGCCAGGTTGCAGACCTGCCGCCAGGTTGTCCAGTTCACTCAGGCTGTTGCCCGCCGTGGCCAGCAGTCGCTCAGCCACCGCCGGGGTGATAAACATCACCAGTGGCAGGCCGGGATACCCACCACGGCCGACAAGGTACCTGCGCTGAAACCTGAGCGGATCATCACTGATAACCAATGCGCCGGCCGCAGCTTCGGTATTAACGCGGTACAGCTCGGACTCACGCACCAGGATGATCTTGTCACGGATGTCATAGTTGCGGAGACCGTAAGGGTCGTGTGATAGCGTGTGCTCGCCGATGCTCGTGAGGGAGACGCCACGGACAGAGGAGACGTCCTCTTCTTCGGACATGCCCGGGATGGGGCCGGTGGTCAGGCCGACGACCGCTCCATCGCTTTCACCAAAGATGCGGCAAGGGCCAGTGTAGGGAACAAAGTCCTCCCGGTAAACCAATGCCTCAATCACGTTCCCCTGCTCGTCCAGTATCTCAAGGCGGGGCGCTTGCCACAAATGATAGGAGGATCTGGATACGGGCTGGATGTACGTATCGCCTTCTCCACCGGTAGCCAGCCCGATTTCCTTCATCCGCCCGGCGATGTACTCCGCGGCCAACTCGAACCCCGGTGTGCCCGTCTCACGCCCCTGGAACTCGGGGGACGCCAACACCCGCACGTCCTCCAACGCCCGTTGACCGTCGAATCGTTCTGCCTGGACCTGGTACACTCCCAGCGGAGAAGTGCTCTGCAGCACGACCAACACACCCAGCACCACCGCTCCTGCTGCCACAGCCGTGTACTTGTTGAACAGCCGGCTGAGGTTGATACGGCTCTCCGCCAGGAAGCGACGCAGCCCCTCGCCCCACACGTTGAAGGCCACGATGGCCAGGAAGAAAGCGACGCCCGGATACCAGGCCATCCAGGGATAACTCCGCCACCAATCGCGGATGGTCGCCAACAGCGATCCCCATTCTGGTGTGTCGGAAAAGTAGACGACGAAGGGTATCATCTCCCCCACCTCGGCAATCTCGACCTTGTAGCCACCTCCCAGAAAGACGTTGAGGAAGCCGAGCTCCGACAGCAACATCAGGACGCCCCCCATCTCCAGCACGGCCAGCACCAGCAGGGCGGCCAATAGGTTCGGCAGCACGTGCCGGGTCAGAATCTGTGTCGCCCGCGCCCCCACCGCTCGCGATGCCTCGATGTACAGTCGCGGCTTGACACCGATGACCTGCCCTCGCACAAACTGCGCCACCTCTCCCCACCCCACCACGCACAGCGCCACTACAAAGACCCACATCCCTTGCTGGATGCCCAATGCCTGGATCAGGATCATCGCGAACAGCGTGAATGGAAATGCTGCCCACACGCCCACCGCGCCGGTGACCAGTCGATCCAGCCAACTCCCCTGCCACCACCCTGCCAGCATCCCCAGGATCGTGCCAACCAGCACCCGCGCCACTGTTCCGAACAACGCCAACGCCAGCGTCTGCCTGGCCCCCGCCAACACCAGCGCCTGCAGGTCTCGCCCCAGGTGGTCGGTGCCCCAGGGAAAGACGGTCGAGGGGGCGAAGGGAGGTGTGCCGATCTCACCCTCGATGATCGTCACCCCGTGAATCTCGTAGGGATTGGCCTCGGCCAACCGTTCGCCGAACATGGCCAGGCCGAGGAAGCCCACCGCCAGCAACGCGCCGACCAGCAACGCTGGGTTGCGAAGTATGCTGCGCAGCATCCACCGGGAGTGTGAGGGGGTGGGAGTATGGGGGTGTGGGCGAGGCTCACTGTCCTCCGACGCGCCCGCCCCTTTCATCCTCCCCATTGGGGGCTCCCCCCCTTTCATCCCCCCCATTGGGGACTCCCCCCCTTTCATCCCCCCCATTG
>CAYPOY010000081.1:0-17599 GCA_964412395.1 uncultured Anaerolineales bacterium | reverse complement strand
CGCGCTGAGATCAGCAAGCTCCATCAGCGGCTGGAGACGACCTTCATCTACGTGACCCACGACCAGGTCGAGGCGATGACCATGGGAACCCGCATCGCGGTGATGAGGGACGGCGTTTTGCACCAGATAGATAGCCCACAGGTGCTCTATGACACCCCAGCCAATATCTTCGTTGCCGGCTTCATCGGTAGCCCTGCGATGAATTTCGTAGACGCCCGGCTGGTGGAGCGGGACGGCAAGGTAGCCGTGGACTGCCAGGATTTCGTCTTGAATGTTCCTGATGATAAAGCGGACACCTACCGTCAACACCTGGGTAAGGAGATTGTCTTTGGCATTCGCCCTGAAGATCTCCACGACCCCGAGTATGCTCCGCCAGGCATCAAGGAGGCGCTGGTGCAGGCCAAGGTGGACGTGACCGAGTTGATGGGTAGTGAGGTCCTCGTCTACCTGGTGGCGGAGCACGCCCAGTTCCTGGGCCGGTTCGACCCGCGCACAAGCGCACGGGTGGGCAACACGATACAGGTTGCCTTCGGCATGGATCGCATGCATATCTTCGACAAGCAGACCGAGACGGCAATCCGGTAGCGGAGGTAGATAAGTACATAAGCAGACAAGGGGCGTGCTTCCTTGTCTGTTTGTGTACTTGTATCCTTATTCATTCCAAGGGAGCGACGATGACTGATATGAATTTGATGCGCGAGTTGGCAATTGATGGCCAGACTAAGATCCTCCTGCTTGTGCTGGACGGGGTGGGGGGGCTGCCAGTGACTCCTGACGGGCTTACGGAACTGGAAGCGGCTGACACTCCTAACCTGGACGCACTGGCCGCGCGTTCCATCTGCGGCATGAGCATGCCCGTTGCACCCGGCATCTCCCCGGGCAGCGGACCTAGTCACCTGGCCCTCTTCGGCTACGACCCGCTGAGGTATAAGATTGGGCGCGGAGTGCTGGAGGCGCTGGGCATCGGCTTTGACCTGCAGCCTGACGACGTGGCAGCGCGCGGTAACTTCTGCACCATCGATCCCCAGACGGGCCTGATCACCGACCGGCGGGCAGGCCGTATCCCCACGGAGGTAGGGTCCCGGTTGTGCGAGAAGTTGCGCCAAATTCGCCTGCCGGGCCTGGAGACGTTCGTCGAGCCGGTGAAGGAGTATCGCTTCGTGCTGGTGCTGCGAGGGGAAGGGCTGTACGACGGTTTGACCGAGACCGATCCCCAGCAGGTGGGCAAACCGCCGTTGCCGGTCGAGTCACTGCGGCCCGAAGCGGCCCACACGGCGGAACTTCTCAACCAGTGGCTCGCCGAGGCGCGGAAACTCCTGGCCGACGAGCACCCGGCCAACGGCTGCAACCTGCGCGGTATCGCCAAGGACCCTGGACTGCCCGGGATGCCCGAGATTTATAAACTGCGCTGTGGGGCTATTGCCACTTACCCGATGTACCGGGGCGTAGCCAAACTGGCTGGGATGGCGGTGCTGCCCACAGGAGAGACCATCGAGGACGAGGTTGAGACGCTCAGGGCTTACTGGGCCGACTATGACTTCTTCTTCTTCCACGTCAAGGAAACCGATAGCCGGGGGGAGGACGGGGACTTTGAGGGCAAAGTGAAGGTGATTGAGCACCTCGACGCGGTGCTGCCGGATATCCTGGCGCTGGAGCCGGATGTGGTCATCGTCACGGGCGATCACTCCACGCCAGCGGTGTGGAAGGCACACAGTTGGCACGAGCTGCCCGTGCTCCTGTCGTCGTCCTACGTCCGGCCCGATGGCGTGAAGGAGTTCGGGGAACGGCCCTGCATGGCCGGTGGCCTGGGGCACATCCACCACACGGACCTGCTGCCCCTGGCGATGGGCTACGCGGGACGGCTTATCAAATTCGGGGCTTGAACCGAACTGGCGCACAGATTTTCCTATCGCGAGCTGTCCAAGAAACCAGGTTTTTTCCGAAAAACCTGGTTTCTTTTTTGACTTGCACGCTGATTTCCAGTATACTGAATACCGATATGGACGCGGATAACTCCCACATGCGTCGCCTGCGCCGACTCAAGTGGGTCGTTCTTGGCCTGGACGCGCTCTTTCTCGCGGCTGTCGAAGCGTACTACTACTTTGTCCGGGGCGTGCCGCTCGCTGATGACCTGGTTGACTGGTTGATCGGGATGGCCGGCGCGGCGCTGCTGACCGAGATCGCCTTCCGGGCCGTGGGGAAGCTGCAGTGTCGTATACGGCAGGAGATCGCTGAACGCCAACGGGCGGAGGAGGCGCTGCGTGAGGCGCACGACGAGTTAGAAAGACGGGTCCAGGAACGGACGGCAGAACTGACCAAGGCCAACGAGGTATTGCGGGCCGAAATCGTGGAGCGCAAGCGGGCGGAGGCGGCGCTGTGGGAGAGCGAGGAGCGCTACCGTAGTCTATTTGACAGCGTGCCCGTGGGGCTCTATCGTATCACACCTGAGGGGCAGATCATAGCCGCCAACCCAGCCCTGGTGCAGGAGAGCTTCGACTATCACCACGTGGCCCTGTTCACCGTGGACCGCAAACGGGGAGAGATTGTGCTGAGAGCGGTGGCCGGTTCCTATGCCAGCCGTACCCCCAGGGACTTGCGCCTGGATCTGACTGAGGGCATGGTCGGGTGGACGGCTACGCACGGCGTGACACGGCTGACCAACGACGTGAGCACTGATCTACATTACGTTAGAGGGTCTTTTGATGATGCGATGACCCAGGCCGAGCTTTGTGTGCCCATCAAGGTGGGCGGGGAGACGATGGGGGTGTTGGACGTCCAGAGCCCGCAACGCGACGCCTTTGATGAGAGTGATGTGATAGCTATAGAGACCTTGGCCGACCAGGTCGCCGTGGCTATCGGGAACGCCCGTCTGTTTGAGCAAGTGCGCGCCAGCCACGAGCGGATGCGGCAGCTCACCCAGCGAATCGTCTCGGCTCAGGAGGAGGAACGTCGCCGCTTGTCGCGTGAACTGCACGACGAGGCTGGTCAGGCCCTGACTGCCCTCAAAATCAGCCTGGAATTGATACAGGCGGACTTGCCGGTGGAGGACGGTTCACTCCGGCAACGTATAGGCGAGGCCCTGGCCTTGACCTACGCGACCATGGAGCGGATTCGGCTGCTGGCCCAGGACCTGCGTCCCCCGGCGCTCGACACTGTAGGCCTGAACCCTACTCTGGAGGGATTTTGCCAGGACTTTGCCAGGCGCACCCAGTTGTCTATTGACTACGTTGGCTCGGGCTTGCTGGTGCTGCCGGACACCGTCAATATCTGCCTCTACCGCTTCTTGCAAGAGGCACTGACGAATGTGGCCAAACACACCAACGCGAACCACGTTCGCGTAACGCTGCGGTACGCCGGCGAAATGGTCACCTTGTCAGTGGAGGATGACGGGCAGGGGTTTGACAAGTGCGCCGCGATGTCCGTCTCGAGCCAGAACACAGGTGTTGGTTTATTGGGGATGCAGGAACGGCTCGATGTGTTGGGCGGCTGGCTGGAGATCGAGTCCCAACCCGGCCAGGGCACCCGCCTCGTCGCTCACGTTCCTTGGCAGACGGATGAGCAGGCTGCCCTCCCCCCGCTCCGGGGGGAGCTGGAGGGGGGTAGGATCGAATGATCCGCGTGATTGTCGCTGACGACCATCACCTGGTGCGGCAGGGCATCCGGGCGCTGTTAGAGAAAGCCGACGACATCGGGGTTGTCGGTGAAGCGGCGGACGGCCAGGAGGCCGTCGAACTGGTCAAGTGTCTGGCCCCCGATGTGCTGGTGGTGGATATTGCGATGCCGCGTCTGGATGGGATTCAGGTCACCAGGAGAGTCCGCACCCTGGGCGTGGTGACGCAAGTGGTGATCCTCTCGATGTACTCTGACCAGACCCTGGTGAGGCAGGCTCTACGAAACGGTGCCAAAGGCTACCTGCTCAAACGCTCGGTCACGGAGGAGCTATTGCTGGCTGTCCGTGCAGCCAGCCGGGGCGAGAGCTTTCTCAGTCCGGGGGTTTCTGAACCCATCGTGGAGAGCTTCCTGGCGCTTCACGCGGACGCTGAGGAGCCTGAGCCGTTCGACCGGCTCACGCCACGAGAGCGGGAGGTGCTGCAGCTCGTTGCCGAGGGGCACACGAACAGGGCGATCGCCCAGATATTGAAGGTCAGCGTGAAAACGGTCGAAAAGCATCGGACCAACCTGATGTCCAAGCTGGGCGTTCACGATGTGGCCGGACTTGTCCGCGTGGCGGTCAAACATGGCCTGATTTTTCTCGACTAGTGGTAGGATGCGGATTGCAGGACAGTAACGGATTTAGTGGTTTCGGCCCCAGAAATGGGGTCTTTTTTTATCTAATGGTAGGGGTATATCCCATAGACCAGCGGCCTGGTTTGTGCGACAATAGGGGAGTAGTAGGTTGAAGGAGGAGGTGGCGAACGATGCCGGCCCCAGCATGCCCAGAGGGAAGTCCTGGAATCCGTGTCTTGCTCGTGGACGACAGCCAGCCTTTCCTGCGCGTTGCGGCTGACTTCCTGGGACGTCACCCCGAACTGGTCTTAGTCGGCGCGGTCTGCGGAGGAGAGGATGCCCTGATTCAAATTCAATCCCTGCAACCTCAAGTTGTTCTGATTGGCCTGGATACACTCGGCCTGGCTGGCCTCAAGATGATCTCACGCCTGCGGATAACGCTGCCCGAAGTGGCCATCATCGCTCTGACTATGTTGAGCGACGACACCGCCAGACGGGCGGCGTTCTTCGCTGGCGCGGACGGGGTGGTCACAAAGGCCCATCTGAGCGCCGACCTGCTGCCAGTGATTCGGCGGGTTGTTTGACACGTTTTCAAGCCTGCTCATTCAAGCCTGTTTACTCAAGTCTGCTCGTAACTGCTCAGCCGCCCTCACGCGGGGCGTTGAAACGCCCTGCTGATACGACGAAACCCGTTAAAACGGGTTAGGAAGCCACGTTTTAGTGCGTTTTAACGACTTTCTGTATCAGCCGATGGTTTCAACCATCGGCGAGGCGAGGCAGGTGAGTAGTTACGTTTGCTCAAAGGAGATCGTCAGATCCCCGTCCGGCTTCGCCGGTAACGTGGACTTGTCAACGGGACGCTGACTTTCTGCTGGCATGGGCCGCTGGATCTGGCGATCCAGCGGGAGCAGTGGCTTCGATTGTAGAAATTAAGGAGGTGAACGATGAAAAAGCTCACGTGGAAAGCATTGTCATTCCTTACCATACTGGCCATGCTACTGGGACACGTTGCTCCCGTGCTGGCCACTTCATCCCCAGATGCGTCGGATTATTCCTACCCGACGCCGGACACCCTGTCCCCGACGGCTTCGCTGCCGCCGGCATCTCCCGCCGGAGAGTCACTGGAGATCTTCCCCCCCTGGTGGGAATCGCCCCACGCTCCTTCTCCGGAGTCTGACTGGCCTCTAACCGACGGCATCGTCATGATGAGCCCCGACGGCGACTTCTTCACTATGACTGGACAGGATGCCATGCGCCCCGGCTGGGCCGGGCCGTACCGCATCATTGAGCCGGATTACACTGACGTCCCCCTGCCGGAGCAAAAAGTCCCCCTGATTACCGGCACGACCCTGAAGGCGCGGGAGCAGGAAGGGCAGATAGAGATCACCGGGCGCGTCTACCAGGCCACCTTTGACCAGGAGGGCTGGGTCTACACCCCCGTGCGGGGGGAGGTGCCGGACATGGCCCACGCCTTCTCATTCCAGTTAGAGGAGGCCTGGTGCGGCGAGGAGCTTCTCTTTGACTCCGCCGTTGCCTGCACCGTCGTCCCTATCCTCCAGGGCGACACCGTCCACTACGCCCACGCCCCTGCTTTCCAGGAGGAGTATGTCCTGCAGAATGACGGCATTGAACAAAAGTTCCTGCTGCCCCACCGCCCCTACGGTGAGGGCAACCTGGAGATCGCTGGCACCCTGGAGACTGAACTGCACCCCCGCCCCTGGATGGGTGGCGCTCTGGCCCTCCTGTCCAGGGATGAGGGTCCGGTGGCCTTCATCGGGCAGGCCACCGTGCGGGATGCCACCGGGAGGACGCTGACCATCTCCCCCCAGGCCGTCCCCATAGCCGCCGGGCAGTACCGCCTCTCCCTGGAGGTGCCGGGGGATTGGCTGGCCCAGGCCACCTACCCGGTGGAGATTGACCCCCTTATTGGCCCTACTTTCCCTATACCTGATGGTACAACGATAGCACGGGAGCCTAAAGTGGTCGCGTCCGCCGATGGCCCCTTTTTCGTGGCCTGGCAGGATACGGATTTCTATATGGGTATGGAAGAGACTGAATGGGCTCTCCACGCGGCGCTGCTTCCCTGGGACAGTGGGGAGCAGATAGAGCAACACGGTGTGACCGCCACAGTACACATTACCACTGGCGCTAACGATTTCCAGGTCGAGCCGGTTTACAACCCCCAGGAGGACGAATTCGTCCCTTTCTGGGCCGGTTCAGTAAGGAACAAAGAGCAGCCCTGGATAGAAGAACCTTACAGCGTGCTGTGGGGAAGCCGCTTCTCGACGACCGTGCCTACTTCCGGTCCCCTTATCTCCAATGGTACTTTCTCCCTGACCTACGAGGCCCCTATGTTCCCCAATGGCTTCAAGAGAGTCAAGGTGGCCTATAACTCCACCCACAACGAGTACATGGTTTTCCTGGGCGCGGTCGCGGTGATGACCAAAGAGGTAGAGGGAGAACTTGTCAATGTCGGCATCGCAACCATCTGGGCGCAGCGGCTGAGCCCCGATGGCGTCCCTCTCGATGGCCCGGTACAGATAGCTCAGATGACGGTGGAAGAAAGCGGAGGCCCTCTGACTCTTGACGTTGACCCGGAGATAGCGGTCATCTACAACCCTGACGATGACCGTTACCTCCTGGTCTGGCCGGATGTGTCCACTGCTTTTGCTACGTGTCAGGGGGTCAAGGGAGTACTTCTGGATCAGTTCGGCGAGTCACCCGGTGAGGTGATTCAGGTCGCCACCGCTGACGACGACTATCTGATCCCCTTTCAGTTGGGCGGTGTGACCATAGATGTAGGCTACGACCCGGGATTCCACAAATACTTCGTCGTCTGGCGGGAGGATCTGTACGGGATCGCCCATACCCGCCTTTACGGCCAGTGGATAGATCAGGATGGTTCCCTCGTCGGTGGTAAACGTTTCCTGGATCAGAGCCCAGCCGACTACGGCAGCCCCCTGATAGCCCTGGACCTCGCCTATAACCCGATGGGGGGCAACTTTATCCTGCTCTATGCCAATGGTGAACCCGGCCCTTTCTACCCTGATGTGAACGTATACCTCCACCGTGCAGCAGGTGACCGGCACCACCACGCTGACCGGCACCGGTTCGCCTACTACCACGAAGGTGCGGCAGGTTCCTATCTCCCTGGCCTTCTATGGAGACGAGGACGGCTCGCCGGTCGTCGAGGCGACTGTGCAATTGATCACCATGACGCTGGGGCCGGTGGGTCTGCGGCTGAGTGGAGCCACGCTCAGCAACGAGTGCATCTCGGTGACTCAGGGTATCGCCAATCTCCCCACCAAAGATTTCCAGCGGCTGGGTATCACCCTGACCAAGCCCTCGCTGACAGTAAACGGGTTCCGGTTGGACGAGAGCGGAGCGCACATCGCCGGCTTTGAGGGCACCACCGGCTTCGATATGAAATGGGGTGACGGCAGCCGCATCCAGTTGACCGACAACTCCCTGACCCTGGGTTACGAGAGCGCCGACGAAACCTACCACCTCAAGATCCAGAGCACGCTGGTCATCAGCACCATCACCCCGACCAGAAAAACGGCCATGGTGGAGGTGCGGTACTCGACCGAGGGTGGCGCCCAGATCACGGGGACGGTGCTCTCACTGATCACCATCCCGCTAAAGATCGTGGACGTGGTCCTGGTGGGAGCCACCGTCAGCAACCGGGGCGTGGGGGTAGAATCGGCCACGATCAAACCGGGCCAGGGGATGGCCTTCGGGGGTACCAGTGCCACCGCTTACGACGTCTGGTTCCAGGCCCAGGAGCCTTATTTCTCCATCGGCGGCGGAGCATTCACCTTGCCGGGCTTCACACTGGGCAGGACCAGCGCCGCAGTGGAACGGGCGCCAGGTACCGGTCAGGGTGGCCACCTGGCGAGTCCCGCCCCGGCGAACGACATGTCCCCGCAGGCGGGGTTGGGGATCGGGATCGGCGAGACGACGGCCCACTTCCGCAGCGGGGAGGGGGACGATGGCTGGCTTATCACCGCCACCTCGACGATCACCTTCGCGTTACCGCAGGGCACCAGTGCGGCGGAGGTGGAGATCACGGCTGACCCGGATTCCATCTCCTTCAAGGTGCTCTCCCTGGAGCTGTCCGCCGGGCCAGTGAAGTTGGGTGTCCAGGAGATGACCGGCGCCGAGGATGGCTGGTTCCAGGCCAAGTCGGCTTCCCTTAGCTACGAGGGCACCGGCACCGGTGTGTCCGTCACCGTCTACGACATCTATTTAGGAGTCCCAACTTGTGGTTTGCCCCGCTCAAGGCTCTGAAGTATAATGCGTCTGCATATTTCCACGATTGGCAATCACGTCACCGCCGCCACAAACGTTGTCACACTCCATTCGAGGAAAAAAGGAGAGTATGACTGACGCCGTCTGGCTGCCGCTGGCAGATGCGGGGGAGTTGTATGGAATCACTGATTGCAGGCGCTCGTGAACTGAATATCACACTCACTGACCGCCACCTGGCTGCCTTCGAGACCTGCTACCGGGAACTGGTGGCCTGGAACCAGCGTTTTAACCTGACCGCCATCACCGACCGGGAAGGCGTGCTGGTGCGCCACTTTCTCGACTCCCTCTCTTGCCTCAAGGTGCTGCCGCAGGCGGAACTGGCCTGTGGGGCGCAGGTGATTGACGTGGGCACGGGGGCAGGGTTTCCGGGACTGTCGCTCAAGGTCGTCTGCCCAGGGATGCGGCTGACGCTGCTGGAGGCAACGCGTAAGAAGGTGGCTTTCCTGGAGCATATGGTGCGCGTGCTGGGTCTGAAGGGAGTCGAGGTGATCCACGGGCGGGCAGAGGAGCTGGGGCGCAACCCGGCCCACCGCGAGCGGTACAACTGGGCGCTGGCCCGTGCTGTGGCGGAGATGCCCATACTGGCGGAGTATCTGCTGCCGTTGGTGCGGGTGGGGGGCGCGATGTTGGCGCAGAAGGGAGAGGGGGCCACTGCCGAGGTGCACGGAGCCAACGCGACCATCGTCACGCTGGGAGGGCGGGTGCGGCAACTGGTGCCGGTAGAATTGCGCGGGCTGGCCGAAACGCGCTACCTGGTGGTGGTGGATAAAGTGGCCGCCACGCCAGAGAAGTACCCCCGCCGGCCGGGTGTGCCGCAGAAGCGGCCGCTGGTAGGGGGGTAGACGGTAGACAGTAGGCGGTAGACGGAGTATTCCTCCCTGCTTCCCTCTCCCCTCTCCCTACTCCCCTCTCCCTCCTTCCTTCACAATCCCCCCCCGCACCTCCCACAGCGCGGCCTGCTCTCGAAACTCGGCGCTGAACATCTCCGGGTCCGTGGCGGTGAGTAGCGCCTGCTCGACGCTGTCCACCTGGGCCAGGAGGTAACGCCGTCGCATCGCGTCCAGTTCGGCCAGCACCTCGTCCAGCAGGAGCACTGGTGTCTCCCCCGTCCGCTCCCGCATCCACTCCAGTTCGGCCAGTTTGAGTGATAGCACCGCCGTGCGCTGCTGCCCCCGTGAGCTGTAGGTGCCCAGGTCTACCTCGTGCGTGCCCTGGGCGGGGTTGCCGGCGACGAAGCACATTTCGTCCCGGTGTGGGCCGGTGAGCGTCACACCGCGCGCGATCTCGTCCCCCCGCCGCGCTTCAAGCACCTGCCGGAAAGCCTCCACCAGCCCCTCGGCCCCGACCCCAGGTGGAGGGCCTTCGTAGGGTTGCAGGCCCAGCCCCATCTGGTACTTCAGCGCAGGTGGGGCGGCAGAGTCGAAGTTGGGGTGGTACTCCAGTCGCAGCCATTCCGCCCTGCCGGTGAGTTGCTGGTGGATGCGATCGGCACGCTGTGAAAGGGCGGCCACCAGTTCGCGACGGCCGTTGGCGACGATGACTCCTTCGCGGGCCAGCACCTCCTCGAAGGGGGCCAGTTGGGCCGAGTCGCCTCCTTCGTCGCGCAGGTGGCGCAGTGCGGCGTTGCGCTGGCGTAGCGCCTCGTTGTAGCGCTCCAGTGCTGCGCAGTAGGCCCCGTCTACCTGGCACAGCGTGCCGTCCAGGTAGCGGCGGCGGCCGGCGGGTGGCCCAACGACCAGCTCCACGTCCTGGGGCATGAAGAGCACGACGTTCAACCGGCCGGCCAGGTCGGCGCGGCGCTTGCGTGCCCGGTCCACGCGAATGGTTTTTTGCAGCCGTGTCGTACCGTTCACCAACGACTTCTTCTCCAGGATGACCTCCACCTCCTGAATATGGTCACGGCGTATGACCTCGGCCCACACGCGGGCGTAGGGCAGTCCCTCTGCCTCAGCCTCCCATTTGATGAGTTGGCGGTCGAGAGGTGTGAGGGGCGAGGAACCGGTGGCGAGCAGGTGGATCGCCTCCAGCAGGTTGGTCTTGCCCTGGGCGTTCGCGCCGTAGAGGAGCAGTGGACGCTCGGGCAGGGTCAGTTCCAGGCGGGCGTAGTTGCGGAAGTTGGTCAGACTGAGGTAACGGATGTGCATGGTGGTTCTATTGTACACCGAGAGGGCCGAAGAGGGAAGGTGGCAGGGGGAATGTGGAGAGGGGAGGGGGAAATGAGCCTTTTTCGGCGCTCCCGGCACTCTCAACGGGAGTCAAAGTTGGCGACGGCGTGGCGGGTTGGTCTGTCGCTGGCGGCGAGGCCGCGCTCTCGGTGGGCGGTACAGTCCACCAATACCTTCAACGTTCCCGGCCGGGCGGCGTGCTCGAAGGCAGTCAATGCTTCGGAGAGCGGGTAGCGGGCCTGGATCAGTGGCGCTACCTTCACCAATCCACGCTCCAACAGCCGCAGCGCCGGAGCGAACGGCCCGCAACGGGATCCGACCAGCGTGACCTCGTCCACCACGACCATCGTCAAGTCAACGTCGAGTGTGCCATGGTAGGTGGATTTCAGCACGATGGTGCCTCGCGGTCGGACGAGTCGCCGTGCTGCCGCGTACCCTCCGGGGTGACCGGTCGCCTCGACTACCAGGTCAGCTCTGGCCTCGACCATCTCATCCTCCAGTGCTGTGGAGATGTCCAGCCGCGCCAGGAGGTCCAGTTTCTCCGGGTGATGCCCGACGGCGGTCAGGTCGCAGCCGGTGAGGGCCAATACTTGCGCGCAGAGGAGCCCCAATTTGCCGTCGCCCAGCACGACGACACGGTCGGTGGGGTGCACTTGCACCTGTTGGAGAATCTCGCAGGCGGCGGCCAGCGGCTCGGTGAAGACGGCGGCCTCGTCGGGGAGGGCATCGGGCACAGTGTGGAGGTTGCGGGCGGGCAGGATCAGGTACTCGGCGAAGGCCCCGTCGCAGCCGGCGATGCCCAGCGTGGTGCGGTTGGGGCAGTGGGTGGGGCGACCAGCCCGGCACGTGGGGCAGGTGGTGCAG
Source organism: uncultured Anaerolineales bacterium (assembly GCA_964412395.1). GTDB lineage: Bacteria > Chloroflexota > Anaerolineae > B4-G1 > B4-G1 > CAYPOY01. Next base: position 6,032 of record CAYPOY010000081.1, on the reverse strand, counting down.
GCAACGTTGATCTCACCGACTACGCGGCGGCCTTTCCACTCCTCCGCGCCCGGCGCTCGCTCCACCACCCCGACGAACTCGTGGCCGGGGATGCCATGGAACTGCATGTACCCCTTCACTAGTTCCAGGTCGGTGTTGCAGACGCCGGCCAGGAGCACGCGGATGAGCACCTCACCCGGCGGTGACTCCGGGATGGGATAGTTCTCAACTATCTGTAGCTTTTTGTCTAGCAGTAGTGCGCGCATAGTGCAAGATGCAGGATGCTTCCTGCTTCTTGTCTCCTACTTCCTGCCTCTTCTCTCCTACGCCATCGCTCGCGCCATGGCGCGCCGGGCGGCGGCTTTCTCCCAGACGACCAACAGCGGCACGGCGATAAAGATGGCCGAGTAGGTTTCGCTGACCATGCCGACCAGCAGGGTAGAGATGAACGGTTTGATGGTCATCCCGCCGAAGAGGATGATGGCGATCATCACGAACATGGCGTTAAGTTGCGTCGCCAGCGAGCGGTGGATGGTCTCCAGGATGGAGCGGTTGACCACCATCTCGTAGGGTTCCTTTTTGTGCCTGGGGATATTCTCGCGGATGCGGTCGAAGACAACGATCACGTCCTGCACCGAAAAGCCGATCACAGTCAGAATGGCGGTGAGGAAGAGAGCATCCATCTCCCAGCCGGCGAGGATGCCCATCAGCGCGTAGAAGCCGAAGGCGATGAGCAGGTTGTGAAGCATGCCCACGATGGTGCACACGCCATAGCGGAAAGCGTTGGGCACGCGCCGGAAGGAGAACCACATAAACGCTACGATAATGAGCGACGCGACGAGTATTGCCAGTGCAGCAGCGCGGGTTACCTCACTGCCCACCGCCGGCTCCACCGTGTCGAACGTCAGCGCATCCCGGTCTATTTTCCCGACTTGTTCTTCCAGCGCGACCAGGAGGCTGCCGACCTCATTGGCTGTGACCTCGCGTGTGCGCACCTGCCAGGTGTGCTCCTCTGGCGCTCCCCGAGGTTGCACGACGGCGCTCTCCAGCCCGTAGTCTACAAAGACCGCGCGGATGCTGTCTTCGCTGACCGTTTGGCCAAACTTGAGCACGAAGATGCTCCCGCCGGTGAAGTCAATGCCAAGCCGCATAGGCTGGCCGAACTTTACGGCTGAGGCAACCATTGCGGCAATGCTCAATGCGATCAGGGTAGCCGAAAAGAGGAAGTACCAGCGTCGTTTTTCTACGATGTTGAACATTGTTATACCCCCAGCAACCATGCGCGCTCGGCGATCCATTGGCCGGCCGAGGCGGCGATCTGGCGCACGAAAGCGCGCGTGGCGAACACAGCCGTGAAGACGTTGGCTAGCGTGCCGATGGCCAGCGTGATGGCGAAGCCCTTAACAATGCTGGCCCCAAAGTTGGTGCCAAAAAAGAAGAGGATGGCACAGATGATGAGCGTCGAAATCTGCGCGTCGCGAATGGAGGGCCAGGCGCGGCTGAAGCCGATCTCGATGGCGGTCATCAGGTCCCGCCCGCGCCGCAGTTCTTCTTTCATACGCTCAAAGATGAGGATATTGGCGTCTACTGCCATCCCCGCTGAGAGGATGAAACCAGCGATGCCGGGTAGCGTGAGCGTGATCGGCGCCAGTTTGTAGAGCGCGATGTTGATCAGCACGTAGATGATGAGCGCGACATCGGCCACGCTGCCGGGCAGCCGGTAGTAGATCAGCATAAAGAGCAGTACGATGACCAGCCCGATCACTCCGGCGCGGATGGATTTCTGCACCGATTCGGCACCCAGCGTTGCGCCGATGCGGTTGAAACTCTCCACGCGCAGTGGGATGGGGAGCGCGCCATAGCGTAGTTGGATCGCCAGTTGGCGGGCGCCGTCGAAGGTGAATTTGCCGGAGATGGTGGCCCGGCCGCCGGGGATGTGGTCTTTCACCACCGGGCAGGAGATAATCTCTTTGTCCAGCACGATGCAGAGGTATTGGCCCACGTGAGAAGCGGTGTAGTCGGCAAATATCTGAGCGGCGTCGAGATTTAACTCAAAGGGAATGATGTACTCGCCTTGCTGGGTGCGGTCGAGGCCCACGTTCTTCAAGCCGGCGCCGGTGAGGATGGTTTCGTATATCATTTTGCCCGTCGTTTCGCTGGATGCAGCCGGCTCCAGTTCCACCGTCGGGCTGGGCGAGGTGGTGGGAGTTACCGCTGTTCCGGGAAGCGTGCCCCGGGGTCCGCCCAAGGTCGTCGTGATGATGGTCCCAGGCGGCAGGGGGATGTTCCCGGCGTCCACAAACTCCAGCAGCGCGGTACCCTTTATTGTCTCCACTGCCTGCTCGGGGTTCTCGATGCCGGGCAATTCTACGATGATGCGGCGCTCACCCTGTGCCTGCACGACCGGCTCAGTCAGACCCAGACCGTTGACGCGGTTCTCGACGACGCGGCGGGCGGTTTCCATCGAGGCCGCGTCGAGTGCCTGTCCCTCCGGCGCGTCGGCGGCCAGCAGTACCTGGAGCCCGCCTTGCAGGTCGAGCCCCAACCGCAGCGCGATGTCTCGCTGGCCCGCCGGTTGCCAGAAGAGCAGATTCCTTGCCCAATCTGGGTGTTCGATGTTCAGGTCCACAAATAGAGCTACAAGTGCGATGAGTATAATGACGGCAATCTGCCAGGTCTCCGATTTCCTCATAGAGTTCCTTTCGATGGCGTGATGTTGCGAACGTGGGGGATTATAACCGAGTGGGGCGGTTGTGTCAATCTGGCGCGGTAATCCGCGTGCCCGCGTGCGACGCGGCGCCGAGCAGCGCGTGTGTTAGCAGCCCCGGCTCGCTGCCGGTGAGGATGTGCACGGTAGTTTCCGGGTGACGCTGCACCAGTTCGACCATGCGTGCCACCTTGTCCGCCATGCCACCGGTGACGTCCACGCCCCCCGAGCCAGTCAGCGCTGCCCGCAGGGCGGGGAAATCGGCCGGCGTAATGCGCGAGACTACGGCACCGTCAGGGCCCAGCACGCCGGACACCTTGCCCAGCAGCAGGATGCGAGCCGGGCGCAGTTCGTCGGCCAGGTAGAGGAAGATGTCCTCGGTGGAGATGATGGTGCCTCCGTGCACGTCGTCCAATGCGACGTCGCCGTAGACCAGCGGCACGAGCCCCCGCGTCAACGCTGCGTGGATCGGGCGCGTGTCCAGGTACTCCAAAGTGTAATTGTGGCAGCGGGCGGAGGCAGAAGGTTGCACGCTCAACACCGGGACGTTGGCCTCGAGGAAGGTGTCGGTGACGATGCGGTTGAGGCGGGTTGCGGCGGCGGCCACATCGGCGTAGCTGCGCCATTGGGCGGGCGTGCATACCCCTTGCCGCGTGTCGTGGGGCTTGGCGGCCCAGTGACCGAAGGAACCTGACCCGTGCCCGACGAGCAGTCTCAGATCGGGAGCGGCGTCAAGGGCCTGGCGCACCTCATCGGCCAGGCGGGCGATAACCTCGTGCCGGGCGGTGTGGGCGCGGGTCTTGTCGGTGATGAGGGAGCCGCCCAATTTTATGAAGATAACGAGTTGAGACATTGTGAGTTTATCTGTCGTCTATCCCACCTCGGTGCAGATCACCTGCACTGCCCCTGCCTCTCTCAACGCCTCTGCCACCTCCTCGGCGACGTCATCCTCTACCAACGCGATCATATTTCCACCCTGGCCGGCCCCTGAAAGTTTGGCCCCTATCGCGCCGGTGAGGCGGGCCGTCTCCACCAAATCGTCCAGTTTCGGCGATGAGACACCCAGCTCGATTAGCAATTCGTGGTTCTCATCCATCAGCGGTCCCAGCGTATCAACGTCGCCGGTCTCAATCGCCTGACGGGCCTCGTCGGTGATGTCGCCCATCTGGTCGAACAGTGCGTCGTAGCGAGCCGGGTTGCGTTTCCAGGCCTGGCGCACGTGCTCTACGACCCGCCTTGTGGGGCTGCGGGTGCCGGTATCGCCGATAAGCAGGGTAAAAGGCTCGCTGACGGCCAGCCGCTCGATGGGATGTTCACGCACGAAGTAGACGGGCTGCTCGTAGGCGACGACGGTGTTATCAATCCCGCTGGGCGTGCCGTGATGGATCTTCTCCACCTCAAAGACGAGCGTGCTGACCTCTGCGGGGTCCAGCGCATGGCCCAGGAAGCCCGCCAGGGCACGAACGAGCGCCGTGGAGACGGCAGCCCCGCTGCCCAGTCCACTCGAGATAGGGATGGTGGAACGGACGGTGAGGGTGGCGTCGGGCTCGTGAGCGGAGAGACGGGCCAGCGTGAACTGTGCGGCAGCGACCAGCGGCTCGTCCTGTGGGGCCATGGTTAGAGAGACGCTTCTCCCCAGGTCGGAGGCGACGAGCGTGAGGCCGCTGCCGGGCGGGGCAGGCTCGACCGTGGCGGTGGCCTGCACCTGCGTGACAGGCACCGCAATGGCCGGCCGGCCGTAGACGACGGCGTGCTCGCCGAAGAGGATGACCTTGCCCGGGGCGGATGACTGGATCGGTACAGGTGACATCTTTGACCTCCTCTCGTGTTAGTGTACCGCAAATTGGGCAGTTTGCCAAGTCCAATGGCTGGAGAAAAGGGAAGTGCCGCGCCGCCGTGGAACGAACGGCGCTGGGGGCCAGAAACACGCGAAAAAGCCTCCCAGCTCTGGCTCTTCGGGCCACCGCGGCCAAAAGTGCAAGAAACTTTCGCTGGCCTACTCAGTTGACCAGTGAGTGCATGCGTGGTATATTATAGTAGATGCCGTATCCTTTCAATAAATTGGGGTAGGGGCAGGTCTTGTACCTGCCCAGGAGGGCGGCCACAAGGGTTCGCCCCTACATATTGAGATGATGCGTAGATGCCCATAGTTCGTACGAGGGATAGAACATGAACACAGTTGCGTCCATCCTTGTGGTTGACGACGAGCCGCGTTTGCTGGATGCCATTCGATTGATTCTGGAAGAAGCGGGGTATCGGGTACTGACAGCCGGCGACGGCATCGAAGCGCTTGCTGTGTTGCAGTCGCAGCCAGTGGATCTGATATTGGCGGATATTGCTATGCCGCGCATGAATGGCTACCAACTGTACGAGCGTGTGTGTGGGAACCCGCAGTGGGTGGCGATTCCCTTTATTTTCTTGACTGCCCGTGTGCTGAACAGCGACATCCGTTATGGAAAAGAGTTGGGGGTCGACGACTATCTGACCAAGCCCATCGAAACTGAAGATATGCTCGCAGCCGTGCGGGGCAAACTGCGACGCGCCCGACAACTGGCCCAAGCATCGCGGCTGGAGCCAGGGCTGTACCCCCTGACCGTGGGGCGGTTACGCATTGATCCCGGCCAACATCGTGTCTGGCTGGGGGAACGAGAGATTCAACTGTCTGCTAGAGAATTCATTTTGCTGGAACATCTGGCCCGGCAGGCGGGCAAAGTGGTCTCTGCGCAAGAGTCGATCCGGCTCACCCATGGGCTAGACACTGATCGCGTGGAAGCGGGGGCATTGTTGCGCCCGCTGATTCGTTCCCTGCGCCGCAAGTTGGGCTACCCTGTCGGTGAGATGGGCTGCATTGAGAATGTGCGTGGTTTGGGGTACCGGTTAGTGATATCCGATGATTGACATAGCGACCTTTCGTGCTCCGTAGTCTTCTCCTCAGTAGGGCCCCGCAGAATTTCTCCCCCTTGACCCACAAGTCTGTGCCAAGTCTTCTCCTCGCACTTTTTCGCACGGAGCTTGACTACAACTCGCGTGTTGCCACTATATACCTGGACGCCGGTATCTGTTAGAATAGGGGGGGTAACTTTAGACTCGTTAGAGTGATAGGCATCCTGGTTTTGAGGTGAGGGAAAGTTGAGGAGCATGCGACGTTTCTCGATAGTGGTAATGATGGCGGCCTTGCTTCTGGGTAGCGTGTCCGCCACGTATCCACAACAGCCCCCAGGCGAAAACTGTGAGTATTTCGCTGAGACTCGCCACTACGTATGCGGCGAGTTCCTCGAGTTCTACGAGGCACGAGGAGAGCTCGAAATCTTCGGTTACCCTCTCACGGAAGCGTTCGAAGATCCCG
>CAYPOY010000080.1:0-17666 GCA_964412395.1 uncultured Anaerolineales bacterium | reverse complement strand
AATCTGCGAAAATCTGCGTGAATCTGCGTCCTGAAAGATTTGTCAGTCAATCAGGTGGCAATGCTCATATGAGTGCCAAGAGTATGACAGCCTATCCTTGGTTCACTCTCGCCGCAGTTGGCATCCATGACAGTCAGTGGTGGACGATAAACTCGACTCTGACCACCCTACTCCTATTTTGTGCGCCTTCGGCCGCAGCTGGTCGAACTGGTCAGGCTGCCATAGAACAAAAAGGCCCCCAAATCGGGGGCCTGGATAAGACTGATGATAGGCGGGCACTTCAGCGCCCCTTACGGCGGCCCAGGGAGCCGCTCGCCCATCTAGAATCATTTTAGCATGTGATTGCCTGAATGTCAAGCCGCTTGGCGGCCATGCGCCTTCTGCCCTCGAAAGGATTACTGGTTCGGACGGGCATGCATCGCCAGCCTTTATGCCAATATGAGGAGACCAATCTATGGAGACACAGTTTGACCTGTTGCTGACCGGTGGCACCGTCGTCACCGGCGAAGGGATACACCGGGCCGACGTGGGGGTGCGGGGTGAGGTCATCGCGGCCGTCGAACCGAACCTGCCCCGCGAGGCCGCCCGCGAGATCGTGGACGTCACCGGCAAGTACGTCTTCCCCGGCGTCATTGACGTGCACGTCCATCCGGTCTACTTGGATAGCGTGGGGTACTGCTCGCGCGTCGCTGCCTACGGCGGCACGACGACGCTCTTGCACTTCGCCTACGCTCGCACCGGGGAGAGCCTGGTGCAGAAAGTGGACGAGATGCTGGAGGATGGGGTGGCCCACTCGCGGCTTGACTTTGGCCTGCACGGCGGGATGTTCGAGGCTCCCAAACAGGTGCCGGAGATCCCCCGGGTCATGGAAATGGGCGTGCGTACCTTCAAGTTCTTTCTGACCTACCTCAAGCAGGGCTGGTACACGGACGACTATCAACTGATCAAGGGCATGGACATACTGGCGGAGCGGGGTGGCATGGCGATGGTCCACTGCGAGAACGGCGGCGGCATTGACTACCTGGAGGACAAGTACCTCACCCCCCCCGTCTCCCCCCCCGCAAGCTGGGGGGGCTGGGGGGGGGCTTTCAACGCCTCCCGCCCGCCTGTGTTAGAGGAGGAAGCAGCCTTTCGGGCCATCTGTATGGCCGAGGTGACGGGGTGCCCGTTGTACATCGTTCACAACACCTCCGCCCGCGTACTGCGGCCCATCCGCCGGGCGCAGGCGGAGGGGCTTGAGGTGTTCGCCGAAACCTGCCCCCAGTACCTCACGCTGACGCAGGAGATCATCGAGGAGCGCGGGGCGCTGGCCAAGATCGGCCCACCGATCCGCACCGCTGGCGATCAGTCCGCGCTGTGGGAGGCGTTGCGCGATGGCACGCTCCAGACAGTGGCATCGGACCACGCGCCCAAGTTGAAGGACGTGCACGGCAACTTTATAGAGCAGCCCTTCGGCTCTCCGCAGATCGAGACGTTGTTGCCGCTGACCTACGACGGTGGGGTCAACCGGGGACGGATCAGCGTGGTGCGTCTGGTGCAGGTGTTGTGCGAGAACCCGGCGCGCATCTTTGGGCTCTACCCGAAGAAGGGCACCATCGCCGTCGGCTCCGATGCAGACCTGGTGGTCTTCGACCCGACCCGCGAGTTCACCATCCGCGCGGAGAACCAGCACACCAACGCAGGGTACACGCTGTACGAGGGGCGCAGCGTGCTAGGCTGGCCGGAGATGTCCTTCCAACGCGGGCACCGCGTCCTGTGGCAGGGAGAAATCATGGCCGAGCCGGGACAAGGACAGTTCTTGCCCACGCTCGAAGCACAGGCGGAGTAGATGAGTAAATGGATAAACGGGTAGAAATCCGTCAATCCTGCCAATCCGTGTTCTAAGCGAAGGGAGTGTATCTTGGAAACGAGGTTGATCACTGGAAATGAGGCCCTGACCCTGGGCGCTCTGCGAGCCGGGGTAAAGGTCGTGACCGGCTATCCGGGCACGCCATCGTCGGGGGCGCTAGGCAGCCTCCTGAGAATGGGTCTGGATGATAGTAGCAGGCACATAGAGTGGAGCACCAATGAAAAAGTCGCGTTCGAGATAGCGGCAAGCGCTGCATGGGCCGGTCAGCGGGCCTTGTGCACGATGAAAATGTCGGGGCTGAACGTGGCCTACGACTCCTTGATCTCCATCGCGTATTCAGGCTGTAACGGGGGTCTGGTGATCTATGTAGCCGATGATCCAGGTGTCAGTGCTGGCATGGCAGAACAGGACTCTCGTGGCTTTGCCCTGATGTCCGACCTGCCCATGCTGGAGCCTGCGTCGGTTGCGGAGGCATACCAGTTGGTCCAGGTTGCCTTTGACCTATCCGAGCGGACGGGGACCCCTGTCTTTGTCCGATTGGTGGCGACCATCGCCAATTCCCACGCGGCTGTGGAAATCGAGGAGCCGGTGTCTCCGCCAGAGCGGGAGGTGATACTGGAGAGGGACATCACCAGGTATACCAAAGCAGGTGCTGCCATCTGCAAGCACCAGCACCGCGACCTGATCGCTCGCCTGGAGCGTGCGGGCCAGGTCATCAGCGAGATGGGGTTGAACCAGCTCCAACTTCGGCGGCGGTCAGGAGACCTTGCCGAACGAGAGGCGGGGGGGCTGGGCATCGTCGCGTCGGGGGTGGCGGCTGCTTACCTGGAGGAGGGATTTGAGATCGCTGCAAGGTTCGGGCTCGAGCGAGATACGGTCTCCGTGCTGCGCGTGGTTGCGACCAACCCCTTCCCAGCCGCAGAGGTGCAGGAGCTGCTTCGCCACTGCAGCACCATACTGGTTCTGGAGGAACTGGAGCCGCACCTCGAGAGGGGCATCTACGTCGAGGCCCACAGGCTCGGTTTCGAAGGTCGGATTATCGGCAAGCTGGATGGCCCCTTCAGCCGGGTCGGCGAGTATGGCGTGAGCCAGGTGGTGTGGGGCCTCGGTGAGGCGCTGGACCTGCCCATCCCGGAGGATCTGTTCCAGGGGAGGGCCGAGGCGGAGTCCCTGGCAGCCCAAAGGCCGATCACGTGCTGTGCTGGTTGTCCCCACCGGGGAACTTATATGGCGATTAACCAGGCCATCAGGAAGCTAAAGTTCAAAAGGGACGAGGTGATGGTGACGGGGGACATCGGTTGCACAATCCTGGGGATGAATCCGCCGTTTCACACCGTTTGGACCGAGGTCTCAATGGGCGCAAGCGTCAGCCTCGCCCAGGGGTACGTCCACAGTGGCGTCAAAACTCCGGTCATCGCCACCATCGGGGATTCCACTTTTTTCCACGCAGGCATCCCTGGCCTGATCAACGCCGTTCAGCACCAGGTCCCCCTGACCTTGATCATTATGGACAATGGGTGGACCAGTATGACGGGGATGCAAGTCAATCCGGGCACAGACGAGGCGTTCCAACAACCCGGCGACCGTAGGGTAGACGTCGCCAGGCTCATTCCTGCGCTGGGAGTGGAACACTTCTTCATCATTGACCCCTTCGATCTGGAGGCGTCCACTGCTACCATCCAGGAAGCGCTGACGCTGCCTGGGGTCAAGGTCGTGCTCTCGCGCCAGGAGTGCGCCATCCAGGCCATGCGCCGAGGCATCCGGGTTGGGAAGGTCAGGGTGATTCCTGAGAACTGCAACCTGTGCAAGCTGTGTATCATTCGCACTGGATGCCCTGCCATCAGCATCGGAGAGGACACCATCGTCATTGACTCCACCCTGTGCTACGGCTGTGGTCTATGTGCTCAGGTTTGCAACCGTGAAGCGATAGAGAGAGAAAATGTGACATGAACCACACAACACACAACACGCAACACGTTTCGCGTTTCACGCATGACATTTACCTCGTGGGTGTTGGCGGTCAGGGGATACTGACCATAGGCAGCATTATCGCCGAGGCGGCGCTCCATAAGGGGATTCCGGCCAGTTTCTACCCGACGAAAGGCATGGCCCAACGGGGTGGATTTGTCAAGGCCCAGGTCCGACTGGGTCGTCAGACAGTTGGCCCGAATATCCCTGAAAAGGGGGCCGACCTGGTAATCGCGATGGAGGTGTCCGAGGCGCTCAAGGCGGTTCGCTTCATCAAGCCCGGCAAGGATTTCGTGCTCTTTGGCCACGTCTGGCCACCGACGGCCGTTATGCTGGGCAAAGCTCCCTACCCTACGCTGGAGCAGGTGCGGGAGCAGGTGCGGGAGGCCGGAGGCAGGGTGCACTATTTGGATCCTGGAAGTCTGCCCCTTTACGAAGGTACGCCTGTGCCGGCGAACGTCTTTACGCTGGGCGTGGCCGTCGGTCACACCGGTTTGGGGAAGGTGCTGGACCCGACTGAAGTGGTACATATCGTGCAAGCGAAGTGGACCAGAGGCGCGGAGCGCAACGCTTTCGCTTTCCGGAAGGGGTTGGGTGCCAGGGGCCAGGGGCCGGAGAATGTGACATGAACCGTCCGTCAACTACCCCGAAACACGAATCACGAATCACGGATCTTTTCTACCCCAGAGGTGTGGTCGTTGTCGGCTCCACTTCGGAAGGCAAACTCGGCTACCAACTGATCCGCCAGATCCTGGATGGCGGTTATGAAAACGTTCAAAACGTCTTTGCGGTCAACCCCAGGGCACAGGGTGTCTTCTCTGTCCCGGGTTATGACGCGGTGGCCAAAATTGACCAACCGGTGGACCTGGCCGTCATCGTATCTCCCACCCCGACGGTGCCGGGCGTGCTGGAGGATTGCGGCCGGGCTGGCGTCAAGGCGGCCGTGATCATCACCGCCGGATTTTCAGAGGTTGGCAATCACGCAGGGGAAGATGAGATCAAGCGGGTAGCCAGGCAGTATGGCATACGGTTCGTGGGCCCCAACTGCGCTGGCATCTTGAACACCAGTCACCGCCTGTTCCCAACGCTGGAGACCAGGCCGCCCGCCGGGCAGGTGGCACTCATCGCCCAGAGCGGCGCAGTCGGGGGGGTCCTTCTGGCCTGGGCGAAGGAATATGGGCTCGGTATCTCCAAGTTCGTGAGCTACGGTAACGGAGTTGATCTGAATGAGATAGACTTGTTGCGATACCTGGCCGGCGATCCCGAGACCAAAGTGGTGGCGCTGTACATCGAAAGTGTGAGTGATGGACGGGAGTTCATGCGGGCGGTGCAAGAATGCGCCAGCCATAAACCCGTGGTCGTCATCAAGGCAGGCCGCACCCAATCGGGGCAGCGGGCGACGCTCTCCCACACCGGCTCCATGGCTGGCGCGGACGCCGTCTACGACGCTGCCCTGCGGCAGTGTGGCGCTATCCGCGTTCACACGATTGAGGAGACATTCGATCTCTGCAAAGGCTTCCTCTACGTACCGCCCCTGAAAGGGCATCGGGTCGTCATTGTGACCAACTCGGGCGGCCCAGGTGTGCTGGCCGCCGACTGGGCCGAGGAGGTTGGTCTCGAGGTGGCCGAGCCCAGCCTTGAGCTGAAGGAAGAGCTCCTCGACTTCTTACCCGCTCATTGTGCGCTCAAGAACCCTGTTGACCTGACAGTGGAAGGGACGGAGGATGGGTACCGGAAGACGCTGTGTGCAGTGCTTGCGGAGTACGACGCGGCCCTGGCCTTGAACATCGCCACACCCTACCTGGACTCTGTATCTCTGGCCAGGGGAATCTGCGACGCCGCAGAGCAGAGCGGCAAACCGGTGGTGGCTAGCTTCCTGCCCGGACGAATCGTGGCCGAGGGCATCGCCTACTTGCAGGATCACGGCATCCCCAACTTTGCCACCGGCGAACGGGCCGCAGCCGCGCTGGCACGGATGGCTGACTATCGGAAATTGCGGATGGCGAATGGCGGATTGCGAGCGGCAGGTGGCGAATTGCAAATTGCGAATTACAGGTTGCCCGGCAATGGACAGATGCTTGAGCCGGAGGCGATGGCCTGGCTCCGGGAGAACGGTATCCCGGTGCCTGATTTCCGCTTTGCCGCGACTCAGGTGGAGGCAATACAGGGCGGCCGCGAAATCGGCTATCCTGTGGTAATGAAGGTGGTCTCGCCGGACATCCTGCACAAGTCAGACTGCGGTGGCGTGATCCTGGACATCTATGATGACGAGGCCGCTCTGGCCGCCTTTGAAGTGATTAAAAAGGCCGCCACGGGCAGGGACTTTCGGGGCGTGGTCATCTACCCGATGATCAAAGGGGCCCAGGAAGTGTTGTTGGGACTGTCGCAAGACCCACAGTTCGGTCCCGTGGTCGCCTTTGGCCTGGGTGGTATCTACACCGAGATATGGCACGACGTCTCCCTGCGAGTGGCTCCCGTAGATCGCGTCGAGGCTGATGCCATGATCCGGGAGATCAAGTCCTTTTCGCTGCTCAAGGGGATTAGAGGGCAGAAGCCCTGTGACCTGGATACTTTGGCCGATGTCCTGGTTAGGTTCTCGCAGCTTCCCTTCCGCTACCCCGAGATCGGCGAGGTAGACCTGAACCCGGTCTTCTTGTTCTCGAAGGGACTGGTAGTGGGGGATGTGAGGGTAATACCCAATGTATAAGGAGCGGATGAACCGATGACAACACAAATCAAACATCAACGCGGGCTGGATGCCATCAAGCCCTATGTGCCGGGTAAGCCTATCGAGGAAGTGCAGAGGGAGTATGGCTTAGAGGATGTGATCAAGCTGGCGTCTAACGAAAACCCGCTGGGCACATCGCCCAAGGCGCTGGCTGCCATAGAGAAGGCGCTGCCCGGCCTGAACCGTTACCCGGATGGGCAAAGCTACTATCTGCGCCACGCGCTCGCGAAGCACCTTGGGGTTGAGCCCCAGCAGGTGGCCGTGGGCAATGGGGCAGACGGGATTATCATGCAGACCTGCCTGGCGTATTTGGACGAGGACAGCGAGGTCATCGTCAGCCGCTCCTCCTTCCCCGTCTACGACATTTACACCAACGTCATGAGAGCGACGCTTGTCAAGGCGCCCCTGAAGAGCTATGGCCTGGACCTGGAGGCGATGGCGCAGGCGATCACCGATAGGACCAGGCTCATATTTGTCTGCAACCCCAATAATCCCACTGGGACGATCGTCACGGCGGACGAAGTGAACGCTTTCATGGAGAAAGTGCCGGATAACGTGCTGGTGATCTTTGACGAGGCGTACTGCGAACTCGTCGCTTCCGACGAGTACCCGGACACCCTCAAGTATGTCCGGGAAGAGCGGGGCAATGTGATGGTTGTGCGGACTTTCTCCAAAGTCTACGGTATGGCCGGCATCCGCCTGGGGTATGCGATCGCCATGCCTGAGATTCTGGCCCCGCTGAACAGGGTTAAAGAGCCGTTTGCCATCAACTTGTTGGCTCAGGCCGCAGGCACCGCTGCCCTGGAGGATGAGCAGTTCCTGAAAAAATCGGTGACGGCCAACCACGAGGGACGCCTTTTCCTGTATCGCGAGTTTGACCGGTTGGGATTGCGATACGTCGAAAGCCACACCAACTTCATTCTGGTTGAGATCGGCCCGCGGGCGGCGACGGTCATACAAAAGCTTTTGGAGAAAGGGATCATTGTCCGGCCCTGCACCGGTTACGATCTGCCCAGCTTTCTCCGCATTACCATCGGCAACGAGGCCCAGAACGGACGGTTGATCGAGGCGCTTGAGGAAGTATTGCTAGTTAGTTAGGACGATTGTGCCCTCTGTACCAGGGGACATCCTGGCGCGCAGATCTTCCCCTGGAAAGACCAGCTACTCCAACCCCATCGCCCGGAACGCGGCGTTCACCGGGTCGGAGAAAAAGATGATCTGCAGCTTGTTCAGCACGTCGCTGGGGACGTCGCCAAAGTCGCGCTTGTTCTCCGAGGGGATGAGCACCCGCTTGGCTCCGTTGTCCATGGCCAGTTGTAAGCGCTCGGCAAGCGCGGGCACCTTGAGCAAACTGCCGTGGATGCTCATCTCGCCCAGCACGACCAATTGCTCCAGCGCGGGCTTGTCGAGCAGGGCGCTGAGCATGGCGATGAAAAAGGCGACGCCAGTCTCACTGCCCTCCTTGGACTGCATCAGGTTGACGATCTGCACGTGAAAGTCGTACTCGTTGGGGTCTTTGGAGATGCCGAGCCGGCGGCTGTGCCCCCTCAGGAAAGTGTAGGCCGTCTGAATGGCGTCCCGCATCGCCCGCGATGGCGCGCCAGTGATGCGCGTGCCGCCCCGGCCTTTCAGCGCCTGCGCCTCGATGCGGAAGATCGCGTGGCGGCCCTGGTCACGGTCGGTGCCGACGGTGAAGACGACGCCGGGGTTGGGCTGGCCCGGCGGGATCAGTCCCCCACCCCCTTGCTCGGGCACCGCCACGAAGGTCTCCTGGTGGGTCTCGTTGTCCAGGTAGGAGAAGTTGACGGCCCAGTACTCGAGGCCGCCCATCTTCTTGAGCTGCTCCTTCACCCGGCGGCGGCCTTCCAGGGCCAGTTCGAGGTATTCCTGCAGTTCGTCCCTGGTAAACGCCCCGTCGGGATGCAACAGCTTGATCAGCCCGGAGACTGTCTTGCGCACGGCGCGCACGTCCCGCTGGTTGAGGTGGCTGCCCAGGCTGAAATAGCGATCCAGCGCGTCGCTGTAGCTGGTCTTGCGCAACTCGCGCCACACCTCGGTGATGTAGTCCACCACGAAGCCATAGTGGTCGGTGAGGTATTCGGGCTGCATCTTGCCCAGGTCCCAGCCGGGCAGGTAAAAGTGCAGCCGGTCAATGAAGGCCATGTCCTGGAGGTGGGGGGACAGCGGTTGGAACAGGTGCGAGGTCTTGAGGATGGTCGGGATGTCGGCGTCAATGTTGCCGTTGAAGACGATGGAGGCGTCGGCCGGCACCTCCTCCTTGCCGCGCGAAAAGCTGCCCGATTCCATATAGTCCTTGAGGATCTGGATGCCGTTGGGATCCTTGAAACGGACGCCCGCCACCTCATCAAAGGCCACCACGTCCCACAGGCCCACCATACCGATGCGCCCGGTGCCCAGGTGGATGAACAACTGCGCCACGGTGGTCTGGCCTCCGGAGATGAGGATCGTATAAGGTGAGATCTCGCGGTAGACAAAGCTCTTGCCCGTGCCGCGCGGCCCGAGCTCGATCAGGTTGTAGTTGGATTCGACCATCGGTGCCAGTCGCATCACGGTGAGCAGTTTCTTGCGCCGGTCGAAATCGGGGTGGGTGGGCTCCAGCCCGACCGAGCGCAGCAGCGCGTCCAGCCACTCGTCGCGCGTGAAGTGGGCGCGGCTGGCCATCAAATCGCTAAAGTCGGTGCTGGGCTGCTGGATCGGTTTCAGGTTCTCGATGATAAAGGGGCGCGTCTGGCCGCGATGCTGGAAGCTGGCGTCGTAGCGCAGGTTGATGATGGCCCAGATGCCGCCGGCCAGCAGCTTGTCGTACTGGCGCACGATCCCCTCGCCGATGTTGACGTACTTGACGCCCATGTTGGTGAGTTCGGCCCAGTACTTGTCCTCAGTCTCCACCAGGCGGACTTTGACCTTGTCAATGATCCGGTGGGAGCCCTCTTCGCGGGTCAGCGACTTGATCTTCTCACTCTCGTCGGCGCGCACGTAGTTGCGGCTGAGGGTATCCCGCACGTAGTCCAGCCCCTGGGCAATGACCTCCGCGTCGGTGGAGGAGCAGTACTTGCCCAGCAGGTACTCCAGCACGTAGACCGGCACGTTGAAGCCGGTCTTGGTCTGGCGCACCAGGTCCTTGCGCACCACCCGGCCGGGGAAATGGGCCGTCAGCTTTTCGTCCAATGCGTCCATCATCAGTGTGTTGTTCATAGTGTCGTCCATAGAAGAGCACCTCGGATCAGAAATTCGTGGCACAGATCTTGACACCGCCATAGGGTATGCTATACTTCTACTACATTTGCCATAGGCGCAAGGCAAGTCGTTCCAGGAGAGTTTATGATGTCACCGCCAGTTGTCACGCTCGATGAAAGCACCCCCGACCACCCCCAGTTGGTGGTCGAAGTACCTGCTGAACAGCAGGACGCCATCCGGGCGGCGTTGAAGGCCCTGACCGAGGCCGGAGACGGCACAATGATCCAGCGCATCCTGTCGGAAGCGCTTCTGACCGCGGTCGAGCAGCGATATTTCTGGACGCCGGAATGGCAGGCCAAAGAGCGGGATGCCGATGAGGCCATCACCGAGGGTCGCGTGTGCACCTTTGACACGATGGAAGAGATGCTCGCGTTCCTCGACGCCCAACGAAGTTCCGACCCACCGAGCCATTCTGGAAAGCCTACGCCAAACTCCCGAAACGGGTGAAAGAGAGAGCTCGGCGAGCCTTTCAGCTTTTCCAAGATGGGGCCAAAGATCCACCGTTTCATCCCTCGCTGCGCATCCACAAGATGCAAGGCCACTCCGACATCTGGGAGGGCCACGTGACGCGCGAGTACGTGTTCACCTTCCACATCGAGCAAGATCCAGACACCGGCGAGACGATTTTCGTCTTTCGCAACATCGGCATTCACGAGATCTATCGCAGTCCGTAGCGTCCTCCACCTTGAGCTACCAGTCCAGATCGACCTGCACGACCGCTGGCTGCTGCGCCAGCAACTCGCCGGTGACCGCGTCCCATGCTCGGATTGTTATTCCATCGCCGACCGCCAGGCCAGAGTCCGGCTCCAGTCGCAGCGACATTGTGACCACATCCCGCTCCACTACAGCCTCCCACTCACGAGAGACGCGCTCTCCTTCACACGCGATGTCCACCTTGACCTGGCGGGCGCGGGTCCACAGGTCCACGCCCTGAGGGACGAGGCGGACCTTGAAGATGGCATTGCGGATCTCGGGGCCGGTGACCAATTCCAGCGTGACGCCCACCGGCCGTTCCGTCACCGACTGCCGCACCGTGACGTGGGCGGTGACGAGTTCCTGCAGCGACACACCGCCGTGCATAAAATCGTAGGGACCGGGCGTGACGAAGCAGCCAACCCCGCGCGGGAACCAGGCCGTCAGGCTATCGCTGCCCGACACGGGCATCGCCGGCAGATCGGTCGGCGGCAAATCCCGCCCGACCAGATAGCGCTCCGCCTTTTTCAAGACACCCTCGACGTCCACGGCCACCTTGTCGCTCTCGCGGATGTTCTCCCGCAGGAGAAAGCCGTGGTCGGAGACGACGTGGACCTCGGCGCAGCCCAGGGCCAGCAGTCGACGCACGGCCTGTTCCAACCGGTCTAACAGCGCGTCGAGGGTGTGCCAGGCGACGGTGCCCGCTCCCTCGCCCACGGCGTCAATCTCGGTCGAGGTGATGATAATCCAGGTCACGTCTTCGGCGACCTCGCTCAACGGTGTGGTGAGCCACTGGTCGAGGTCGAAGGCAGCGACGTTCCCCAGATGTTGCTCTAGCCAGGCCAGCCTGCGGGTCTTCACGGCGACGTTGCCCTCGAAACCGGGAGCCGTGATGACCCACTTGCCATTGGCGTAGTCCACCCGAAAGTCGGGCCAGCCGGGTAGGAGAGCGGCCATCCCCAACGCGGTGACCGACGGCAGCGGGCTGAGCGCGGCGTCCGGCGTCGCCTGGGGGCCAGGTTGCAATCGCTCGGCGAGTTCCTGTCCCAGTTCGTAGCGCAGAGCGTCCACGAAAACGACGGCGCGACGGCCCTGGCCTCCCCCTACTGCTCCTGGCCCTGCTCCTGGTCCCCGTCTCGGGGGCAGCGTACTCTCCCACAACTCGCCAGCGCCGAGGGCCACACCGCCCGGCGGCCACCGGCCTTCCTGGGTCAGGGCTTTTACAAAGCGATCGTTGACGTCCTCCAAAAAGTCCTGGTAGATGCGCTGCGTCCATTTGAGCGCACTGTCCAAATGGCTCACGCCCCACTGCTCTGAGCCCCGTCCCCGGGGCGAGCATTGCTCCAAGCCCCGTCCCCGGGGCGAGTTCAATTCGGCGCGGAAACGGCGGTAAGCGCGGTCAACCTGCCACCATTCTTGAGTGTAGCGCCCGATGAGCGCCTGGACCGTAGACTCCCCTCCGTTTCGGGGGGGACGGGGGGGGTAGGCGAAGCGCAGCAACTCGGCCAGCGCGTCGTCGGCGCCGATGACGACCTCGGCCATACGATCCAGGGCGGCCCAACCTGCCAGGCTGCCCTCCCTGGCCCAAAAGCTCTGGGCGCGCTGCCGGAACGTCTCGCGCTGCGAGCGGCAAAAGGCTACCGCCTGGGGTTTGTCGGCGATGGAATCCAACTCGGCGCGTACCCCTTCCCAGACCGCACGCTCGACGTTGAGGAAAGCGCCGGTCACAGGAGGTTGTGGCAGCCCTTTCACCCAACTGGCGAGCGAGTACTGGCCGTCAACGGCTCTGGCCCGCCTGGCGAAGGCATCCTTGAACATCTCGTCGCGTTGCCACTTGTGCAAAAAGTTGCGACAGCGGTCCCAGTGAACGGGGTCCGGCAGGACGCTCTGGAACGGGAACCCTGCGGGCTGACCGGCGGCGAGATAGACGTCCACCAGGCACAGCGTGGCCGTGAAGCGATCCGCCCATTCGTTCATCTCAGAAACCGGGGTTTTCGGAAAAAACCCGGTTTCTGGCGGAGCGACGCCAAACTGTCCCTTCAGCAGATTGAGGAACGGCCCGGCGACCTGGCGCACCTCCAACTCGGCTATCGTCTGGGCCGGGAAGGCCAGCAGCCGCAGCAACAGGTCGTCAAAATCAGGGATGAGGCGTGCTAATGCGGTCTCCAGGTTGACGACGCCCTCCCAGAAGGCCCGTCCCTTGCCCACCGAGGCGACGGCCAGCGCCGGCAGCAGGGGGCGGAGGGAACGCATCGCGCCGGGCGCATCCGGCAAAGCGACGCCTTGATCTCGTAGAATGGCCTCAATCGTGGCGTCGAAAATCCTCGAGGTGTAGACAAAAGGCCGCATATACTCGGCCTCACCGCGCTCGGCCGCCGATTTGATCGACTTAAACGGCAGGTAAACGACGAACCGTTGGCCCGGTGAACGGCTCACCAGTTGGTAGCGCAGGTGGAGCTGGCTACCCTCGAAGATCAGCAGGGGCAGGTGGGGCTGGAGATAGGGCAACAGGCCCTCCCATTCCCTCTGGGGATCGAACCACAGGATGGTGTCGTGGTCTGGGCTCTGTTCGTAATACGCGTTGAACTTGTCTGCGATGGCCTTGACTAGCATGTGATATCCTCTTGTTGCGACGATGCTACGTTCGACAAAAGACGTGCCTACAGTATCTTCACATAATCCGCGTTGAGCAACTCGATGCTTAGGTTGACCTCCTGCTGTTCCTGTAGCCAGCTCAGTTCCTCTTCGCGGTGTTTCTCAAGCTCCTCGATGCGCGCTCGTGTGGCACGCACCTGACCTTCCCAAGCAGGGATGATGCGAGTCTGACCTCGCTGCTTGGCATCCTCTAGTCGTGCCTGGCGCCGTTCAAGTTCTTCCTGTTGATTGCGCAAGCGGTAGTCAAAAAGCCGCGTCAGTTTCTCCTCTACCTCCGCATAGTCGCGCGCATTGCGATCCCTTGCTTCACTCATCTCCTGCCCAGCAATTTCAGCTATGATGGTTTGGCTCCGCTCTTCCAGATCCCTCAAAACAGGAATAGATAAGCCAACGTCGAGAGTCTCTGCCGCCTCTTCATCCGCAGGCAGGGAGAGAATCAGATGGGACAGTTCTTCGTCATATCGGCCATCCAAGTCAAGCACGACAGACACCAGCTTCTTGTAGGTACGCACACCTTCGAGCGTTATCACGTAGTTGAACTGTACGCCTTCGTGGCCAGCATGATCAGAGTGGTGGAGAACGCGGAAAGCGGTTTGGGCATCGAAGTGATTGTTGCTCTCATTGTCGGTACAGTAGCGAATGATAGCATCAAAGAGTGGATGGCCAAATGCAAAGAAGTCAAAAGTGTCTTCCTCGATGGCGGTCTTGGGATCAAAGGTGCCCTTGTATCTCTCTTCTAGATGAGTGTCGTACAATCGCCTACAGTCCTGGCGAAAACGAGGAGGTACAGTGATGATGCAAACGTTGTCCCCTATTGACTCAAGGGTATCGTGAGGATACCGTGCCAGGAAATCACAGGTGAACTGTTCGATATCTCGGCTACTCACGGGAGGCTCTCGGCCAAGGATCTCGTCTACTGTGTCACGGCGGTAGCTACGAGCATCCATGATGAAGTCGGCCATCTTAGCTTCGGCCTCACGAGCCTTGTGGACCCGCTCTTCCGCCCATTCCTCCAACTCAGCCAGTTTCTGCTCGACCTGCTCCTCATCGGCCAATACGATTTCCTCGATCCTATCCTCGATTTCACCAAGGATCGGATCAAGGTTGCCGATGGTTTCCTCGAAAAGCCGGATGCGTTCTTGAAGGACGACAAGGATGCGCGCATCGAGAGTCTCTTCCAGGAAGAAATTGTATATGTGCACGTCACGCTTCTGGCCAATGCGATCCAGACGACCAATGCGTTGCTCGATACGCATAGGATTCCACGGAAGATCGTAGTTGAACATCACGTGGCAGAACTGGAAGTTCAGCCCCTCACCGCCGACCTCGGTGGATAGCATGATCCGCACTGCCGGATTTTTCTTGAACCTCTCGAACTCAACACGCTTGCTATAGGTGCTGTCACCACCTTCACCGTGGAAAAGAGCGACCTGATACCCTTCTCTCTCGAACAGCCCTTGCAGATAGGTTTGCGTCTCACGGAACTGCATGAAGATCAGCACCTTCTCAGTTGAGTCATTGTCAAGAATAAGTATAACAGCAGCCAACAGTTTCTCGGCCTTGCTGTCAACCGGGATAGCGCGGGCGCGAGCGGCCAATTTGCGCAGGTTCTTTACCTCAGCCCTCGCCTCTGCGGGGGAAAGACCACCGGTGAGACTGAATAGATCGTCCAGTTGGTCTATGGATTCCAGAGTCTCAGCCCGCTCCTCTAAATCGTCTTCGCTTGGAGGCCTCGCATCACCCCATCCCATTTGCAGGGCATTCTCGATGCGTTCAGCGCGACGCTCCAACGAAGCTGTCAGGGCGTGAGGGCTGCTGACCAACAACTTGCGGAAGGTCGTCAATACGAATCCCAGAGCCATTGTCTGCCCAGTAATGTGAGCGTAGGATGATTTGATGTAGGCGCTGACCAGATCGTACAGCTCTCGTTCCTCAGATGTTAGGTGCACCGAAACCCGGTACGCCCGCCGTCGGACGAATTCTCCCTTCAGAACCTCGCGCTTTCGGTTGCGGATCATGATGTGGCTGAGTTTGTGCTGATTCTCAGCCCACGTACAGAAAGCCTCGAAATACTCAGCAACAAATGACCGGAATTCCTGAAGCGCCGCAACGACGATACTTTTATCCCAGGAGCCATAGTTCGAATACCTATATAACTGGTCAAAGACCTCGTGGCAAGCCTTACCCAATTGATCGATCCTTTTCCGTACCTGAGCCACCTTGTCGGAGGAACTCACCTGCAGACAGGAGTCGATCAAGCCATGCCAGAATTCGCTCTCGTGCCCATGATCTCGAAACTCGTCTAGTGCTATCAGAATCTGCCAAAAGGCATCTGCGTAGAGACCGGAATTCTCACTGCTGTCCTGCTGAGGGTCCCTAAGCAACTGATTCACCCTTATCAGAGCCGAAGTCAGCGACATAGAATCCAGGAACTCGCTGTAGGAGGAAAAGAGGCTGGTGTCTAGGAGTTCAATCAGCGAATACGTCTCATACCTCGACAGTTGCAGAGGGGTAGCTGTCAACAAGAGAAGTGATTTCGTGCGCTCGGCCAAGGCTTGCCCCAGCCGATAGGACTTTGTGACTTCCCTATCGCTGTTGAGTTTGCTCCCCCTCAGATACCGACGCAGGTGATGTGCCTCGTCGAAGATCACCAGGTCCCAGTCAACTTCGTCAATCCAGCGGTTTTCTTGCTCGTCATCGCGCCGGCGGCGGCCGGCCGGCTGGTTGGCCTGGCTCGTCCGCTGACGAGCGAATTGGAGCGATACGATTACCTGGCTATCAGCCTCCCATGGATTTCTGTTTGGACTGCGACGCAGATTCTCACGTATCGTGCCGCTGTCGTAGATGTGAAAACGCTCATTGAACTTGACCTCCATTTCCCCTTTCCACTGTTCGCGGAGGCTAGCAGGAACGACGATGAGCACCCGCTCGGCTAGGCCTCGGGCCTTCAATTCCTTGAGAATAAGCCCGGCCTCAATCGTCTTTCCCAAACCAACCTCATCGGCCAGAAGGTAACGCGGGTAGAGATCCTGAAGCGTGCGATGAGCGACGAAAACCTGGTAGGGCTTTGGGTCCAAGCGTGAGTTTGAAAGACACGACAATCCTTCATACTGATAGGCAAAGGAAAGGGCAGTAGCACGCGTCAACAGGTCGAAGTCAGAGGCGTAGCCATAGTCGCCGACGGTGAGCCGGTCGAGGGGAGAACGTGTAGGTTCCAGATCCCGTTCGCCCAGCAGAATGGTCGTACCAGTGCCCAGGTCTACTCGATAGTGCCACTGATTGCCTATGGAGAGTGGGGCAACAATTCTGCCCTGCCGCTGTCGACTTCTGGAGTAAACCTGCTCACCAGTCTGGAATCTCGGTGTCGAAGACATGGCGCTCTCCTAACAACACTCACATGACCTACACAACCTTCCTCACCGGCAGCAGCCTCGCCTCCTGCGCGGGGCTCATTCGACTGCTCCATGCAAGTGGAGTCCGATGTCCTCCTGGGTCATAGCTGCCGCTTCGGCCGAGATGGGCAGGCCCTCCATCAACCAGGCCAATGGACGTTCGATGCTCTCAACACATCAACGTTTTCGCGGATGCGCCAGCGAGTCTCCAGCCCCCCGCCGGCCGGCCCGTGAGGGTCCAGGGGATAGACGTGTTCCCCCACCAACCGGGCGATGTCCGCGATCAGACTCTCATCTACCGCCTGCAGGGTGCTCAGACGCTCCAGGATGAGGCCCAACCTCTGGGTCATGGCCTGGTTGCCCATCCGGTTGAGGTAGTCCAGGAGTCTGTCCGACGCTATCTCTTCGAGCAGGACGCTGATGGTGCGGGCCACTTCGTCTACCCCCCCGCAGAGGTCAAAACGTTCCAGGCAGTCTAGGATGGTCTTTTCGCGGTCAGAGACGTTGAGGTGGGCCTCGTGGTAGGACATCTCCCAGAAGCCAAAGAACTTTAGCCGTTTGAGTTGCACGAACTGTATCCGCGCCTGGCCCAGTTCGATGGGTCGGCGCTGGTGGGGTGTGGCTACCATCAAGGCAAAGGGAAGTTGGTGAGCGGCCCCGTGAAGGGCTGCCGCGCTCTGGTAGGCGACGTAGTAGAGATCCTCTGCGCCGTTGGCCTTTATCAACTCGTCAATGATCAGGTGAGGATCAATGACGTAACTCTTGCGCTCGTAAAGCACGTCGGGCGGGATGACCACGTAGCGACCCCGCCCAATGCGATAGAGGGCTCCCTTGCGGGCCATGCTGGACAGCAGGTTGACGGCGTGCTTGCGGGAGACATCAACCAGGCGCGTGACGACGTCGGCGTTGAGCAGGTTCACGCCTCGCCGCTGGCTGGCAAAGTAGATGGTCTGTTCCAGGTGGCTGAGTTGAATCACTGCGGGCTGTCCGGCCATTTTGTGTTCGCCCCGTTCGCCTCTTGGTATTCACGCAAGCACAGGGCAACTGAGATTGTGGCATTGCGCATACAGAAACCAATTATATCTGACCGATTGGACTTTGTCAACTTTCTCGCCCAGCACCG
>CAYPOY010000079.1:0-17799 GCA_964412395.1 uncultured Anaerolineales bacterium | reverse complement strand
ATCCTCCATTCTCCACTATCCACTCCCCTCCTCCTGACTTCACCGTGTTTCCAGTTGGAACGCCCGGGCCAGATAGCCCAGTAAAACAATCCCCGCTTCTTCGGTAGTTCGACCGAAGGAGACGATGCCGTCTTCATGTCCACCCATTGCGAAGATGAGATGGTCTCTGACCGACGTGTCTCTGAACAGACGCCGAACCTCTTCAGCCATTTCTGGGGTACCGTAGGCCGCGCTCTCGCGGGTAATGGGCATACCCAGGGCCTGGGCGTTACGCCAGATGTGAGGCGAATGGGCGTGTATCGCAGAGCGCAGACTGTTGTCCAGAGCGTAGAGTGTGCCATGTGTCATGGACTCCGAGGAGGGCCGGATGGGGCCTTCAGCCACAATCATGTTCCGGTCAGGGTAACACTCTATCACAGTGGCGTAATGCGCCTCGGTCAGGTCTGCCAGGCCACCTGTCTGTGTGCCGCTAATTACAAATCGCCTTTTGTGCTCCGGTGCATCAAGTGGCTCCAACCGCTGGCTGATATTGCCGTAACCAAAGCCACCATACCGATCCGGGTACTGACCGATGAGCTGAGTCAGGTGCAGGATTTTGCGCCATGCATTGATCTCACGCAGGTCGTCGAAAGGAATAGGGGAAGCTTGAGTAAACCGCAGTCGAAATTTTACGATGCCTTCTTGTTGATTCACGATTCACCTCGATCATAGACTGAACTCGGCCACCAGAAAGGTGTGATCCGACGGACGCCCCGCTTGCCGCGCCTCCACGTCAATCCAGGCGTGGATGGAACGGCGGGCCAGCGGCTCGGTGGCCCAGACGTGGTCCACCCGCCAGCCGAGTCCACGCTCCAGCGCACCCCGCACCCGGTAATCCCAGAAGGTGTACTGTCCCGGCTCGTCGGGGTGATGGAGCCGAAAGACATCCACGAAGCCCCATTCCCGCACCCGCTCCAGCGCTGCACGGGCCTCGGGGTGGAAGTCCACGTGGTTCTTCAGTCGCTTGGGATTATGCACGTCTATCGGCTCCGGAGCGACGTTGAAGTCGCCCATCCACAGAAGCGGCTGATCGGGCGTGTAGTGCCGCTCGAAGAACGCCCGCAGCCGGACCAGCCATGCCAGCTTGTATTGAAAGTGCTCCGAATCGGGGGAGCGCCCCTGGGGGACGTAGGTGTTGACCACCGGGATCCCCTCGATCACCGCCCGGATCAGGCGCGGCTCGTCCGGTTCGCCGCCGTCGTCGAGGCCGAAGGCCACCTCCTCTGGCTCCTCCCGGCTCACAATCGCCACCCCGGCGTAGGCCTTCTGCCCCCGGAAGACCACGTTGTAGCCCGCCTCCCGGAAAGGCCCCGCCGGGAAGTCCTTGTCCTGCACCTTCGTCTCCTGCAGGCAGAGAACGTCGGGGGCTTCCCGGCGCAGCCACTCCAGCACCAGCTCCACCCGAGCCCGGATGGAATTGGCGTTGTAGGTTGCCACTTTCAGCACATCGTCCGACATTTGCACCTCCACTCACGAGAACCACAGAGCCCGTAAGACGGTAGGGGCAAGGCTTGTCCTTGCCCGTAAGACGGTATCAGCAACCTCCCCGATGTGGTCATCGCTGTCGTTGACACTTTCAACCAGCATCGTCTCCGTTCGGGCACAAAGGTGAGGTAGTCAATCATCTCACCGACCTTCCTTGCCTTTTCGACCTTGCCCTGTACATCCTGCAGGACCTCCTCCGGCTCGTAGAACGCGCGGCCACCACCCTCCCCCTACCCCTCCCTGCGAGGGAGGGGGGAACGCTTACCCCCTCACCTGGCCGCCCGCAGCGCCCGCCACACCCGCTCCGGCGTAAAGGGCACTTCCCGGATCCAGACACCTGTCGCGTCGTGGATGGCGTCGGCCATGGCCGGGGCGATGCCGTCCATCGGGACCTCGGCGATGGACTTGGCTCCGAACGGGCCGGTCGGCTCGTCCGTCTGCACGAAGATGACCTCCAACTTGGGCATCTCGTTGCTCTTGTAGATGTGGTAGGGGCCGAAGCGCGGGTTGACCAGGCGGCCCTCCTCATTGTAGACCATCTCCTCACAGTGGGCAAAGCCCACGGCCTGCTGCAACCCACCCTCCACCTGCCCAGAGGCAGTGATCGGGTTGATCACTCGCCCTGCGTCCACCACCATCAGCACCCGCTCCACGGTGACTTGACCGGTCTCGGCGTCCACCGCCACCTCCACGAACTGAGCGCCGAATGGGGGCGGGCTCTCGTAACTCATATGGGACGCGCTGGCGATGATCTGATGCTGGTCCTGCTGGTGAAGGCTGCTCAGGGCCACCTCTGCCAGCGTGAGCGAGCGGCCGTCAGGCACAGTGACCTTCCGGTCGCGCAACACCCACCCCCCCCTGGCCCCCCCCTGCGAGGGGGGGGGACTCTCCAGCGAGTCGCTGAACGAGGAGGTCGCGACCGGTGACACGCTGGCCCCCCCCCGCGAGGGGGGGGGACTCTCCAGCGAGTCGTTGAACGAGGAGGTCGCGACCGGTGACACGCTGGCCCCCCCCTGCGAGGGGGGGGGACTCTCTAGCCCCAGCATCCGCGCGGCGTGCTCCTTGATCTGGTCGGCCACCTTGAGCGCCGCCTTGCGCACTGCCCCGCCGCTGATGTAGGTGGTGCTGGAAGCATAGGCACCCTTGTCGAAGGGAGTGAAATCGGTGTCCGAGGAACAGACGATCACGTCCTCGACGGGAACGCCCAGCACCTCGGCGGCCATCTGCGCCAGGATAGTGTCGGAGCCAGTGCCCAGGTCGGTCGCGCCGATCAGAAGGTTAAAGGAGCCATCGTCGTTCATCTTGATCGTCGCAGCCCCCATATCCAGCCCAGCGATGCCGCTGCCGTGCAGCATCACCGCCATCCCGATGCCCCGCCGGATGGCCTCCCCCTCCTGTTGGGCGAAGGTCTTTGACCGAGCCCTCTTGTTGTACCAATCCATCGCCTCCAGACCCACCTGGACGCATTGCTCCAGGCCGCTGGAGCGGATGATCTGCGTGAACCCCTCGCGCCCCTCACCCAGGGCCCTGGCGAGCAACAACTCCTCGCCCTGCTTGATCCAATTCTTGCGCTTGAACTCCACCACGTCCCAGCCCATCTCGTCGGCTATCTCGGACATCAACGTCTCGATGCCAAAGAAGCACTGCATCGCGCCGTAGCCACGGAAGGCCCCCGGCGTGGGCTTGTTGGTGTAGACCACGTCGCAGACGAATTTCGAGTAGGGCGCATTGTAGAGCGTCAGCCCCTTCTGTCCCCCCACCATCTGCACCGTCAGGCCATGGGTGCCGTAGGCGCACGTGTCGCCGATGAGGTACAGTTCAGTAACCACCACTTTCCCCTCCTTGGTGACACCGACCCTGTAGCGCATAATCTGGGGATGGCGGCTGCGGGAACTGGCGAACTCCTGATAGCGCGTGTACTCCATCCGCACCGGCCGGCCCGTGGCGATAGTCAGGTGGGCACACAGGTCCTCCAGGATCATCTCCTGCTTGTTGCCAAAGCCGCCGCCGATGCGCGGCTTGATCACCCGGATCCGCTTGACCGGCAGGCCGATGAGGGGGGCGAGCATACGCCGGATATGAAAGGGTACCTGGGTGCTGGTGCGGACGACCAGCCGCCTATCCTCGTCCCAATAGGTGATGCAGACGTGGGGCTCGATGTGCGCCTGCTGCTGTTGTGACGTGCGGTACTCCCCCTCGAAGACATAATCGGCCCGAGCCCACCCCCCCCTCTCACCCCCCCCATTGGGGGGGGAAGGGGGGGGGCCTACCTCGGCCTCGATGTGGTGGACAACGTTCCGCTGGGCGTCGTAGATACCCTCCGTGTCCGGCTCGTCGTGGATCACCGGTGCGCCCTCCTGCATCGCCTCAAGAGGGCACAGGACGTGGGGCAGCACCTCGTACTCCACCTCGATCAGCCGCAGCGCCCGCTGCGCCAGTCCCGGCGTCTCCGCGGCGACGACTGCCACCCGGTCGCCGACGTGACGCACCTTATTGTCCAGGACGACCTGGTCGTAGGGCGGCGGCTGGGGGTAACTCTGCCCGCCGGAGGCGTACTTGATGCGGGGGATGTCCTCGTGCGTGAGGACGGCATGGACCCCGGGCAGGGCGCGGGCGGGACGAGCGTCAATGCGCTTGATGCGGGCGTGGGCGTGGGGGCTGGTGAGCAGCGCCCCGTAGAGCATCCCCTCCATTTTGACGTCGTCGGTGAATACGGGGCGGCCCGCCGCCAGTTTAACGCCGTCCACCTTGGGCTCAGGCTTGCCAACCACCCGCAGGAACTCCATCTCCGGCGGGGATATAACCAACGGCGGTAGGGGCAAGGCTTGTCCTTGCCCTTGCCCGTAATAACAGCTCAGCAGCTCAGCAGGCGACTCACCCGGGGCCAGCGTCGCCTCGATGGGCATAAAGGGCTCCACCTCCTCTCCACGCAGCACGGCCGCGGCTCGCTGCACCGCCTGCACAATCTTGACGTAGCCAGTGCAACGGCACAGCACCCCCGACATCGCCTCGCGGATCTCCTCCTCGGTGGGATCCGGGCTGCGGTCGAGGAGCGCTTTGGCTACCAGAATCTGGGCCGGGGTGCAGTAACCACACTGGATGGCCCCAGTCTCAATGAACGCCTGCTGGATAGGGTGCAATACCCCCCCCACCCCCCCTGAAGCGGGGAGGTGCTCCCCCCCTCGTAGGGGGGGCTGGGGGAGGTGCTCCCCCCCTCGTAGGAGGGGCTGGGGGGGGTAAACCAGCCCCTCGACGGTCGTCACTTCCCGCCCCTCCGCCTCGGTCGCCCGGATCCGGCAACTGTGCACGGGTTCTCCATCCAGGAGGATGGTGCACGCGCCGCAATCGCCCGTCTCACAACCGTGCTTGACGCTGGTGTAGGAAGCGCGGCGCAGCGAATTCAGCAAGGTCTCCGAACAGCGCACAGTCAAGGTCTGCTCCTCACCGTTGATCGTCAGCGCAATGGCGCAGGTCTCGTTGCTACTCACGGCTTCCCTCCTCCCGACACAGACATTGTTCGAGAGCGCGGCGGGTCAAGACGCCCGCCATCGCCCGGCGGTACTCCTCGCTGCCCAGGAAGTCCCCCGCGGGAGCAACCTCCCCCTCCACAGCTTCCGCCACTACTTTGATACGCTCCTCATCCAACGGCCCCCCCACCAGCCGGGTAGGGCCTCGGGCCAAGCGGACCGGCTCCGGCCAGACGCCGGTCAAGGCCACGCGGGCCTGGCGAACGATGCCGCCTTCCATCTCCAGCACGGCAATCGCAGCGACGATGGGCTTGTCGGCCGGGGTGCGGGCCACGTGGGCCTCGCCCCACCTTACCCCCCCCTCATAGGGGGGGCTGGGGGGGGTGCTCCCCCCCTCGTAGGGGGGGCCGGGGGAGGTACTCCCCCCCTCGCAGGGGGGGGCGGGGGGGGTATGCAGGACGGACACCCTCCCTTTCACCCCGCGTTGCAGCAGCCGCCCCAGCGGCACCTCCTCCGGCCCAGCCTCTCCCTCCACGGTGACAGTGGCACCCAGCGCCAGGAGCACGGCCACCCATTGGGGCGCGATGCGCGGCGAGGCGAGCGCCCTTCGCACCGGCGTCTCGTTGCGGACCTGCCAGGAGAGAGCGCCGGTGAGCGTCTGGCGCAACAACGACGGGCACTGCAGGCTGTCCAATACTGACTGGAGCGGCGCGTCGGCCTCTATGCTCCAGACTCCCCCAGCAGCGACCGGGTTTGCGGATAGCGTTTTGTTGTTTTTCATCTGCTCCTCCCTTTCAGTACAGTATACACCAGAACGTTGCCAATTTCCAACTAGAACGCATCAGAGGCTTCTTAAAGTCAACGTGTCACTTTTGCCGCCGCGCTTATCCGGTGCGAGCAAGCGTTTGGCATTGGAAGAGCTATGATCTTATAGCTCCACGAAGGCAAGACCTCATCCGATGCAGTCCAAAACCCCACATTGTCGTCATCGCGATCCTTGCTCGGAGTCACCCACCCGGTAATCTGCATCTGCCGATCCAGTACTATCTCGATGGTTGGGGCATCTGCTTTCCAGTCGGAGGCACCACCCTGCAGCCCAAAGATACGTGCGACAACAGGCGGCTGAACGATCCAGTCTCTCTCCGGGATAGGAAAGGTGCGGCAGCCGGCATAAGCTGCCTGCGTATCCCATGCCGTAGGTGAGATATGCATCGAGGAGAGCATGACGGGCTTGAAGGCTTCGCCCGGACGACGGTCCAGCGGGACGTTGCCCTCAACCTCAGTCGTGACCTGGGCGGCGATACCGTCCTCTGTCGGGGGCGAGAGCCACACTTTGGATGAAACACGGAGGCCAGCGATGGTGCCCGCAATCGAGAGCACCAAGTCCGGCCCCTCAACATGACAGGTGGCCTCGACCGGTGCGCCCTGGTAGAGGCGCTCGCCTCTCCAAAATGCGGGGAGCAAGATGACAGACGTACCCCAGACTGAAGCGGGGCCGCAAACCAATCGAAAGTAGCTACTGCGCCGATGCAGCGCGCCATACTGAGGGAAATCTATGCCACTGCCGTAGGAGATTTGCAGAATGTCCCCGTCTGGGGTCACACGCCAGGGGCCACCCTCAGACTTCAGTTCAACAGCCTGGTTACGGTTGGCTAGTGCCTCCTCGTAGCAGCCCATTTTCCGGCACGTATCGCCCCGAAGGGCGATAGTCCAGGCATCATAGGGCTTCAGTTCGATGGCCCGGTCGAAATCAGCCAGCGCTTCCTCGTAGCAGCCCATCTGCAGGTAGGTCTCGCCCCGCCGAACAATGGCCCAAAAACATTCGGGGTTGAGTTCGATAGGCCGGTCGAAATCGGCCAACGCTTTCTCGAAACCCATCTGCCGGTAGACCTCGCCCCGATGGGCGATGACCCAACCATAATCGGGCTTCAATTCGACGGCCTGGTCAAAGTCAGCCAACGCCTCCTCGTAGCGCTTCATCAGCCGGTAGGTCTCGCCCCGGTGGGCGATGGTCCAGGCACTGTAGGGCTCCAGTTTGATGGCCCAGTCCAGATCAGCCAGCGATTCCTCGTAGTGCCCCGTCTGCCGGTAGGTTTCGCCCCGGAGGACAATGGCCCAGACATCATTGGGCAGCAACCGCTGGCGGCGCGACACCTTGCCGGCGAAGAGCTTGGGCAATTTGCGGCGGAACCGCACCCTCCAGGGCACCTTCAGTTTGATGGCCCGGTCGAAGTCGGTCAGCGCCTCCCTAGATCGGCACATATCTCGGTACGTCTTGCCCCGGAGGATGATGGGCCAGGCGCAGTCGGGGTCCAGTTCGATGGCCCGGTTGAAGTCGGACAGTGCCTCTTCATAGCAGCTCATCTGCCGGTAGGTCTCGCCCCGCCGAACGATGGTCCAGACGTCATCAGGATCCAGCTCAATGGCCCGGTCGAAATTGGCCAGCGCCTCCTCGTAGCACTCCATCTGCCGGTAGGTCTCGCCTCGGAGGATGATGACCCAGGTGCAGTCGGGGTTCAGTTCGATAGCCCGGTTGAAATCGGACAGCGCCTCCTCATAACAGCCCATCTGCAGATAAGTCTCGCCCCGCTGCGCGATGGTCCAGGCATCATCGGGCTTCAGTTCGATGACCCGGTCGAAGTTGGACAGCGCATCCCTGTAGCGACCCATCTTTCGGTAGGCGCTGCCCCGGAGAACGATGGCACGGGCGCAGCCGGGGGCCAGTTCGACGGCCCGCTCGAAATCAGCCAGCGCTTCCTCGTAGCAGCCCATCCTCACTTCCACCTCACTTCAACTGGCTTCCCAACCCTCAGATCAGGAACCGGAACCAGCAGGGAACGCCACCACCCGGAAACCGATCAGGTCGTTCGAGTCGTCGGGATTGCCCCACAGGCGCGCACTCACACGGGCGACCCTACGATCGTCGAGCCACGACCCGCCGCGCACGGTACGATACCGCTGCTCCTCGTCATACCAGGACACCATCCACTCCCAGACGTTGCCGCCCATGTCCGCGACGCCATAGGGACTCTGCCCATGGGGGTACATCGCCACCGGCGTGGTACCGTTAATGCTGCCCTCCAGCGTGTTGATGCGGCTCTCACACCACTCAGCGCCCCAGGGGTAGCGCTTCCCCTCTGCGCCGCCAGCAGCCGCCATCCACTCGGCCTCGGTAGGTAGCCGCACGGCGAGGGTTCCAGGTTCCAGGTCCAGCGTTTCAAGTTTTCCAGCGCACCATACCTGAAACCTGTGACCCGAAACCTGCAACTGTTCCGTAAGCCAGGCACAATAGGCATTGGCCTCGTACCACGAGATGCCCACGACCGGGTAGCCACGGCGGCTCTTGCCGAAGCGGAGATCGTCCCAGTACCCCGGTTGGACCACGGGATCATCGCCACGGTACTCAGGATTCTCCTTTATACGCCATCGCCAGCCTTCACCGTCCTCGCCCCCCCAGTAGCCAGGGTTCCCGTAGCCACCCGCAGCGGTGAAGAGGGCAAATTGGTGGTTCGTTACCGGGTACCTGGAGATCCAAAAACGACCCTCACTCTCCGCCCCTCTCTCCCTGAGTTCGGGAGAGGAGGAGTCCGTGGAGGGGATATCTATCAACACCCATGCGTTCATATCTTGTGGCAGCCAGCCCAACCGGTCAAGGGTCTCGGCAGCAGCATAGCGAATGGAAATGGGGGTGACGGCAGGACAGTTGGGACGACCACCAGGGGACAGGTCCTGCATAATGGGAATCAACTTCTCGACGATTTCGCCCCAGCAGTCACCGGACACTGGACCAAGACCACTATCGGCCAGGCACCGCCCAGCCAGCACCACATTCTCGCCGTGCCCGTCGGGTTCGTCAGCAATCTGCCGCACGAGGTAGACCGCTGCTTCGTCCTGTGCCTCGACGATCGCCTTGTAGCCCACCGTGAGCAGGATCACCTCGTGCCACAGCGCGTCGCCCAGGTGGTGGCGCAACACCTCCCAGGTGCCGACCACCCCCTTCATTTGCCCCTTCAGCACGCAGGCGCGGGCAGCCAGGTACTCCTTGAACGTGGGATGGAAGAAGCCGAACCAGTCCTCACCCCGCTCCACAAGCAGCCCGGTCTGTCGCTGGCCCAGTTCCAGAAACAGGTCTGCCTCTTCCTCTGCCGCCTCGCGGTCGCCCTTGAATTGGCGGCCCATCAGGTCTATCAATTGCGCCCGTACCCCGTCGCGCCGCGCTGCCCCGCCCGGCCCAGGGGCCTGCTCCTGCAGCCACAATGCAAAGGGGGCCAGCACCTTGATCTCGTTGGCTACCCGCAACGGCTTCCCCACTGGCCCGGCCTCGCTGCGCGCCTCGCGCCAGGTCTCCACCAGCGTCTGAATGCACAGGTTGTACAATTCCACACGGTGATCAGGTAAGCGGGTGCCCTTGTAGTGAATCAGGGCGATGATGGTGACGAGCAGTGGGTTGCTGGCCAGGCTCTCCACCTTGGGGTCGGAGCGAATCTCAGCGACCAATCGGGCCGCCTCACCACGCCCCTTCTTGAGTGCCATCTCCTCCGGCTGCTCAGGGTCGGCCCAGCGTTGGTAGGCAACGCACCACCGACAGGCGAAACGTTCGATCTCCTCCGGGCCAAAGGGGCTGAGGGTATGGGCGCGAAAGTCGCAGGCCAGCGGGGCCTCGTCGTAGCCCACGATGCGGCTGGTGACGACGACACGGTTGCCATGAGGACCGTAACTGTTGGCCCAGGCCTCCACCTGGCGGGCCACGGCCAGACGGTCGGCGCGGCTGCCCACCTCGTCCAGCCCGTCCAGCAGGAGCAGCGCCTGACCCATCTCCAGGGCCTGTGCCACTAATTGATCCATCCCTGGCCGGTCGAAACTGCGCGTACCCCAGTAGTGCAGCACGTAGTCCTCGAGCGAGACACGCCCTTTCTGCAGCGCTTGGCTGTAGGCAGCAAGCGGCAGGTAGATCGGCAACCACTCCCCTGAAAGCCCCATCTGCTCGCGGGCGATCTGATCACCCGCGGCCATCACCAGCGCGACGTAGCGCAGGAACGTAGTCTTGCCCGCGCCGGGGTCGCCCAGCACGACCAGCCGTGGCTCCTCACGCAGCACGTCCTCGACACCCAACCTTTGCGCTCGTTCGGCCCGCTCGCGCAAGCGCCCCTCGTCCATCACATCGCGCGACCCAACACGCCCGCCACCAGAGGGGGCCACGTTCAGCGAGACGTACACCTCGGCCAACGATAGTTCCACCGGGTTCTTGGTCTGCACGATGCCACGGAAATCAAGGCGACGGTAGGAGTTGACCAGGAAAACGAGGTACTCCCCGCGCAGGCGGTCGAGATCGACGCCAACGGAGGCCTGTAAGTCGGCTAACTCCAGCAAACGCACCGGCAGGTCTCGCGCTGCCTCACGAGCGGGTTTGGTGAAACCTGCACGTGAGATGATGACCCCTTCGTCAACCAGGTTGGCGCGTCGCAGGCCGTCTACCACGCACTCCCACTTGCTGACCACGCCAATACCCACTGGCGATTGCCAGTCTTTGGCCTCCACCGCGATGCGATGCTGAGCGCCGACAGGCCCGGTCATCTCCACGTACACGTCAATCTGATGGCCCGCCATCAGCACGTCGTGCTCAACCTTCGCCCCCAGGACACGGTAAATACCAGCCACCTGCCGCTCCAACGCTTTGCCGGTTCCGTCCTCACTCATCCCTGTCTCCTCCTCACTTCGTGCCGCCCGCCTTATGCAACCTGCCTATCTTCACAAGTAAGCGTTCATCTGGTGCTCAGCGAGGGTCTCCTGACCCCGCCGCAGGGCCGACCGAAGGTCCCCAAATTGCTTTCACCCCATCAGCACACGCACTTCGTGCTGCCGTCCATCGTCCAGCAGCGGGATGCGCTCCTCAGGCAAGATCTCTCCATCCAGCATCACCTGCTTCACGCCTCGGTTGACGCCATCGGGGTTTTCCACGCGAATCCGGTAAGAGGTTCCCCCGTCGCAGTAGGGGTAAGGCTTGTCCTTGCCCGTAAGACGGTAAGTCAGCTCGTAGCTTGACCAGTCTTTGGGAATACAGGGGGCGATCCGTAGTGTATTTCCCGCCCGGCGCAGCCCCAGGATAGCTTCCAGGCCCACCCGGTACATCCAACCAGCCGAGCCAGTGTACCAGGTCCAGCCACCGCGCCCGACGTGCGGCTCCATACTGTAGACGTCCGCCGCCACCACGTAGGGCTCTACCCGGTAGCGCATAACCTTCTCCGGCGTGTCGCTGTGGTAGATGGGGTTGAGCAACCGGAACAGTGCCTCGGCGCGGTCCCCCTGTCCCAGTTCCGCGAAGGCCCACACGGCCCACAGCGCGGCGTGGGTGTATTGGCCGCCGTTCTCCCGGATGCCCGGCGGGTAGCCCTTGATGTAACCGGGATCGCGCGGTGTCTTGTCAAAGGGCGGTGTGAAAAGCAGCACCAGTTGGTCGTCAGGCCGCACGAGCCGGTCGGCGACGGCTTCCATCGCCTGTGCCGCCCGCGCGGGGTCGGCCGCCCCGGAAAGGACAGCCCACGATTGGGCGATAGAATCAATCTGACATTCGCGGTTTTCGACTGACCCCAGCGGCGTGCCATCATCGTAGTACGCGCGGCGATACCAGCTCCCATCCCAAGCATTCCCTTCCAACGCCTGGAGGAGATCGCGGGCCTGCTGCCGGTACGCGGCGGCCTGCTTCTCATCACCTATGCGCTCGCAAAGAGGAGCAAAATGGGTCAGCGTGGCATACAGGAACCAACCTAACCACACGCTCTCGCCCCGGCCCTTGATGCCCACCTGGCTTAGTCCATCATTCCAGTCGTGGCTGCCGATCAGGGGCAAGCCATGCGGCCCGACGGTCGTCCCTTTCTCCAACGCCCGGCGGCAGTGCTCGTAGAGGGTGTGGACCTCGGCTGTGGTCTCATAATGTCCGTAGCGCCCTACCTCCTCCTGCTTCAGGGGATCGCCCCTGAGCAACGGCGCTTTTTCGGTCAGAATCGTTTCGTCGCCGGTCGCGGCCACGTAGTGCGCGGTGACAAAGGGGAGCCACAGCAGATCGTCGGAACAGCGCGTGCGCACCCCCCGTCCCGAAGGCGGGTGCCACCAGTGCAACACATCTCCCGCTTCGAACTGATACCGCGCTGCCCGTAAGATGTGCTCCCGCGCGACCTCCGGCGCGGCATGCACCAGCGCCATCACGTCCTGTAACTGATCGCGATACCCAAAAGCGCCGGACGACTGGTAGAGCGCAGAGCGGCCCCACACCCGGCACGCGAGCGTCTGGTAGAGCAACCAGCGGTTGAGCAACAAATCCATCGCCGGATCAGGCGTCCGCACAGTGACGACACCCAACAGACTGTCCCAGAATTCGTTCACAGCCTCCCAGGCAGCCTCTACTTGCGCCGGGTCCTGGTACCGCTCGACCAGCCGGAGCGCCTCCTGTCGGTCTGCGCCCTGGCCCAGCAGGAAAAAGACCTCTTCCGTCTCACCAGGGGCCAGCCAGACGTGGATCTGTAAGCCAGCGCAGGGATCAAGGCCGGCCTTCACCGCGCTGGCCAACCCGACGCGGTCTAGTGCGGCCGGATGGCTGAGGCTTCCTCCGCGCCCCAGAAACTCGGTGCGGTCAGCTGTCAGGCTGTGGGGCTCCTTGCTGGCAGATAGAAAGGCCACCCGCTCGCCGAATTCCTCGTTGTAGAGGTTGCGGGCTAACAGCGCGTTGCTAACGGCGTCAAACTCGGGCACGACGTACTGCTGGTGTACGTCCCGGTCTGGACCCAGCACCCACTCGGCGTAATAGGTGGCAGTGATACGCCGGTTGCGGTGCCACGTGTTCTCAAGCCGCAAGCGCACGATCTTCACCGGCACGTCCGGGACGGCGAAAACGCGCAAGCGCTGTTTGAGACCGTGGCTGTGATGCTCAAAGACGGAGTAGCCAGCGCCGTGGCGGATCAGGTAGGGGCAAGGCTTGTCCTTGCCCGTAATAGCAGCGTAGGGGGCCGGCGCGCCCGCAGGCAGAGCCGTGGGCGACCAGACATGTCCTACCTCCTCGTCGCGCAGGTAGAGCACCTCGCTTGGCGTGTCGGTCACCGGATCGTTCCGCCAGGGGGTCAGCCGATTCTCGCCGCTGTTTCCTGCCCAGGTATAACCCGATCCCGCTTCGGAGACCAGGAAGCCAAAGTCAGGGTTGGCGACGACGTTAATCCAGGGAGCCGGCGTCCACTGGCCCGGCTCAAGATATATGACGTACTCTCGCCCGTCGGCGCTGAAGCCTCCCAGGCCATTGTCAAAGAGGAGATCGAGGGGGCGGGCCAACGGTGGTGTGTGTTCCTCGCCTCCAGGGGAAGACAAGGTAGAGACAAAAGAAGGCAGGCGAGCCGGTAGCTCGCGCAGACCTCTCAACTGTTCTGCCAGCGAACCTTTGTCGCCATCCAGTATGGCACGGGCGGCCGTTTCCAGCAGCACTCGGCCGGCCTCGCTCACCTGGTCGGCGCGTAGGACAAAGATACCGCCGCGCTGGTTCAGCCAGGCGTCGCTGTGCATGCGGACAATCAGCCGGTGCAGTTGGTCGTGCAGTTCCTGGTCGTAGCCGGTCTCCCGCTCGTTGATGATGACCAGGTCAGTCTTGATTTGCCGACTACGCCAGTAGGCGTGGGCCTGGAGCAGTTCGCGTACCAGATCCGTGTCCTCCTCGCTCTCGACACGGAGCAGAAGAATCGGGTAGTCGCCGGAAATGGCATACGCCCACAGGCCAGGTTGCCCTTTGCTGTTGGCCTTCAGCGTGGTGGGATCGGCACGCAGGGCGGCGTGGGGGTAGAGGAGCACGGAAAGCAATTGTTGTATGCGTTCCACCTCAGGTGTCTGAAAGTTGAGGCGGCGCAACTCCAGTTCGCTTTGAGAGCGCGCGCGCTCAAAAACCCGCTTGATTCTGGGCCAGGACTGATAGCGGCGGGCCAGGGTGAGTGCCTCCTGGCACGACCGGGCTGCCAGCGTGACATAGGCTAGCTGCGCTGTCGTACGCGGTTCCAACGCTATCTCCTGGCCGAGGGCCATGACTGGGTCCAAGGTAGCGCCGGTGGTGCCGGAAAGGCCATTGTTGAGTGTGGGGGTGTGAGGATGTGGGGACCTGGTGTCTAAGGCAGCGGGGGAGCGAACAGTACGGCCGCGTCCTAAGAAATGGGCGCGGTCGCCCTCGTGAGCGCCGGTGATCTCTCGCCCCCGCTCCACGACCAACAAGTGAGCCATGTAGACCGGCTCTTCCTCAACCGAGCGGGGGCGGCGGCGGAAGAGCAGACCATTCACTTCAGGCAGGTATTCACTCTCGATGAAGAGCTTGTTGAACGCTGGATGGCGCCGGTCTGCGATTTGAGGGGCAAGCACAACTTCACCGTAACTGGTCAGCGTCAGATGGCGGGGATGATCACCATGGTTGACCAGGGTGATGCACCGGACCTCGACGTCGTCATCCGGTGAGACGGCGATCTCCATACGTAGGGAGATGTCGTGATCTCGACTCCGAAATTCGGCCTTGTGGGCGTAAAAGAGCACCTCCTGGCTCGCCAGCGAAGAACCGGTTGGCTGGTAGCCCGCCGACCAGAGAGCGCCACTATCTTGATCTCTAATGTAGATCCAGGTGCCCCAGTCGTCGAGGGTGGTATCGGCGCGCCAGCGGGTGAGATCCACTTCCTGCCAACTGCTATAGCCGCTGCCAGCGCCGGTTATGATCACACGGTAACGTCCGTTGGAGAGGACGTGCACCTGGGGCATAGGAGCCTCCACTGGCACGCGCCAGGGCGCAACGGCGACCGGGGTTTCGGCATGGCGAACGGCCCGGACCTCTTCCGGGTGTGGGTACTCTACGGGGGCCTGCCGTGGTACCTGCTCTTGCAGAAGCAGTTGGACACTCTGCACACGGGGATCGGCGTGGAAGCGACGCACCATGACGTCATCCTGGAGATAGTTGGTCAGGGCCAGCAGGCTCATACCCTGGTGATGCACCATGTAGGAGCGCACAATCACGCTCTCCTGACCTGAGGGCAGCCTGGGGGAGGTGTAGTCAATCGCTTCGTAAAAACCGTAGTGACCGAGCATCTGCAGTTTGATGAGGTGCTCAATATTCTGCATCACAGCCTGGGGACGCAGCGGCAGGGCGAGTATTGAAGCGTAGGGTGAAACCACCAGATCTTCAGCCAGGCCGGGCTTGAAACCTAGCCCCGGCACCCCGAACCCCCGGTACTGGTAATTTAAGCTTGCGTCAAAGCGACGATAGCCTGACTCTGAAATACCCCAGGGCACACCTTTCTGACGGCCGTAGGTGATCTGGCGAGCGACGACTGCACGGCAACTCTGCTCCAGGAGCGTCCCCTCGTAGTGCCGCACCAACAGAGTGGGCATCAGGTACTCAAACATAGTCCCACCCCACGAGAGGAGTGCCCGCGAGCCGTTGACATGGGTAACAGGGCGGGACAGGTACAGCCAGTGGCTCTGTGAAACGTCGCCCTTGGCAATGGCCAGAAGGCCGGTGACCCGCGCTTCGGACGCCAGCAGATCGTAACGGTAGCCATCCAACGTTTCGGCCTCCACCTTGTAGCCGATATAGAACACCTGGCGGTGCGGATCAAACAGGAAACCAAAATCCATCGCCTGGAAATAAACCTCTGCCCGCTCGCTCAGGTCTTGATAGCCGATCAATAAGCTCTCTGCAACCATGCGAGCAAGACCCAGCCCCTCAGCCAGGTCCGCGCACCAGGCGTGGGCCTCTTCTATCTGATCAGTCGGGCCGGCCCCATCAGCCAGCCGGCCCTGCAGTTGAACCAGCCGTGCCTGCCCTGCTTTGCAGACCTCAGCCACCTCGTCAAGTCGCGGCGTGGTGGGCAGGGCGTCAAGCAGCGCTTGCCAGGCCTCGGTGATAGCAGGCTCTGTCTCTGGTCGGGTGAATAACACTGGCGGCTGGCTCAGAGGTACCAGCCACGGCAGCAGCAGGTTCAATTCGCTCTGCATATTGAGCAGTTGGTGACGCACCCGCTCCGACCAGGTGTGCAGGTCGCCCAGGGTCGCGGCGTCCAGGGTGCGCGGCTGGGATTCGACCAGCGAGATCAATAGCCGCTCCAGTTCTGGCCAGGCGTCGTCGCCCAGCATACTCAGCAGAGGCACCCAGCCTTCGGGGTCATCTCGCACCGCCAACACCCGCTGGCGGATGGAGGCTAGATAATCCTGCAACGATGCCCCTTTCGCCTCGAGACTGGTCCCCT
This sequence comes from uncultured Anaerolineales bacterium, assembly GCA_964412395.1. Taxonomy (GTDB): domain Bacteria; phylum Chloroflexota; class Anaerolineae; order B4-G1; family B4-G1; genus CAYPOY01. Next base: position 1,556 of record CAYPOY010000079.1, on the reverse strand, counting down.
CCAGGCCCTCCACAATTTCTGCCAGGACCCCCAACGTATCGAGCAGGCCCTGCCAACGCTGCCAGCGCAGAACAGGAGCGTGAAGCAAAGCCAGGCAGCTCTGCCTGAGAGCCAGTAGACAGCCTGCCAGATTGCCGCTATCCACAGTGGATACATAGCGCGGGGACAAAGGCTGCAGATTGCGTGTATCGTACCAGTTCAAGAAATGGCCCCGGTACCGCGCTAGTTTTTGCATGCTTTCAAAGGTAGACCGCAGCCGCAACGTCACGTCCATCGGGCTGATGTAACCCAGGTCGTAGGCAGCCAACGTCGAGAGCAACAGTATCCCCAGATTGGTGGGCGAAGTGCGATGTGCGACGAGCCCACGCGGACTTTCCTGAAAATGGTCGGGGGGCAACCAGTGATCGTCCGGGCCGACAAACCGCTCAAAATAGAGCCAGGTGCGGCGAGCCAGGCGGCGCAACTGTTGGCATTGGTCGGCGGAAAGCGAGGCTCGTTCGCGAACTACAGGCTGGCTAACCCAATAGGCTACGTAGGGGGATACCATCCACACGAACAGCAGTGGCGCAGCAACTAACAACGCTGCCGGGTTGATCAGCCCCACAGGCAAAGCCAATACCGGAGACAGAAGTGACGCGAGGCCCATCTTCTTCCAGAGTAACCCCAGCTTCGTTTCTTTGCCGAACAGGCGGACCGTATGCGCATCCGTGGTCCATTGCAATAACCGCTTGTGGGTGATGGTCAGGCGGACCAGGGTGCACGCGATCGCGTCTATCATAATCAGGGTCTCGTAGAGGAGAAAGACCAGCGCCAGAAGCCAACGGAGGGCAGCCACCCATACCGACTGCACAGCCCCGGCCAACAATATTCCTCGCAGTCGCCGAATCCACGCAGTAACCAGACCAGCAAAGACCATCGCGGCCAACGCCAGCATCACTGCCAGCGTCCACACCAACGCCGACCCGGGCAACCACAACCACCCGGCAACCAACAGGGCCAGCAGCGCCGGCGCAAGCAGGCTGCGGCGCAGATTGTCCAGAATCTTCCAGCGGTCGAGCATTGAGAGATCATTGGGCATCCTCCCGCCGTCCGCACGGGGCACTCTGGGAAACAGCCAGGGCAGCAGTTGCCAATCCCCGCGCACCCAACGATGCAACCGGCGCGTGTAGGCGAGATAGCGTGAGGGATAGCCTTCGTACAGGATCACGTCCGTCACCAGCCCGGCGCGCCCGTGGATTCCCTCAAACAGATCGTGGCTGAGCAAGGCATTGTCGGGCACACGTCCGGACAGGCTGCGGTCGAAAGCGGCAACGTCGTAGATGCCCTTGCCGGCGTAGACTCCTTCACCAAATAGGTCCTGGTATACATTGGATACTGCCCGCGTGTACAGATCCAGGCCGGTATCCCCGGCGAAGACCCGCGCGAACAGCGACCGACCAGCACCGGTCGGCCTGATCTCCACCCGAGGCTGAAGCACAGTGTACCCGGCGATCACTTTGCTTCCCCCCCTTTCATCCCCCCCATTGGGGACTCCCCCCCTTTCATCCCCCCCATTG
>CAYPOY010000078.1:0-17992 GCA_964412395.1 uncultured Anaerolineales bacterium | reverse complement strand
ATTGACGTGATCCTGCTCGGCCCCGACGAGGACATCCGGGGCGGCGACCTGGTCATGGCTACCGGTGAGCGGCTGCGCGTGCCGGTGGGACACAAACTGCTGGGCCGGGTGGTGAACCCGCTGGGCGAGCCCCTGGACGAACGCGGGGCCGTTGACGCGACGGAGTTTCGTTACCTGGAAAGCGACGCGCCCGGCATCATCGAGCGAGCACCGGTGGACAAGCCGTTACAGACCGGGCTGAAGATCGTGGATGCACTCGTGCCCGTCGGGCGCGGGCAGCGCGAACTGATCGTCGGCGACCGGCAGACCGGCAAGACGACCCTGGCCGTGGACGCCATCCTCAACCAACGGGACAGCGGTGTGCTGTGCGTCTACGTCGCCATCGGCCAGAAGAAGTCCTCCACGTTGGCCGTCATCGAGACGCTGCGTAGGGAAGGCGCGCTGCCGTACACCACCGTGGTCACGTCCAGCCCCGATGACCCGCCCGCGTTGCGCTACCTGGCCCCCTACGCCGGCTGCACCATGGCCGAGTTCCTGATGCACCAGGGCCGTGACGTGTTGATCGTCTACGACGACCTGAGCAAGCACGCCGACGCCTACCGCGAACTGAGCCTGCTATTGCGCCGGCCGCCGGGCCGCGAAGCCTACCCCGGCGACATCTTCTACCTGCACGCGCGGCTGCTGGAGCGCGCCTGCAAGTTAGCCCCCCCCCTTTCCCCCCCACTGAGGGGAGCCCCCCCTCTTTCCCCCCCACTGGGGGGAGCCCCCCCTCTTTCCCCCCCACTGGGGGGGATGAAGGGGGGGGCGGGGGGAGGCTCATTGACGGCGCTGCCCATCGCGGGGACGCAGCGCGGCAACATCGTCGCCTATATCCCCACCAACCTGATCTGCGCCACCGACATGCGGATTGTGCTCGATTCCGACCTCTTCAACCGTGGTGTGAAGCCGGCGGTGAACGTGGGGCAATCGGTATCGCGCGTGGGCGGGGCGTCGCAGACGGCGGCGATGCGTGACGTGGCGGGCAAACTCCGGCTGGAACTGGCACAGTTCGAGGAAATGGCCCGTTTTGCTCGCTTTGGCATCGAGGTGGATGAGGCCACACAGCACCAGATCCGGCGTGGCGAGCACTTGCGGGCCGTGCTCACGCAGCCTGCCCACCAGCCGCTCTCACTGGCTTCGCAGGTCGTGGTTCTGCTGGCGGCCACCGAGGGGTATCTCGACGACGTCGCGCTCGAAGACGTGCCCGCCTTTGAAGGGGAACTGCTGGCTCGTTTCGAGGCCGAGCACGCAGGGCTTTGCCACCAGATCAACTCCACCGGTGAATTGAGCGAGGAGACACGAGAAATATTGATGACCCTGATCGCCAACTATCGCACAGCCTGGCTTAAGGGGAAAAAAGGGTAAAAGGTATGGAAAATCTGGAGCGCGCTGAGACTCGCCTCGATAACATTTGCACTGTCGAGCCCATTCTGAGCGCCCTGCGTACCATCTCGTTGGGGAACTGGCAGGCGGCGCTAAAGCGGAAGGATGGTGTGCGCCGTTACGTGGAGCGGTTGGCAGCTATGTTACCGGCGTTGCTGCCTCACCTGCCCCCCCCTTTCATCCCCCCCAACGGGGGGGAAAGAGGAGAGGCACGGATCGTGGCTCTGGTGGTCGGCAGCGAGCGTGGGCTGTGCGGTAGATTCAACGCGGCGGTCGTCGAGCGCGCCGGGCAATACCTGGCCGAGCAGGAGGCGGAAGGCGCGCAGGTGGAACTCATGGCGCTGGGGACGCGCACCGCCCGCATCCTCCGGCGACGGGGAGGAGCAGCGGCCCTGTCGGCCGCGCTCCCGGTAACCGCGCTGCCACCCTATCGCCTGGCGTTCGATCTCACCCGCCGGTGGCTGGCGCGCTACGAGGAACGCGAACTGGACGCGGTTGACCTGGTCTACAACGCCTATCACGGTACGGCCCGCTACGAGCCGACGGTAGCACGGCTGATACCACCCACGTTACCCGCACCTGGCCCTCCTGATGGGTCAAGGTCTCTGACCGAGCCCTGGCTGCCCCCAATCATCGAGACCGACCCGCTGAGTCTGTATGCCCGTGTGGTCGAGCAGTGGGCGGCGGTCAGCCTGTACGGACTGCTGTTGGATTCGGCGGCTGCGGAGCACTCAGCGCGCTACCAACTCATGGAGGGAGCCACACAGAACGCCGAGCGGATGATTGAGGAATTGACACTGGCGGTTCAGACGGCCCGCCAACAGGCGATCACGCAGGAGATGCAGGAGCTAGCGGTTGGAGCCGGGCTGATCGGCCCACGGTGAAGCTGACGACCCCGGTCCACGTTTTTACGTTTCACGCTTCATGCTTCACGTTTCACGCATGATGTCGCAACCACAAGCTGAGCCCAGGTACCACATCCTGGTCGCTGTAGGCGACCGAGAACAACTCCGTCCGTTGCTGGCGGTGGGCTGCGCGCTGGCCAGAGTGCGCGACGGCGCGGTGACGCTGCTGTGCATCACGCCTGACGGGGCGCAGCCAGACTGGCTGGTGGTGCCAGAGCCGTCTGCGGCGAGCATAGTCGAGCCGCGCGGCGACGTGCCGGTAAACGCACTCGTCCGCTCCGGGCGCGATGCCGGCGCGGCCATCCTGGCGACGGTGCGCGCAGACCCACCCAACCTGCTGCTGCTGGGCTGGCGCGGCTCGCCCGGCCGGGGGCGTTACCTGCTGGGCAGCACGCTTGATCCGGTGATCCGCTATGCGCCCTGCGACGTGGCGGTGGTGCGCGCCAATGACGGCCCGGGCGAGCCCTCGGGCCGAGACCTGGCCACAGTTCTGGGCCACGTGCGACGAGTGTTGGTACCGGCGGCTGGCGGGCCCAATGCCCCGCTGGCTTTGGAGATGGCACTGAACCTTTCGCCCAACGCTCAGGTCACGGCGCTATACGTCGCGCGCGACACACTAGGTCAAGCCGAGGTCGCGCTGGGGCACGAGCGGCTGAACACAGCACTGGCCCTCCCCCCCTTTCATCCCCCCCATCAGGGGGGAGAGAGGGGAGGGCATCCCCCCAATCGGGGAGAAGAGAGGGGAGGGCATCCCCCCAATCGGGGAGAAGAGAGGGGAGGGCATCCTCCCCATCAGGGGGGAGAGAGGGGAGAGCATCCCCCCCATTGGGGGGGAAAGAGGGGGGGCAGTCGCGTGCAGCCCAAAGTGGTACGGTCGCCCGGCATCATCGAGGGCATCCTGGCCGAAGCCAGCGCGGGCTACGACCTGGTGTTGATCGGCGCCACCCGCGAGAGTTTCCTCGATCGGGTGTTGTTCGGCAACGTGCCGCAGGCAGTGGCTATCCATGCCCCCGTGCCGACTATCGTCGTCAGACATCGCGCCGGTCGGATAGAGACGCTCCTGCGCCGCGCGTGGTGGGGGTTATTCGACGCGCTGCCCACCCTCACCGTCGCCGAGCAAACCGAGGTTTACAAGAACGTGCGGCGTGGGGCGCGGCCCCGTGTGGACTTCTTCGTCATGAGTGGCCTGGCGGCGGCCATCGCTGCGCTGGGCTTGCTGCTCAACAGCCCGGCCGTGATCATCGGGGCCATGCTCGTCGCCCCGCTGATGCTGGCCATCCTGGGGCTGGGTCTGGGCGTGGTGCAGGGAGACCTGCGCCTGTTGCGGTTGGCGGTCAGCGCCGCGCTGCGGGGCGCGCTGCTGGCGATAGCGGTGGGCCTGTTGATGGGCCTGGCTGTGCCGGATGGTTCGCCCACGGCTGCGATGCTGAGCCGCACGCACCCCACCCTGCTCGACCTGGGCGTGGCGCTGGTTTCCGGCGCGGCCGGCGCCTACGCGCTGTGCCGCAAAGATGTATCGGCCGCGCTGCCGGGCGTGGCGATTGCGGCTGCGCTGATGCCACCGCTGGCGACAGTAGGCCTCGGCCTGGCGCTGGGTAGCAGTCGCATCGCCGGCGGGGCGTTGGCGCTGTTCCTCACCAACCTGGTCGCCATCAGTGCGGCCGGCGGCTTGATCTTCCTGTGGTTGGGCTTCCGGCCGGCGCCAGGCAAGCAGAAGCACAAGCGGGTATTCCGCAGCGGGGTACTGGGTATGGTGGCGCTACTGGTGGCTGTGTCGGCTGTGCTGGGCACGTTGACGGTCAGTGCGTTGCGCGAAGCTGCCTTTCAACGCACCGTGCAGGCGGCTCTGGCAGAAGAAATAGCCGACATGGGCCAGGTAGAACTGGCCGATTGGCACATCATCAGCGATGATGGGCAGACGGTGCACCTGGAAGTACACGTGCGTGCTACACGCCAGGTGTTGCACAAGGAGACCGCGGATTTGCAGGAACGCCTGGCACTGCGCTTGCAACGGCCAGTGGCACTGGTGCTTACGGTGATCCCGACCATCCAACTCAACCCATTCGTGCCACCAACCCTCACGCCCACGCCCACGCCGGGACCAACCATTACTCCCACACCCACCAGCACACCGTCACCCACACCTACGCCCAGTCCTGCACCGACCGATACGCCTACACCCACACCTACGTTTACACCTACGCCCGCGCCGACGTTCACTCCCACGCCGGTGGTCGCCATCGTGTCGGGCACGGGCAGGCGAGGTCTGTTCCTGCGCTGGACGCCGGGCGGCACCATTGGCGGGACGCTGCGCGAAGGCGCACGGGTGGAAATACTATATCGCCGCGAAATCACGGGCGGCATTGAATGGGTGGAAGTGCGCGACGCACAAGGACGCACTGGCTGGGTGGCGGCCGAGTACCTCACGCTACAGTAGGCTGCTTCGACGAATATCCTGAACACAATCACGTTTTGCAGGTTACGCACCACATTCGCCAAGTACACTCGACATGTGGCACAAAGGAGAGCACAGTGAAATTCATCAATCTATTTCTGAAAGGCATGGCTGTCGGAGTCGCCAACGTGATCCCTGGCGTCAGCACCGGCACGTTCATGGTCTTGCTGGGAGTATACGATGAGCTGATAGAGGCGGTCGGAAACTTTTTCTCAAACAGAAAGATGATCAGGCACTATCTCCTGTTCCTGATCCCCCTAGGTCTCGGAGCCGTTGTCGGGACCCTGGCCTTTGCCAGTCTGGCCACCCTCGTGCTGGACCGGTATCCTGCACCGGCACAGTTCTTCTTCATCGGGCTCATTGCAGGCAGCATTCCGAGCGTTGTCAAGATGCATTATGATATGAGGCCAACCTCCCGTCGGGTGATCGCGTTCGCCGTGGGACTCATACTGGCAATCCTGGTGGGATTAGGAGGAAGAGGTGGGGAGGTAGGACATTCCTCCGCCGACGCATCCACCTGGATGGGCCTGCTCTATTTCGGGATCGTCGGTTTTTTCGCGGGCGGCGCAGTGATAACGCCAGGCATGAGTGGTTCGTACATATTTCTCCTGGCAGGAACGTACGGGCCAATTATGCAGGCCCTCGCTTCTCTGACCCAACCGCCCGTTCACTGGGGGGTGATCATCTCTGTCGCGGCCGGAGTTGGCATAGGGGTACTGACCTGCTCTAAATTAGTTGATTTGGCCCTGAAGCGGCATCCTGCCGTGACCTTTTACGCCATCCTGGGGTTGATCTGTGGCTCGTTCGTCGGTCTTTGGCCGGCAGAGTTGGACACTTCCGTATCCTCTCTCGCCGGCATACTGACTCTGGTGGCCGGCGTTGCCATCGCTTGGCTACTCGGCAAGCCGGCCGGAAGTGGACAAGCGGAAAGGAGGCCCACATGACGACCATATACGTCGCGCTGGCGGCCGTCATCCTCATCAGTGCTGTTGCGGCGGTGCTCTTCAAGAACCTGCTCCAGGCGGCTGTTGCGCTGGGAGTGGGGAGCGCGGCGCTGGCCGTGATCTTCTTTATGCTCAACGCGCCCTACGCGGGCGGCTTTGAATTAAGCGTGGGGGCCGGGTTGGTCAGCGTGCTCTTTATCGTCGCTATCAGCCTGACCGAGTCTATGCGAGGGCAGGAACAATGAACAATGAACAAACAAAGGAGAGCACAATGGCGTCTATACGGAAGTTCATCAATCTGCAGCACGAGCACGTTGCCTGGGTCGGCGCTGTGGTCGCGCTGCTGGTCGTCGGCCTGTTGATCGGCCAACAATTCCTGGCCCCACCCGACGACGCCCACATAGCGCGGGGCCCTGAGCCTGTCGAAGGGTCATTCCGGCAGTGGTTCTGGGAGGGCCGCGGCCTCGACCTGGCTGTGCAGGTGGGGCTGATCTTCGCCAGCGCGCTGGGCATCGCCGCGCTGTTGCCCAGGGGCAGGGAGGACGACGAATGAATGTGGAGACGATGGACTGGCTGGACACGCTCAACACTTCGCTGACCGTGTTACTGTTCCTGATCGGACTGTTCTGCCTGCTCACGCGGCGCAACGTCATCAAGCAGGTGTTCGGCCTCAAGATCATGCTCCAGGGCGTCACGCTCAGCCTGGTACACGCCGCCCACCTGCGCGGGGATGTGCGCTCTGCTGAGACGATGGTCATCTCGGCGCTGGTCGTGGAGACGGTTGTAATTGCCATTGCGTTGGCCTTGATCGTGAACGTCTTCCGTCACTACCCCTCAGGAGACATTGACCGCCTGGATCGGCTGCGGGGTTGACGTAGTGAGCGGACTGGTTGTGGGCCTGATCGCGCTGCCGCTGTTAGCGGCCGCCTTGGTGGCCGTAGCTTTACGACGCGCCCACCCCTCGACTGTGCGCCGCGTGGTGCTGACGGCGACCGGTTTGACGGCGCTGTGTGCGCTGGCCCTGCTGCCCCACACCGGCGGCGGCCCAGCCGTCGCGGTCGAGTGGCTGCCCGGCGCAGGCCCCATGGGGCTGACCATCGGCGCCACGGGGTTCTACGCTGTGCTGGTGACCACGTGGGGGGCATTCCTCGTCCTGCTCGCCACCCCCCCTCTCATCCCCCCCAATGTGGGGGAGAGAGAGAGGGAAGCACGGAATCTCCACCCCCTGTCCGCAGCCGTGACGCTGCTGGCGCTGGCTGCCACCAACGTCGCCTTCCTGACCGACCACTTCCTGGCTCGCTACGTCGCGTTGGAGATCGTGGCGCTGTGCGTCGCGCTGGCGCCGCTGGTCGAAATACGAAACTCGACAGGCATCCGCCTTGCCAGGAGCGGCTACCTGCTCTTGCGCCTGGGTGACGCGGGCCTGCTCACCGCCATCCTGATACTGATGGAGGCCAGCGGGACATTGAGCATCGGCGCGGCGCTGAGCGCGGGTGGCGCACTGGACGGAGCGCGGCTTGGTCTGGTCGTGGCCGGTCTTATCCTGGCGGTGTGGGTCAAACTGGGCATCTGGCCCTTTCACCTCTGGAGCCAGCCCGGGCGACGGCTAACGCTGGCCTCGCAGGCCTGGCTCTACGCCACCGTCGTGCCCAACCTGGGCGCGTACTTGCTCTATCGTATCACGCCGCTGCTGGCGCTGGCCGGCCCGCTGCAGACGGCGGCGCTCTGGCTGGGGGCCGGCGGCGCGGTGCTGGCAGCGCTCATCGCGCTGACACAGGTGGACGCGCGCGGTGCGCTGGTCTACGTCGGGGCCGCGCAGGGCGGGTTGGCGCTCTTCGTCGCCGCCAGCGGGGTCAAGCCGGCCGTCTGGTTGGGCCTGCTGGCACTGACGCCGCTGCGCCTGGTGCTCTTCCTGGCGGCGGATGCGGCGCAGCAATCCGATCAGGCCACCCGGCGCAGGGCCGGCGCCTGTTTCTTTGCCCTGGGCGGGCTGGCGCTGACGACCCTTGGCCTGCTGACGACATGGTGGGCACGGGAGGCGGGGGCCGCGTTGGACGCGCTGCTCGTCGCCGAGACCGCCGTCGCGCTGACCGGTGTCTGGACGGCGAGCGCAGCGTGGCGGCTTTCCCGTCCGGTGGGGGTCAGAAACCAGGTTTTCAGGAAAAAACTCGGTTTCTTCAGCGGGGCAGCGGCTCACTGGACTCAGTGGATGGTGGTGGGGTTGTTGGGCGGCGGAGTGTTGGCCGGCGGGCTGGCCTTCGGGCCGCTGGCTCGCCACCTGGCGGCAGCCAGCCACGTGGCGATGCCGGCCATGCCCACGTTGTTGGCGCTGTTGCGCTATGCGGCGACCGCCCCGGCGCTGCTGGTGGTGATGGCTCTGGTATTGGCTGTATGGCGGCTCCAACGGCGCTCAAGATTGGGCCCTCTCGTTTTGGCGCAGCCGGCGGAGGAAGTGTACGACTTGGAGGAGGGGTTGGCCCGGGCGGCCCAGGTGTTGCACGCCGTGGTCGAGGTCGGCATCGCGGAACAGATCATCGCCCTGGCCGTGCGGGCTGTGGTGGATGGGGCGCACGTCACCCATCGCGTCGTGGAACACAAGGGCTTGGAAGGCCTCCTCCACCGTTCAGCGCGGGCTGTGGTGGATGGGGCGCTCGTCACCCATCGCGTCGTGGAACATAAGGGCTTGGAGGGCCTCCTGCGCGGTTCCGTGCGGGTTGTGGTGGATGGGGCGCTCGTCACCCATCGCGTCGTGGAACATGAAGGCCTGGAGGGTCTCCTGCGCCGTGCCGTGCGGACTGCTCTGATGCTGGGCCGGGGTTTGCAGCGTTGGCACACGGGGCGGCTGCGGCGCAACCTGTTGTGGGTGGCCGTCAGCCTGGCGCTGGTGGTGCTGACACTGGTGCTGTATGATTGAGGTATGATTGAGGGAGGAGACATGAATGTAGAGACAACGTGGCTGTTGACCGTCCTGGGCGCGCCGCTGGCGGCGGCGCTGTTGCTCCCCCTGCTGCGCGGCCGCTGTGCGCGTCAGGCGGGTTGGATCGCGGGCCTGGCTGCGGCGCTCTCGCTGATTGCCACTTTCGCCCTGCTGCCGGCGCTCCGGCGCGGCGACGTCCCCATACTCGGCTCCGAATGGATCCCGGCAGCGCACATCCGCCTGGTGCTGCACCTGGACTGGCTGACTTTCCCCTTCCTGCTCACCGAGGCGGCCGTGACGCTGGTGGCGGTCGTCTACACCTGGGGTTACCACCGCCCGGACGAGAGGACGCCGGTTTTCTATGCCTTGCTGATGCTCTTTGCCGTTGGAATGTCCGGCACCACCCTGGCTGACGACATGTTCCTGTTCTACATCTTCTGGGAACTGATGCTGGTGGCCTCCTGCGCACTGATCGCCGTCTGGGGTGATGGCGAGCGCCGGGGCGCGGTGGCGCTCAAGTACTTTATCTTCACCCACCTGGGGTCGCTGATGGTGCTGATGGGGCTGCTTATGCTTTATGATGCCACCGGAAGCGACAGTTTCTCGGCATTGCGGGCGGGTATCACGTTAGCCCCCGGCCTGGTGACGACCGTGACCACGCTCTTCATCGTCGGCTTCTGCGTCAAGATGGCCATCTTCCCGCTGCATCTCTGGCTGCCCGACGCCCACGCCGTGGCCCCGATGCCGGTCACCATCATGCTCGCGGCGGCGATGCTCAGCATGGGCACCTACGGCGTACTGCGCTTCCCGCTGAGCATCTTCTCGCCGGCCCAGATGGCCCCCTTTGTCGTGCCGATGATGGTGGCGGGCATCGTCTCCGAACTCTACGGCGCGCTGATGGCCCTGGCCGAGCAGGACGTCAAACGCATCATCGCCTACTCCAGCGTCAGCCAGATGGGGTACATCCTCTTCGGGCTGGGCACGCTGACCTACGACGGGGTCGCCGGGGCGACGCTGCACGTCATCTACCACGCCATCGTCAAGGCGCTGCTCTTTATGTGCGTGGGGCTGGTGATGCGCGCCACGGGGCGGCGGCGCATCGCGGAACTGGGTGGCCTGGGGAGCGCGATGCCACTGGTGGCGCTTTGCACCGGTGCGGGCGTGCTGGCCATCGCCGGTATGCCGCCCTTTTGCATCTTTGTCAGCGAGTGGATGATATTCTCCGGTGGCTTTCACACCGCCCACATCGGGCTCTCCGTCCTGACGCTGTTCGGGTCGTTGCTGACGGTGGCCTACGCCCTCTGGTTCGTGGGGCGCATCTTTTTCGGCGCTCGCCCGGAGGGGCTGACTGTAGACCGGCTGCCCTGGGCGATGGTAGCGCCGACGGTCTTGCTGGCTGCGTTGGCCCTCATCGGGGGGCTCTTCCCGGCGACGGTCTGTGACTGGGTGGCCCACGGGTTGCCGTTGATCCTGGGAGGCGCCTGGTGACGGGCGACGTGTGGGTGGTGCTGCCGCTGGTCTGTCTGGCCACCGGCGCGTTCGCCGTCTACCTGGTGGCGCGGCTGTTGACCGACCGCAACGACCTGTTGGCACTGCTCACGGCGCTGGCCTTCGCGACGGCACTGGTGGCGCTGGTGCCCCTCTTTGCGCTCACGGGCAAAGAAACCGGGTTTTTGGGAAAAACCCGGTTTCTCCTGCCAGCGTGGGGACACTTCGGCCCCGATGAGGCCTTCCTGCGCGCTGATCCCGGCGGACTGGTAGTGGCAGGCGTGGCGCTGGGACTGGGGCTGCTGGTGGCGCTCTACTCCGGCCGCTACCTGGCGCTCGACCGGCGCTATGAGACTTACTACCCGCTGTTGTTGTTGCTGGTGACCGGCCTGGTGGGCATGGTGTTGGCGGCCGACCTGTTCAACCTCTATATGTTCTGCGAGTTGATGAGCGTCGCCGCCTACGTGCTGGTCGCCTTTCGCCGGCACACTAACACGGCCATCGAGGCTGGCTTCAAATATCTGGTGATGGGCAGTGTGGGCACGGTCATCATCCTGCTGGGTATCTCGTTCGTCTACCGCGAGACAGGGACGCTGGCGCTGCCCCCCCCTTCATCCCCCCCATTGGGGGGGATGGGCATGCCGGGGCCGTGGACTCGCGCCGGGGTGGCCTGCTTCCTGGTGGGCCTGGGCATCAAGAGCGCCATCGTCCCTCTTCACACCTGGCTGCCCGACGCCCACGGGCGGGCGCCCAGCAGCATCAGCGCCATGCTCTCCGGCATCATCATCCAGAGCACCTTTTACGCGCTGCTCAAGGTCAGCCTGGGGTTGGGCTTTCCAGCGCGCGACCTGGGGACGCTGTTGATTGTGCTCTCGCTGTTCAATATGACGTTGGGCAACGGGCTGGCGCTGGTGCAGACCCACACCAAGCGGCTGCTGGCCTACTCGACAATTGCGCAGATGGGGTATATCATGTTGAGCATCGGGATCGGATTGCGCTACGCCATCCCGGCGGCCATCCAGGCCGGCTTCTTCCTGCTGCTGGCCCACGCTGCGATGAAGGGGCTGGCCTTCCTGTGCAAGGGGGTCTGCCACTTTTACTGCGACGCCACCCGGATTGCGGACCTGCGCGGGACGGCGATGCGCCTGCCGCTGGTGGCCGTGGCCTTCAGCGTCGCGCTAGCCGGATTGGCCGGCGTGCCGCCGTTGGCCGGCTTCTCCGGCAAGTGGTTCGTCCTGATGGGTGCCCTGCGCTCGTCAGACGCCCTCGGCTACGTGGGATTGGTGGCCTTCTTGTTGAACAGCCTACTCTCGCTGGGGTACTACCTGCCACTCATCGGCACGCTGTTTACCCCCCCTTCATCCCCCCCAATGGGGGGGAAAGAGCGGGGGAAGAGAGGGGGGCGGATTCAAATCTCGCCCTGGATGGTGGTGCCCCTGGTGGTCCTGGGGGCGCTGGTGCTGGCTCTCGGCCTCTACCCGGGGCCCTGGCTGGACTGGGCGGCAGGCGCGGGCGTCTACTTGCTGGCGTTGGGGAGGTGAGAGATGATTGAAGATGTATTGTTGAGTCCCCCGGTCGCCCTATGCGTCTTCCTGGCGCTGGCCTGCGGTCTCTACCGGCTGGGCGGGGCGCTGGCTGCGCCGGGCGAGGAGCACCCCGACAAGCATCAGCCCTACGCCTGCGGTGAGGACCTGTTGCCGCCGCAGGCGCAACTGGCCTACCACGCCTTCTTCCGGCTGGCGCTGATGTTCGCTATCTTGCACCTGGCGACGCTGGTCGTCTCGACGCTGCCGCCGGGGGGCGCGTCGCACCGCATCGCGGTGGCCTACCTGGTGGGCATCGCTATCAGTGTGTTCGTGCTGACGAAGGGAGAGGCGTAAATGAACAATGAACAATGGCACAATGAACAATGAACGAGGTAAAGAGGTCAATCAGGGGATTGAGGAAGCGGCAGCCTGAGGAAGGTTTCACTGCGGACATAGTTACAGAGAAGTTCGTAACTTGTCAGCAAATCCTCGAAGCCTAACACCAGAGGCGTCGCATCGTCATGCATCAAGTAAGCCTTGAGTCTAAGCGGGGGAGAGACACGTCATCGAGAAGCTCCGGGTCAAGGATCTCGTAGAGGCTGAGATTGATGCGTCCAACGCTAGCATTGGTAGACACGGACACCTCGCTCGATAAACAGGTGTGGAAACTCCAGACGGTCTGTGCGGGCTTTCGCCTCATCGAGCACCTGTCTCAGGTTCCTCCCGGCAGAAACGACCCTTTGGTCAATAATAGCCACCCATTGATTGGGATACTGACGTGTCAACTCAGCGTAATGCTCCTCAGCCCATTTGACATCATCCCAGTATTCCTTTGGCGGGGGCTTGGGAAGTGCGTTATCACACATTTTCTCACCTCCATTGAGATTATACCATACAATAGCAAGGAATGACAAGATATGCTGGATAGTTTGGTGCGCTGGGCACGGCGCAAGTCGCCCTGGATACTGCACTTTAACAGCGGCGGCTGCAATGGCTGCGACATCGAAATCCTGGACCTGCTCACGCCGCGTTACGACGTTGAGCGGCTGGGCATCCTGAAGGAGGCCTCACCGCGCCATGCCGATATTTTACTCTGCACCGGCCCGGTGACGCGCCAATCGCGAGACAGGCTACGCCGCATCTATGAGCAGATGCCCGCCCCCAGGTGGGTGGTCGCGGTGGGCAGTTGCAGTTGCTCCGGCGGCATCTTCCGCGACGGCTACAACGTATTGGGCGGCATTGACCAGGTGTTGCCGGTGGACATTTACATACCGGGCTGCCCCTGCCGGCCAGAGGCCATGATTGACGGGCTGGTGCGGCTGCTAGGAACAATGAAACAATGAATAATGAGACAATGAACAATGAAACAATGAATAATGAATAATGAGACAATGAATAATGAGACAATGAACAATGAATAATGAGACAATGAACAATGAACGGTTGGAGAGCGCGATGCTTGTGGAAGCGATTTTGCAGGCACTGCGGGAGACTTTCCCGGCCGAGACGGTTGAGGCACAGGCGGTGCCAATAGGCGAGACCTTTATCGCGCTGCCGGCGGACTGCATCCACCCGGCTGTGAGGCTGCTAATCAAGCGCTTCGACCTGCGCCACCTTTCGACCATCACCGGGCAGGACACCGGCAGCGCGATCGAGTTGCTCTACCACTTCTGGGACGGCGGCGGTCTCACGCTGCGCACGTCGCTGCCGCGAGAGAAGCCGCACATCGCCACGCTGACCGACCTGATCCCCGGCGCCGCCTTCTACGAGCGCGAGGTGAGCGAGATGTTGGGCGTCACCTTCGACGGTCTCCCCGACCCGCGCCCGCTACTGCTGCCGGACGATTGGAACGGCGAGGCTCCGCTGCGCCAGCGGCCCACAGCCCCCACCCCCGGCCCCTCCCCCAACCCTTCGGCTTCGCTCAGGACAGGCTCTGGGGGAGGGGAGCAGAAACCTCCCCCCCAGAATTGGGGGGGACTGAGGGGGGGCGGAGAGGAAGAGACCCAATGACCAGAATAACCATCCCCATCGGCCCGCAGCACCCGGCGCTCAAGGAGCCGCTCTCATTCTTGCTCACCGTCGAGGGGGAGCGGATCGTGGACAGTGCCCTGCGCATCGGCTATGTCCACCGGGGCATTGAGCGCATCTGCCAGAACCGCAACTACGTGCAGAACGTGCACGTGGTGGAGCGCATCTGCGGCATCTGCTCGCACATCCACACCACCACCTATTGCCAGGGGGTCGAGGCGCTGCTGGGGCTGCAGGTGCCCCCGCGGGCGCTCTACCTGCGCACGCTGCTGTGCGAACTGGAGCGCATCCACAGCCACATGCTCTGGCTGGGCGTGCTGGCCGAAGACATTGGCTTCACCACCATCTTTATGTACGCCTGGCGCGACCGCGAGATCGTGCTGGACATTATGGAGGAACTCTCCGGCGGGCGTGTGGCCCACGCCGTCAACGTCATCGGCGGCGTGCGCATTGACGTGGACGAGGCGCAAGTAGACTCGATCCTGGCGCGGCTCGATGAGTTGGAACGGCAGATTGAGACCTTGCTGGGCGTGATTCAGCACGAGCGCACTTTCCAGGTGCGCACGCGCGGTGTGGGCCACCTCTCGGCTGAACAGGCACGCCGCTACTGCGTGGTGGGGCCAACAGCGCGCGCCTCCGGCGTGGACGTGGACATGCGGCGCGACGCACCCTACGCCGCCTACGACCGGCTCGACTTCCGGGTCATCACCGCCGAGGAGGGGGACGTGTGGGCACGCACGTTGGTGCGCGTGCAGGAGACCATCGAGAGCCTGCACATGTGTCGGCAACTGCTGGCCGGGCTGCCGCAAGGGGTGCTGACAGTGCGTGCGCCACGGCGTGTGCCGCCCGGCGAGGTGGTCAGCCGTGGCGAGGCGCCGCGCGGCGAGCTGGTCTACTACATCCGCAGTGATGGCAGCGACAGGCCGGCGCGGGTCAAGATACGCACGCCCACACTGACAACGCTGATCACCCTGCCCGACCAACTGCGGGGGGCCACCACCGCCGACGTGCCCGCCGTGCTGGCCGGCGTGGACCTGTGCATCGCCTGTGCAGATCGGTAGATTGGTACATTGGTAAATTGGGTATGAACGACTGGTTATCTGCCCTGTTCGCGCTGTTTATCTTCCCCGGCTTTGGGTTTCTCTTCGTCTGCGCGCTGGCCTTCCAGTGGATTGACCGACGGGTGGCGGCCCGCTTGCAGGGGCGCATTGGGCCGCCCTGGTTCCAGCCGCTGGCTGACTTCATCAAGTTAATGGCCAAGGAGGACATATTACCCACCGGGGCTCACGAGTGGGCCTGCGCGGCGCTGCCGATCGTGTCGCTGGCGGCGGTGCTGACCGCCGCGCTGTATATCCCCCCCTCTTTCCCCCCCATTGGGGGGGAGGAAGGGGGGGGATGGGCGGCCAGCGCCTTCGAGGGTGATTTGATTGTGGTGCTCTTTTTGCTCAGTATCCCGGCGCTGGCCTGCTTCCTGGCCGGCTGGCTCTCCGTCAGCGTCTACAGCATCATCGGCGGCAACCGCTCGCTGCTGCAATACTTCTCCTACGAGGTGCCTTTTCTGATGGCGCTCAGCGGCCCGGCCATCCTCAGCGGCTCCTGGTCCATCTCGCGCATCGCCGCGCAGCAATCGCAGACGGCCTGGATGGTGTTCGTGCAACCGCTGGGCTTCCTGCTGGCCACCGTGGGGCTGATCGGCAAGTTGAAGCGGGTGCCGTTCGACATCCCCAAGGCCAAGTCGGAGATCGTTGCCGGTCCATTGACGGAGTTCAGCGGGCGCAAGTTAGCCCTGTGGCACCTTACACTGCACATGCAGACCGTGGTCGGTATCTTCCTGCTGGTCAACCTCTTCCTGGGTGGCTGTAGTATCGGACTGGTTGTTCCGGCCACGCTGGTCTTCGGCGTCAAGGCGGTACTCATCCTGCTGGCGCTCTCGGTGGCGAGTGTGCTCTACGCCCGGCTGCGCATTGACCAACTGGCGAGCCTTGGCTGGCGTGTGTTGGCGCCGCTGGCACTGGCGCAAATATTGATTATAATCTGGATCGGGGTTGCATAGAACAATGAAGAATGAACAACCAGTAGGAGCAAAGCAAACATGAATAGTGCCATCCTGCTTGTCGTCCCCAGCGTGGGTCTCCTTGGGCTACTCTTGAGCCTCTATCTGGCCCATAGCACCCTGAAAAATGACCCCGGGCCACCGGAAATCACCACCATCTCCCGTGCCATCCAGGTCGGGGCGACGACCTTCATGCGGCGGGAATATCGTGTGATGGGGCTGACGGCCCTGCTCTTCGCCGTTTTCCTGGCCATGGTATTGAACGTGTACGTCGCGTGCACCTTCCTGATCGGGGTGCTCTGTTCCACCCTCTCCGGTTTCATCGGCATGAGCATCACCACCCGGGCCAACGGCCGCGTCACCTTTGCTGCCAGGAGTGGCCTGAGCAAAGCCCTGCACGTGGCCTTCTCCGGGGGAGCGGTGATGGGCATGGCCGTAGTCAGCCTGGGAGCACTGGGCATCTCGGGGGTCTACCTGCTCTTCGACCTGCTGCCCCTCACACCCGCCCCTCTGACGGTCATCACCGGCTATTCGATGGGGGCCAGCTTCGTGGCTATTTTTATCCGCATCGGAGGCGGCATCTTCACCAAGGCGGCGGACATGGGGGCCGACCTGGTGGGCAAGGTAGAGGTGGGCATCCCCGAGGACGACCCGCGCAACGCCGCCGTGATCGCCGACCTGGTGGGGGATAACGTAGGCGACGTGGCCGGATTGGGATCGGACCTGAACCAGTCCTACACCGATACGATTGTCACCTCCCTCATCATCGGGGCTACAGCCCAGAGCGCCGGGGGCCTGTACCTGGGCGAAAAGGGCATCATCTTCCCCCTGTTGCTGGTGGCTATGGGCAGCCTGGCCTCAGCGCTGGGTGTCCTGATTGTAAAGACACTTGCTCGGAAAGACGTAATTCGACCGGAGGCACTCTTGAGGGTGGGGCTGCTGACCAGCGGGGCGCTCTCGCTGCTCGGCATCCTGCTCCTCTCCCACCTTTATCTGGGAGATATGGGCCCCTTTTACGCAGCCGCGTCCGGTCTGGTGGTGGGAGTGCTCATCGGTCTGAACACTGAATACTACACGTACGGGAAACCGCTTCGCTCTATCGTCGTCTCCAGCGAGGCCGGGGCAGCGAATAACATCATCGCCGGCCTGGCCGTGGGCCTGGAAAGCACCGTGCTATCCATGATCTTGCTTGGTGCGGGGCTAGTCGTGGCCCACCACTTCGCCGGGCTCTACGGCATCGCCCTCTCCGGCTTAGGGATGCTCTCCATTCTGGGGATTAACCTGTCTATGGATGCCTACGGTCCTATCGCCGACAACGCGGGAGGCATCGCCCAGATGAGCATCCAGCCCTCGGAGGTGCGGGACATTACCGACCACCTGGATGCGGTGGGCAACACCACGGCCGCCATAGGCAAAGCCTTCGCCGCCAGCGCCACCGCCGCTGCTGCCCTCTCTCTCCTCACCGCCTACTCTGAAGCGGTCCACATCGTGCACCTCGATATCCGGGAGCCCAAAGTGATGGCCGGGCTGTTGATCGGCGGGGCGCTACCGGCGCTCTTTTCGTCTTTGGTGATCAAATCGGTGGATCGAACGGCCCAGTTGATCGTCATCGAGGTGCGGCGACAGTTCCGGGAGATTCACGGCCTGCTGGAAGGGAAGAGCCCGCCAGACTACAGTCGCTGCGTGGATATCGCCACCCAGGGGGCCCTGGGCCGGTTGGCGCTGCCCTGCCTGCTGGCCATCAGCATCCCCTTTGTCACCATCTTTGTCCTGGGCCGGGAGGCATTGGCCGGACTTTTGGCCGGGTGCATCGTGTGCGGCATTTTCCTGGCCTTCTTTATGGCCAACGCCGGTGGCGCCTGGGATAACGCCAAGAAACTGATCGAGGCGGGAGAGGTGGGCGGCAAGGGCTCATTGGCACACAAGGCCAGCATTATCGGCGATACGGTGGGCGACCCACTCAAGGACACCGCCGGCCCCACCCTTGATATCCTGGTGCAGTTAATGGCCACGGTATCGCTGGCCTTTACCCCATTGTTTCTGAGGCTCCTGGAGTGAGCCTGGAATGAAAACATCGTCCGGCCCAGGCGGAATCGGATAGAATGTCTCGACTTCACTCGCTGGTCTACCTGCTGCCGGAACTATGGCGCACATTGTTCACCAGGCCGATCACGGTGCGCTTTCCCTTCGCGCCGCTGGAGTTGCCCCCCTACTTCCGGGGCAAGGTGACCATCGAGCCTGCACTGTGCATAGG
>CAYPOY010000077.1:0-17995 GCA_964412395.1 uncultured Anaerolineales bacterium | reverse complement strand
CCCACTTTCAGCCCTTTTTGCCCCCCCACGTAGGGTTTCTGCTTCGAAAACCCACACGGGGATTTCGAAGCGGAACGGGGATGGAAAATCAACCGCAAATGGTGTGTTGCCCTTGCGCCAATTGTCCGTTATAATTACGGGGTATACGTCGAGGCCGACGCAGTGAACCATTGAGCGCTCGAATGGGTACATAGTGTGGGAGAGTCTCAACATGGTCGCGGATCGAGGGAGGTTGAAACTGCTCAAGTTGGAAGAAGGATGGAACACGGCACTGTTCCTGCTCGGTGCGATCCTGGCTGCCGGGTGGGTGCTGGTCGCCGCAGGGTGGACTGAGGGGCTCGACATCGTGCCGAGAGCCAGCATCGGAGGACTGGCTGCTGGGCTATTCCTGGGGTGGAGCGTCTTCCGAGGCCGGACGTGTCACCTCCTGAGCGCCATCTACGGCCTGGCCTGGGTTGGGTTCCTGCTGGGACGTGGATTGCCAGGGGAACTAACCTGGGGCGAGCGTATTACCGAACTGGGCGCCCGCTTTTTCTACTGGGTCGGCCAAGCCGTCACCGGTGGCACGAGCCACGATGCGCTGATCTTCGTGATGCTGCTGAGCGGGTTATTCTGGATCCTGGGCTACAGCGCGACCTGGAACACCTACCGCCGGATGCGAGTGTGGCAGGCCATCCTCCCACCAGGAATCGTGGCTCTCGTTAATGTTTACTACTACTTCGGACCTGTCCACCTGATGCGCTACCTGGCACTTTATTTGTTCTTTGCCCTGCTGTACATCGCCCGCTCCCACGTCTTCGAGCAAGAAGAGGTGTGGCGACGGGAGCGGGTGGTTTACGATCCTGTACTGCGCCTCGATTTCCTTCGGGCTGGCTTGGCACTTGCTCTGATTGCCCTGACTCTCGCCTGGGGACTGCCAAGTGCTGCGTCCCTGCCCTATTTGACCGAGACGTGGCATCGCCTGAGCCACCCCTGGACCACGGTGCAGGAGGAATGGCAGCGTCTGTTCTCCACCCTGCGCGGGAACCCGGCGGTGGGCCTCGTCGAACCATTTGGCTCTTCGCTGGCACTGGGCGGCCCACGCGAGGTGGGGGACATCGTTTTGATGGACATCGTGGCCCCTCGGGAAGGTCGCTACTACTGGCGCGGCGCAGTTTACTCCTATTACGGGAACAGCCGATGGAAGACTATAGAGGAGGAGCGCATCCTGCTCATTCCCGGACGGCAGCCACCAGGGATGGCACACGACGCGCTTTGCCATCCGGTCGTCCAAACGGTGACCAGTTATGTGCCGGGCCGCCGTCTGTTAGTGGGAGCGTCGCAGCCGGTTGCAGTGGGGCAGGAGGCGGAAGCCTACACCAACCTGACAGGGGGCGCTTCGCTCGAATTCATTCGCATCTTCGGCGTCTCGCCGCTGGAGGCCGGCGGTCAGTACGTCGTAACCTCCCAAGTCTCGCACGCCGATGTGACGAGCCTGCGCCAAGCTGGCACTGACTATCCAGATTGGATACACCAACACTACCTGCAACTCCCCGCCTTGCTGCCTGACCGGGTGCGCCTGTTGGCTGAGGAGATCACAGCCGGCGCCGAGAATCCTTACGACAAGGCGATTGCGCTGGAACAATACCTGCGCTACAACGTCACTTATGACTTGACCCCGCCCGATCCGCCTGAAAGACAGGACTATGTGGACTTTCTGCTGTTCGACAGTCGGCGGGGCTACTGTAGCGGCTACGCCACGGCGATGGTGGTGCTGGCACGCAGTGTGGGCATCCCGGCTCGGCTGGCCGCGGGGTACGCCGAAGGTGAGTACGACGAGGAGCGTGGCGCGTTCCGGGTGCGGGAGACGAACAGCCACAGTTGGCCGGAAGTCTACTTCCCTGAATACGGCTGGATTGAGTTCGAGCCCACCGCCAGTGAAAGGTCCATCGTCCGGCTCGACCGTGATGAGGAGCAGGCGGCAGAGGGTGATATGTCACGTGGAGCGGGGCAGGAAGAATCCTCGGAGAACCTGTGGGGAAGTATGGGGCGCAACTTACCCGAGTTGGACGAAGCGTTGGGGGAGTGGGATACCGAGCCTCTCGCCGCAAGCCGTGGGCCACAGGTGTGGCTGTGGGCTGTGGGACTCACATTCATCGCTCTGGTCGTTGGGGGGTGGTGGGCAACGGAGAATTGGGGTTTCCGAGGGCTGCCCGCTGTCGAACAATCCTACGCCCGCCTGCTCCGTTTCGGGCGTTGGCTCGGCCGCCCGCTGTGCACCTCCGATACGCCCTTCGAGTGGGTGCGCGATGTCAGCACCATCGTGCCTGAGGCGCGGGAGCCGATGAGCCGGATAGTGAATCTCTATGTGCATGCCCGCTTCGCGCGGGGCAGCTCGGCTGACCCGGAGGCTGAAGCAGCGTGGGAACAGGTCCGTCCTGTGTTATGGCGTGGTTGGTTAAGACGCACCGCTCTTTCCTCAGTGAATATTCTGGCAAGCAAGTTGCCTGCCACTGACTTGTGGCGTGATTGGTTAAGACGCGTCGTTCCCTTTCCTCAGCGCCACAAGGCATGACGTAGAAATGAAGCACACCCAGTAACTACTACTCAGGCTGATGGGCGAAGGCCTCCCGACCGAGCCCTTTACGCCTCGGTCAGAGACCTTCGGCGAACGAGGACGAGGCCATTTTCAGTAAACTCTGCAAAGATTGAAGGTCGCAGATCTTCACAAGGCGCAGGCTGAGTAATTACCACACCCATATCAAAGGCGGACCGCCACCCGTGGTGGCAGCGTTTTTGCTTGAGTGAGAAAGGTGCGGTATAATAGTAGCTGTTGAGGTTGGGAATACCATCATATTTGAGTGCAAACTCACCATGAGGGCTAAGATGACAGATAGTTCTTCTAAGACTGTAGTCCCGGGCCAGGATACCATCGTCGCTCTTCGCGAGGGATTGACCAACGTCATCCGCATCATTGCCCAGCACCGCGGGGCCAGTGCGCTGGTGACGAAACTTTCTCAGCATCTGTTGGCTCTTCATGATCTGCTGACGCGCCTCGAACAGGAACTAACAGCTCAGGCACTCGAACGGGACGAACTGGCTGCCTTGTACGATATCAGCCAGGCGATTAGTTCTTCCTTGGACCTGACAGAGGTGCTGAACGAGGTGATGGATCAGATTATCCGCCTGACGGGGGCCGAACGTTCCTTCCTGATGCTTGTGGACCCGGGTACGGGTGAACTGGAGTTCCGCGCTGCCCGCAATATGGATCGGGAGACCATCGCTTCGTCCTCGTTTGAGATCAGCCGGAGCATCGTCAACCAGGTGGCCACCAGTGGTCAGCCTATTGTCACGACCAACGCGCAGATGGACCCGCGCTTTAAAGCGCAGGAGAGTGTCATCGGTTACAATCTGCGCTCCATCCTGTGCGTGCCTCTCAGATACCGTGGGCGGGTTACCGGTGTGGTCTACGCCGACAACCGTATCCTCACCGGTCTCTTTTCCGACCGAGACCGTGACCTGCTCGCTGCCTTTGCTGGTCAGGCGGCAGTGGCCATTGAGAACGCCCGTTTGTTCGAGGGTGTCTCCAATGCCAAAGCGCTGATGGACAACGTATTCGCCTCCATCACCAGTGGCGTCATCACCACCGACGTTCAGGATCAGATCACGCTCTTCAATCCGGCCGCCGAGCGCGCCCTGCGGGTGCCGGCAACGGTCATCGTTGGCTCACGCTTCGCCGATGCCCTTCCTTTGCTAGAGAGCGAACTGCGGCCGCTGATTAACCGGGTCAGGGGATACCTGGAGCCGGTGGTGGAGTTCGAGAGTGAGATGTCACTCCCCAACCGTGGTCATGTCATCCTACGCACCAGCCTCTCTCCTATGAAAGATGCCAGCGATGAGGCGCAAGGTATTGCCATCGTGGTAGACGATATCACGGAACAGCGCCGGCTGGAAGCGCACCTCCAGATGTTTAAACGCTTCGTCTCGCCGGCCGTCATCGAGCAGTTGCCGCTTGATCCCCGAGAACTGAAACTGGGTGGACAGCGACAGGAGATCACCAGCCTGTTTGCGGACATCCGTGGCTTCACTGACTTCAGCCGGCAGCACGACCCCGAGACGTTGGTGGAGGTGCTCAATCAGTACCTGGACATCGGTGGTGAGGCGGTACTGAATGAGAATGGGACGCTCGACAAGATCCTGGGAGATTGTGTGGTTGCCCTTTTCAATGCACCACTTCGCCAGACAGATCACGTCTTGCGTGCAGTGCGGGCGGCGCTGAAGATACAAGAGGGGGTCGCACTGCTCCACGAGCGGATGCCCCCGGCCTACTGGCTTGATTACGGAGTGGGCATCAATGTCGGTGATGCGGTGGTGGGCACCATCGGCACCGCAGAGCAGGTGAACTACACCGCCATCGGCTCCAGCGTGAATCTGACGTCTCGGCTGCAAGGGGCCGCAGCACCGGGGCAGATTCTTCTTACAGACACGGCCTATCAGCGAGTACGAAAGCACGTCAAGTCACGGCTGCTCCCCCCCGTAGAGGTAAAGGGCTTCAGCGAGCCAATCACGGTGTACGAACTGCTGGGACTGAAGTAAAGGCAGTGGCACTCCTGGCACTCATCCATGCCCTGATCGCCCTCTGGCTGGCAATCTACGGGTTGAATTCCTTTATCCTGGCGTTCCTCTACTTGTGCCACTGGCGGGAAGTTACCCCCACCCCAGCCCTCCCCCATGGGAGGAGGAAGCACCGACCCCCGACCTCCCCCCTATGGGGGGGATTAGAGAGGGGGCGGGCCGCCTTGCCGCCGGTCACCGTGCAAGTGCCGGTGTATAATGAACTCCACGTGGTCGAGCGGGTGATAGACGGTGTAGCCGCGCTCGACTACCCCCATGATCGCCTGCAGATTCAGATCCTGGACGATTCGACCGATGAGACGACGCGCCTGGCTCGTGCGCGGGCGGCACTTTATCGCGAGCGGGAGGTAGACATCGCAGTCTTGCGGCGGCCTGACCGTGGCGACTTTAAGGCTGGGGCGCTGGCCTGGGGCCTTTCCCAGGCCAGTGGCGAGTACGTCGCCATCTTCGACGCTGATTTCTGCCCCCGCCCCGATTTCCTGCTCCAGACGGTTCCCCACTTTCTGGCGCGCCCACGATTGGGTCTGGTGCAGACGCGCTGGTCGTACCTCAACGCCGACTACTCTCCCCTGACTCGTGCCCAGGCGCTGGCGCTCGACGGTCACTTCGTCGTCGAACAGACGGGACGGCATCGCTCCGGGTTGTTGATGAGTTTCAACGGCGCGGCAGGGGTGTGGCGACGGCGTTGCATCGAGGAGTCCGGCGGGTGGCAAGCCGATACCCTCTGCGAGGACCTGGACCTGAGTTATCGAGCCCAGTTGGCCGGCTGGGAATGTTTCTACCTGCCCACGGTGGATGCGCCGGCCGAAGTGCCTCCCCAGGTCGCGGCGTTCAAACGGCAGCAGTCCCGCTGGGCGCAGGGGTCGGTGCAAGCCTTTCGTAAACTGGTCGGACCAATCCTGCGTAGTCAGCGGCTGAGGTGGGGGCAGAAGGTGATGGCGCTGGTGCACCTGAGCAGTTACCTGGCCCACGCACTGATGGTGCTGCTCCTGCTGGTCTCACTTCCTCTACTGCTGGTGCCTGATTCTGTGCAACTCTCACTGGGCGGCCTGGGGCTGATGTGCCTGGGACCGCCGTTGGTCTATGCCATCTCCCAACGGCAGTTGTACTCCGATTGGGTGCGGCGGCTGCAGGCTTTCCCGTTGCTGGCGCTGATCGGGATTGGCATCGCGTGGTGTAACACGCAGGCCGTGTGGCGCGGTCTGACTCGCTGGGGGGGCACGTTTGCCCGTACGCCGAAGTTCCGGCTCGAGGGGAGGACTGGTCGCTGGGCCGATAGTAGTTACCGGCTTCAGGCCGACAGCAGTACTATCGGTGAAGTCGTGCTAGCGCTCTATGCGCTGACCACGGCGTCCGTGGCCTACGTCACCGGTCGCTACGGGGTGGTTCCCTTCTTGCTGCTGTACGCGGCTGCGTTTGGGACGGTAGCGGGGATGGGGCTGGCGCAGACGTTCGCGCCCCGCCGGAGCGGCTCGCTACGGCCTGCTCTGGCGCTGGAGGCGGCCCGGCGCGGGCGGCGGAATAAACGATAAAACGATAAGAAGTCCGGGTGAGATGGTGTTCGACATAAGACACCCCCGGGGACGGTGGCTGTGAGCAATGTTGGTCGAACGGCGCTCAAAAGTTGGAGGTCATTGCATCACCCACGCGTTGGGCACAAAAAGTTGATTTGCTTCGAAAACCCCCGGGCGCAGGTGGGGCAGCGATGGTAGAACAAGCCGAGGACTACTTGACCGATAGCATCCTGCGCCCCTCCCAGAACGCTGCACGATTCAGTTCGATGTACCTGGGTGGGACGCGTCGCTCGATGACCGCCAGCCATGTCTCCGGCGGTACGTCCAGCCGTGTGGAGAGCACGCCCAGGAGGACAGTGTTTGCCAGTCGAGGGTTGCCGAGTCGCTCGGCAGTGGCAAGGCCCTCGATTATTGCCACATTGTCGGTGCGGGCGTGTACGGCGGCCAGGATATCCTCGTCGTCCGGGTACACCGCGTTCCCCACCGTGACCGACATTGGTGGGATGCGCTGCTGGTTGATGAGCACCGCTCCACCGGGCTGCAGCCACGCGATCCAGCGGGCTGCCTCCAGCAGTTCGGTGGCGATAAGGTAGTCCACCGTGCCCTTCTCGGCCAGAGGCGCGGCCACGTCATCGCCCCAGCGGACGTGGCTTTCGACCACGCCGCCGCGCTGTGAGAAGCCGTGCACCTCGGATTTCTTGGCGTCGTACCCCGCCTGCAAGCCCACTTCAGCGGCGATGTCGGAGGCGGTCAGGATGCCCTGCCCGCCGACGCCGACGAACAGGAAGTTGACATTCTTTTTGCCCATGCTCTCCTCAAATCAGTTCATTCTCAAGCAGCCACTCTTCGACTTCGGCGAGGAATTGCAAGAGGGGACCTGGTGAACCTCTGCTCACGTCACCAGATCGTAGCGACTACGCCACTGGCAGTAATCTGCCGATCACAAGTGAGGCACGGCGCATTGAGCCATCGGGCCATGCCTGCGATCATCCGGTCGTGCATCTCCGGTACGTTGGCATCCAGATCGAAATCCAACACATCCTGGGCCGCGAAGTCCACCAGAATGAATTGCCCACTCTGCCTCAGGCGCTCAAATTCCCGCGTAAAATCAAGGGGACGGCCAACCTTCTCATTGAGGAAGTAGAGTTCCGCCAATACGATGGCAGGCAGATAGATCACCGCGCCGCCTGCATCGGCCTTGTCGAAGATTGTACTGGCTGCGTTGCTCAAGCGGGGTGAGTCAACCAAGTACCAGAAGATAGCGTGTGTATCGGCTACGTAGCGCAAGGATGCCTCAGATGACATCGCTCAGTTCCTTTTGCCAGGCTGCGCGAATCTCTGCCAGTTCAGCATCCAGGTCCAGGTCGGGTGGGAACTTCCCCTTCCAGACCCCTCGCAGGCTCTGCGGCTTTCCCGTTGGTGCAATCCCCTGAGCCAGCCGCCGTGCCAGTCGCTCGACCAATACAGCCTGCTCGTGAAGTGTCAATCGCTCAATCAGGCGGTTCACTTCTTGCCAGGTCAACGTCTCAGACATTTTCGCTCCTTTCGACATATACATCGTCGCTTGATACGATCACGGAGTTAAGGTGCTCGGCTGTCCGCTCGGAAATAGCCAGTCGCACGCTCATCTCCGTCCCTCTGCGCATCTTGTACGAACTACGCCACTGTGAACTATCTGGGCCCAAGTGCTGTAGTTCACGACCTACAATCCTAAAACAACCGCCGCTCGTTATGGCTCAATTGTTCATTGATTCATTGATTCATTGTTCATTCTGATGCATCGCCTTGCGCGGGCACACCTGCAGACAGACGGTGCAGCCGGTGCATAGGAGCGAGTCAATCTCTGCCTTGGGCCGCTTCGTCTTCGCGTCTATCTCCTCCGACTTGAGGATGGCCGGGCAGCCGACGCGGAAGCAGAAGCCGCAGCCGTTGCAGACCTCGGGGTCAACCATGACGACAGGGCGGCGCTGGAACTGCGGGGTGAAGACGCAGTGCCCTTTGACGACGATGACAGTGGGCCGGCCCTCAATGGTGATTGCCTCCCGGATGGCCTGTTCCATTTCCTTGACGTCCAGTGCATCCACCACCCACACGTCCTGGACACCCATTGCCCGCACCACTGTCTCGATGTCAATCGCCTGGGTGGTCTCCCCTTGCAGCGTGACACCCGTACCAGGGTGGTCTTGCCCGCCGGTCATCGCAGTGATGCCATTGTCCAGGATCATCGTGCAGGCTGTGCCCTGGTTGTAGACGATGTTGGCCAGTTCGGGCAGGCCGGTATGAAAGAAGGTGGAGTCGCCGATGGTGGCGACGATTTTGTCGGGACAGCCGGCCTGTTTGGCTCCATGGGCCAGCCCGATGCTCGCTCCCATCGAGATCAGCATGTCCATCTCTTCGAAAGGAGGGAGGACGCCGATGGAGTAGCAGCCGATGTCGCCCGCCACCAGCAGTTTCAATTTGCGCAGGTTGAAGTAGACGGAGCGGTGGGGGCAGCCGGGACAGAGGGCAGGGGGACGGGGAGGGAGTGAGAGTGTGGGGGCGTGGGGGTGTGGAGGTGTGGGGGAGGGGGAAATAGGGAGGCCTGCCTTGACGGCGCCCTCGCGGACGCGAGCCAGCGTGAGTTCGCCGGTCACGGGAAAGAACTCTTCGCCGATGACCTCCAGCCCCAGCGCGCGGACATACTCCTCAATGAAGGGGTCCAATTCCTCGACGACGACCAGTGTCTCGACCTCGGCAGCGAAATCGCGGATCATCCCCCCTGGCAGCGGGTAGGTCATCCCCAGTTTGAGGAACGAGAAACCGGCGAGGACCTCACGGGTGTACTGGTAGGCTATGCCGTTGGTGATGACACCGACGCGCTTATCTCCCCATTCGACCCGGTTAAGCGGGCAAGTCTCGACGTACTCGCGCAGGCGACACATTCGCTCCTCGACCTGAGGATGGAGGAGTCGGGCGTGGGCTGGGATAGGCACGTATTTGCGCGGATTGCGCTCGAAGGGAGGCAATGGGCTGGGTTCGCGTGGCCCAGCGGGCATCAGCACCTCGACTGCGCTCTTGGAGTGGGAGATGCGCGTGGTGGGGCGTAGCATCACCGGCGTGTCGAACCGCTCGCTCAGTTCGAAGGCGAAGCAGGTGAAATCCTTCGCTTCCTGGCTGTCGGCCGGCTCCAGGCAGGGGAATTTGCCGAAGCGAGCATAGTGGCGGTTGTCCTGTTCGTTCTGGGAACTGAAAGCGCCGGGGTCATCGGCGCTGACCAGCACCAGTCCCGCTCTCACGCCAGTGTAGGAGAGGCTCATCAGACTGTCGGAGGCGACATTGACGCCGACGTGCTTCATTGCCGCCAGCGCACGCGCCCCGGCGAAGGATGCGCCGATGGCCGTGTCCAGCGCGACCTTCTCATTGGAGGACCACTCGGCCCGCACGCCAGCGTACTGGGCCAGCGCGGGCAGAATCTCCGTGCTGGGGGTGCCCGGGTAAGCAGCGGCGTAGCGCACGCCAGCCTCCCAAGCGCCCAGCGCGATGGCCTCGTTACCGGAGAGCAGACGTTTAGCAGCGGGTGCATCTGTTGTCTTCATCAATTTGCTCCTCATCGAAATCAAAACGTCAATCGGTATCTTCAGTGTACTACAAGAGCGGCGAGATGACAAATCAGCAGGCTATCTCTCACCGCGTGGTCACACCGATACGGGGGTACACGAAACTACTCAGGCTGATGGGCGAAGGTCTCCTCAGGCTGATGGGCGAAGGTCTCCTCAGGCTGATGGGCGAAGGTCTCCCGACCGAGCCCTTTGCGCCTCGGTTAGAGACCCTCGGCGAACGAGGACGAGGCCATTCATGGAGACTTTGCTGCTTCAGAGGCGCTCTCAGCGACCCCGCAGGCGGATGCGGGCTTCCCGGCAACGCGGGCACTCGATGCCCACGTAGTCGGTGCCACAGGTGCGGCAGGTCTTGGGAGGAATGGGGCGGTCATCTTCCAACGAGGCGACAATAAGGACGATTTCCTGACCATCATATCTGGCTAGCCACTCATTCAACTTCGCGTCATCCACCATCCAATGGCCATCCTTCGCGTTATGGTGCAGGTGTCCCTCGACAATGCCTGAGCCCAATTCGTAGGCGGCTGAAGCCAATTCACGGATACTGGCCTTACGGTACGCTGGCATATTTCCTCCCCTCGTTCTGTGCGATTATAACTTGTCCGCCCGCTTGTGGCAAGCGCTCAGCGCGTGAAACGTGAAGCGTGATGCGTGATTGGAAACTCGGTGTTGGGTTCTCTCACGTTTCACGTTTCACGTCTCTGCGCAACACGCGGAAGTGGTCGAAGTCACGGGCGACGACTGTCTCATAGAAAATAGGCCGTGCCTCCTCAAGAATCTCTGCCTCGTGATAGCGCCGCGAGATGTGAGTCAGCACCAGTTGGTGGACCTCCGCGTCCCGGGCCAACTGAGCCGCCTGCGCTGCCGTAAGGTGAGCGAAACGGCGCGCCATATCCGCCTCGCGCCGCAAGTACGTGGCCTCGGTGACCAGCATATCGGCCCCGCGCACGGCCGCCTTTAGATTCTCGGTCCGGCCGGCGTCGCCTACGTGGGCCAGGCACGCGCCCGGCCGCGGTGGGCCAAGCACGTCGTCGGGGTGGATCACGCGACCATCGGACAACGTCACCGATTTCCCAGCAACCAGCCGTTGTCGCTCTGGTCCGCATGGCACTTCCAACGCCTCTGCCCGCTCGTTGAGAAACGGGCGGCGCGGTTTCTCGCGAAACAGGTAGCCTAGACATGGCCCGCGGTGGACAACGGGAAAGGCCACGACCTCGAAGGTGTCATCCTCCAGAACAACCCCGGGGTGCACCTCAATGAGGTCAATCTTAATCGGGGGCTCAGCGCCCCGCAGCACGACTCCGTAGATCAGATCATACACCCGTTCCAGTGCCCAACTGCCACCGTAGACCTCGATATGGTCAACCGTCTCCCAGCGGGCGAAGGTGGAGACCAATCCGCCCAGGCCGAGGATGTGATCGAGGTGGCCATGGGTGAGGAGAATCCTGTTGAGTCGCTTGAAGCCCAGTCCACTGCGTAGAATCTGCCGCTGCGTCCCTTCGCCACAGTCCACCAGAAAGCGGTAATTTTTATAAAGGACAATCTGCGCCGAAAGTCCACGATGGATTGAGGGAGCCGACGCCGAAGTACCCAGAAAGATGATCTCAATCACGCTTCCCTCCTTTTGTAGGGGCGTGGTCACCGCGCCCTTACAACCAATATACCCGGTGCTCCCAGTTCCCCCTCAATGCGTACTTCCCGCGCCAGGAATTTTCGCACGACCCAGGCGTTGGTCAGCAAGTGTTGGGATACCTGCGACGTACTCACCTGCGATTCCCCCTCCGCCAGGACCATCGGCAGCACCAGTTGGTCGGCCAGGTGTGAGTCGGCCGGGGCACCTGAGCGATGATGGGCCAGAAGCTCCTCACAGGCCGCCTCGGCCACGCGCTCGGCCGGCAATCCCTTGCGTCCGTAGGCAGTGAAGCCAGCAGTAGCGTGTGTATACTCGGCAAACAGGAAGATGCCTGCCCCCGGTCCGGGCCCGTGCAGCCTGCGGGGCTCCACCTGCGCCTGGATGCCTGCCTCCGCCAGCATGTTGCGGGCACGGGCGGCCATACGCTGCGGGATGTGAGCCGGCAGGTTCATCACCGCTGCCGTACCCCATACCCGCTGTAGTCCCCCACGCTCGGTCAACAGGACAGGGTGCAGCGGCCCTTCCCGCCCCACAATTCGCACTCGTATCTCCCCACCGCCCGCCGGGTAGAACCCCCAGCGTGCCAGTTCCATCTGTGTGAGCACGCCCATCTGCGCCAGTAGGGGCAGGGCGACGTGCTCCAGGTAGGGCGATGGCGGGGCCCAGGGCACGTGCGTCCCGCCCCGCAGCGTCAGATGCGATTCTCCTTCCACGAGCGCCAATGGCAGGAGCATCGTCTGCAGCACCAGGCCCACGGCCCCAGCGCTGCCACCCCGGGCCGCATCGGTCACGTCGAATGTGTACTTGCCAGGGCACGGTGGGCCGCCGGGGACAAAAGCAAGCGTCTGAGAGCCTAACTCGTCCCCTTCCAGGCGTGCTTCACACACAGCGGCGGCCGCTCGCACGGCGGTCAGGTGTTGGGGCCGAAGGCCCGGCTTCCTACGCCCGGCGCGGATGTGATCAATGCGCATCGGCTGCCCGGTGATGACTGACAGTGCCAGCGCAGTGCGCAGAATTTGCCCCCCGCCCTCGCCATGAGAACCGTCAATCGTCAGCGCGGTCTGCGATTCGCAATTCGCAATTCGCAATTCGTCTATTTCTCCATCTCGCGCAGTGCCTCGTAGGCTAGACGCACGTGGGTCTCGGGCCAGCCCGGCTCCGTGATGGCCCACCAGTACTGCTCGTCCTCCTCGGTCCAGCGGGGATCGGCGATGGAGATCACCGTCATCAGCCCGATCCAGGGAGACCAGTGCTCCTTGGCATAGCGGAAGGCCCGCACCAGATAGTCGGCCTTCTGCTCCTCGGTGACAGCGTACCAGGCATAGTCAGGGTGCACGGGGTTGGTGGTCCACCCCATCTCCAGCACTGCCACCTGTTTGTCGTTGTCGCCGTAGCGCAACATGATCTTGCGCGCGTCCTCGGCGTGGCGGAAGCAGAAGAAGCGGTGGCCGTCGTGTTTCGCAGCGACTTCCTCAGGTGAGATCTCGGGGGGATAAAGGAAGCCGGGAGCATGCACACCCAACAGGTCGAAGTAGGGAGCGGCACCAGCCTCGTACATACCGATGAGGTACTCGGTATCCGGCATTGCCTCAGGCGGGCCGTTACCGGTGGGCGATAGTCCGGCCGAGATGACCAGCGCGTCCGGGTCGGCGGTTTTGATACCAATATAGCATGCGCGCAGCAGTTCGACGTACCCTGCGGGGTTGGGAGGCCATCCCCCCCATTCGCGGGCCAGGTTGGGTTCATTCCACACCTGGTAGGCCCGCACGCGCCCCCGGTACCGGTCGGCCAGGGCGTGGCAGAAGTCGCCAAAGTCCTGCGGGTTCTCTGGGGGGCCGTTGTCAGAGTAAGTGCCCTTGGGCGGTACAGCCCACACCGGCTCACGGTCAAGGCGAAAGAGCACGTTCAGGCCAAACTGCTCTGCGTCGGCGACGATGCGGTCGGTGAAATACCAATCGTAGTGGCCTTTGGTGATTCCCTCAACGTCCCTCCAGCTCACGTGCTGCTTGACCCAGGTAAAACCGGCATCGCGGATCAACTGCAGGTCGCGCCTCGCCGCCTCCTCGTGCTGCCACCACAGGAAAGCCTGCATGCTGTACTCAGGGGATGCCAGGCGTGTGCGGGGCCACGAAGTGGGAGTGGTGCGAATTGCGAATCGCGAATCGCGAATCGCGAATTTGAAACCCAAAAACCAAAGGCTAAAAGCCAGAAGCACGGAGCCCAGAAGCGCAAGTCCGACAACCTGGCGTCGGTGGCAGGATTGTTCATTGTTCATTGATTTATTGGTTCATTGATTCAGGGTTTCTCCATCGCCCCGATGGCACCGAAGGCTGGACGGGCGACACCCTGGAAGTCAATTAGCGCGTAGGGAGCGTTGGGGTCTTCTGGTCCCCACCCCAACTGCGAGAAGTTCAGATTCCACAGGAATGCTAGCTGCACGAAACCCCACTGGCGCATCAACCGAAACGCCTCCGTATCCCACTGCGCCTGTTCCTCCAGAGTGT
The DNA here is from genome assembly GCA_964412395.1 of uncultured Anaerolineales bacterium. GTDB lineage: Bacteria > Chloroflexota > Anaerolineae > B4-G1 > B4-G1 > CAYPOY01. The sequence goes on along the minus strand of CAYPOY010000077.1, from coordinate 4,134 downwards.
TGTCCAGCGCGAACTCGAAGCCTGGCGGGTAACCGTCGAATCCCTCTGCTGTGCCCCACCCGAACTCGGTCACGCAGAGCGGCTTGTCGCTCCCCGCAGCGACGATGAGGTCATGATAGCCTTCTAGCGTCGTCTTGAAACACCAACTGTGATGCGGGGGCTGAGGGGGATCCCAGTAGCCCCGGAATTGCGCGTCGGGGTCTTGATATGTGCCGTCGCAGTCAGCATCGGGCGGGATGTTGATGCCATTATGATGAGCCCCCACACAGTCACAGTAGTTCAGGAAGCTGGCATCTAACATTCGTTGGAGGTATATGAAATCATCCATTACTGTCACGCGGTTGGGGTTATTGGGATCAGTGAAAGGGCCACCGGCGGGCGAGAGTGCGCCGCTGATGACGATGATGTTGGGATCACGGCTCTTGATGGCCTGATAGGCCAGCCGCAGCATCTCGACGTACCGCTCAGGGTTGACCCCCTCGGCGGTGTCCCACTCGCGGTCCAGGTTCTGCTCGTTCCAGACCTCAATAGCGTGAATACGGCCTCGGTAGCGATCTACCACAATGCCCAGGAAGTCGGCGAGGTCTGCCAGATTATCCGGTGGAGCTCCTTCCACATTTTCATCCAGGTATGTACTGCGCTTCCAACTGGGTGCGTCCACCACGCTGAACATGACCTTGATACCGTGTTGATTGGAGGCGTCCACCACCCAGTCGTAGAAGCCCCATTCCATCTGGCCTGGGCTGCGCTCGATGTCGGCCCATCGCACTTGCTGCTTGACCCAACCCAGACCAAGGCTCTCCACCTGACCCATCATGTAGTCCACATCTCCTCCCCCTGCGCCATGGATGGCGATGCCGTACCCAAAGACTTCCTCCGCCGGGGGGATGGTGGGAAGCACAGCGGTGGTCGCGGGGGTGGGCGGGACGGCGGTTGCTTCCGCGGTGGGCGTTGCGGCTTCACCGGTGGGCGTGGCATCCGTCGCTTGCTGGTCGCTCCCACTGCCAGGGCCGAACCAGCCATACCAGGTGCAGAACCCTCCGGCGAGGACGAGAATGAGCCAGGCAGCGACAGCGACATAGAGCCGTTTGCCGCTCAGCCCTCGATTGCTGTATGAGAGACTCATTGTAACCTCCTTACGGGCAAAGGGGCTCGGCTGTAGCCGAACCCCCAACTTAACTCAGGGACTCAGGTATCTCTCTAGGGTAGGCCAAAGTAAAGGCACAGGTTAATCAACAGAACCCGCAAGTCCCCAATCTGCTGCTGCAATTCCTCGATTCGCTGGGTGTTTATTCCGATGAGCGCCCGCAGTTCGTGCAACTCAGCCGCATACATCTCTTGTGACTCCCGAATAGGCTTCTCTTCGGGCAAGATGACCTCCCCTTATACTCCCAATCTCTCGCGTAGTGTTGCGTGTTCAACCAGAGGGGTACTGGTCTCAATCTCACGGTGAATCTGCTAAGGCAGCCCGAAGAAGGAACGCGCGATGATCACCAGAACACCGATCACAATAGGCATCAGCAGGCCGATGGTCCAACGGAAGTTAGTGTCCGCTTTTCTCTCAAGCCGGTCGAGACGCTCATGTAGCGACTGCCGGTCAGCCCGCGCTTCCTTGAAACCGCGTTGCCGTTCCTCTCGCGCTTCCTCGAAACCGCGTTGCCGTTCCTCTCGCGCTTCCTCGAAACCGCGTTGCCGTTCCTCTCGCGCTTCCTCGAGATCGCGTTGCCGTTCCTCTCGCGCTTCCTCGAAACCGCGCAGTCGCTCTTCCCGGGCCTCGGCCAGCCCGCGCAGTAGATCTGCCCGCAATTCCTCAATCCGCTGGGTGTTGATCTCGACGAGCGACCGCAGTTCGTGCAACTCGGCCGCGATGCGCCGGTCCCGCTCCTCAAGAAAACGGTCGTAGTAGGGCGGAATCTCAGTTACATAAGCCTCTTGTGGCTCTCGAATCGGCTTCTCCTCGGGCAAGGCAACCTCCTTATCCGTGAAGCGTGGCAGGCAGGAATCCGGTTACGGATGCCCCCTCAGTTTCCGATATGCCTCGTCGTGCTTGCCGATGAGTTCAACGATGATCTCTCCGCCCTTCTTATCCCACAAGTAGATGACACGGTACTGTCCGCAATGCAGGCTGAAATCCTTGTGACCCCGCAGACGCTCATGGCGAATATCGTCTGCATTTTGTGCTAACCATTCGATTTTGTTCAGGATACCTTCGGCAATATGAGGTGCTCTGCTTGCCAGTTTCTCCAACGCTTCCTCAGCCTGGGGAGTGTACACAATCCCGTACATTACACTCCCAACTTCTCGCGTAGCACTGCGTGTTCAACCAGAGAAGCGCCAGTCTCAATCTCACGGTGAATCTCCTCAAGCCGGAGCCGGGTCTCTGGCAGAGGTTCCTCGTCGGAATAGACTATCTTCACCTCATTCTCAATGAAGCAAGCCTTGACTTCGCTGGGCGGTCTTTCCTGCTTGTCGAGATATTCGGCGTAAGCTTGCTCATCGCGGAAACAAAGCCAGCCTTCATCGTCAATGAAATACTTGCGCGGCCGCAACTCATAACTCTGAAGCACCTTCTCAACCAGGGTCTCTATCAGCACCTGCAAGTCCTTCACGCTCACGTCGGCAACACGCTGATCCAACAACGCCTGAGACATTTCCCACACCTCCCATTACAGTATAGCATGGCCCGTAGTCTCAGTCAACACACCTCAGCGCGTGCCCAGCACGTTGTGGAGCGCGTCGCAGGCGGGGCAACCCCCACCTGGACGGATGATGGCGTAACCATCCTGCGGGTCGTCGCCGTAGCGCACGAAATCAATGTTCCAGACGATGATACAGCGCACCATGCCGGTCGAGATGCTCACAGCTTCGGCCAGCCAGGCCGCCTGCTGGGCGTTGTTCGTACCCCGCGCCCAGGCAAACCAATCTGAAAACGTTGGTAGGCCCTCTTGCGAGGCGTAGCCCATCTCGGTGTAGAACAACTTACGTGCTCCGCCGAACGTGTTGTAATACAACTCGGTCTGTGGCAAGAAAAACCAGGAATGGTGGGTGCTGCCAGGGTCGGCCGGGTGACCGCTGCGGGCCGAGGGCGACGTGGCACCTGAATTGTGGTGCGCGCCGATGTAGTCCATACACTGGGCAGCACCGGCGTCGCGCAGTCCTGCCATCCACGGCGCGTCGTCGCAGTTATCTGGGGTACAAGCGCCGCCAAAAGCTCCTGTGGGTGCTGGCGCAGCGCTGATGACCATCGTGCCAGGGTTCGCGGCTTTGATGGCGCGATAGGAAGCACATAGCAGGTTCGTGTATGCCTGCGGGCTGATGTGGCCTTGCTGCCATTCACGCTCAATATTGGGTTCGTTCCACACCTCAATGGCGTCGGCCCCAGCCGCCGCCAGCCCGGCCACCCAGTTGGCGAAGTTCTGCTCGAAGCCAGCCTCGGTAACCATGCCGGGCGTGCCCAGGGCGCTCAACTGGATATTGAACCCGTTGGCATGCGAGACCGCAACGAGGCTCGAGGCATCCTGTCCGTAATGTACCTGGACTTTGGCCCAGTTCATGCCGGCATAGTGCATCTTGTCGGCGTAAGGGAAACCCGTATCGCGGATGTGGCCTCCCAACTCGAACGCGCCACCGCTGATTGGCGCCGGAGGAGGCGACGCCACCTCTCCGGCCTGGATCACCACCGAGAGGTTTCCGCCGAAGGACCCATCCGCCGTCTTCATACGCCAGACGCCGGTATAGCGGCCCGGCTCAGCCGGTGCTTTCATCTTCACACTGACCTCCACCTGCGCACCAGGCTCCACTGTGCCCACCTCGACGCTGTCCGGGGCACCCATCTGCGTGCCGCTGGAGAAGGCCAGGACGGTATCCTCAGGCCAGGCGCAAGTCCCGGCGTTGCGCACGCGCCAGGTCTTCTCGAACTCTTCCTCGTTATCCAGTTGCGTGTTGTCGGGGATGGTCACGTCGGCCACGTAGCGGGCGTCGAGGCACTCATCCATCACGGCGTCCTCAGCAGTAACCGCTTCAGCGGTGGAAGTGAACTCCTCTGTGATTACCTTTGTGGTCAGGGGCTTCGTGACCATCTCTGTGGCCACAGGCTCTGGTGCTCCTACGACAACCGGTACGGAGCCGTGGTCG
>CAYPOY010000076.1:0-18172 GCA_964412395.1 uncultured Anaerolineales bacterium | reverse complement strand
TGTACCGTATGTCGTCTTGGGCCAGAGTCGCCAGTTGGCGGCTCACGTCGGTATGCCCAGGAGGCATCGTGCTGGACTGGCGCAGGGACTGTAACCAGGGATGGCTATCCAGATAGCCGAACGCCCCGCGTGGAAAGCGGGCCGTCTTGCCTTGCAGGATGGGATGTTGATGGGTAACCTGGGCGAACATGTATCGTTTGGATTCTTGCGTGTCCCTGGGAAGATTGAGCACGGCAAAATCGTCCGGCTCGGCGGCCAACTGAGCATAAAACGGCGATCCTTGAGGGTGTTGGAGAGGGACGGGTATGGCCAGATACTCAAGCAAAATTGCTCCTCCTAACAGGCATGAGACAACGACGGTGGCCCACCGGCCGCGCCGTTTGATGAGAGCCAGTGCCTGGGTGACGCCATGTGCCGCCAGCATAGCTGTCGGCAGTGCCAGGAACATATTAAAGCGGTCGGGGACACGCAATAGGCGCACCACGAGCGTTTGTGCCGCCAGGCGGTAGGGCATCGGCACGGCAGGGTAAAGCTGGCCATTGACACGCAGGACCGGGCCCAGGGCCAATAAGAGCAGCACGAGCGCCATCACCACCCAGGGGAGGCTAGCACGGCGGACCTTCCACACCCCCAGCAACGCCAGGGCCAAAGTGGTCACGCCGATGTAGGCAGGGAAACGGCGATCACTGTGACGCTGGGCGTAGTAGCGGTCGTAGGCCGACTGGGTAAAAGACCCCAGCACCGGATGGGCACTACTGGGGGTTACGTAGGCCATCAAATCGGCTTGAAAGAGGGCCTCATCTCCCTCTACCAGCACATCAGCCGGCGCGGTACGCTGCTGGCCTGCCAGGAGCAGAGCAGGCGGGGTCAGAGCCGCAACTGCAACGGCGCCGGCCAGCAGCAAGACCGGCAGCCAGCGACGGCGTGAGGTGTGCTGGCCGGGCAAAGTGCAGATCAGGTAGATGCTTCCCATAATGGTGGCCGGGATGAGTTGTTGCCAGCGGGTGTAACCAACCAACGCCAGAAATACGCCTGTGAACACACCGTCCTGCCGCCGTCCTCGATGCACAGCACGGGTCAGACACAGCAAGAAAATAGGAATCCATTGAGTACTGATCAGGTTGGGGTGGTCGAGTTGGGACAGGCGGAAAGGCCAACACTGATAAATCAAGCCAGACAAGAAGGCAGCACGCTTGTCCCCGGTCAGATTGTAGGACAACAGAAAAGCTGTAAATCCACACAAGGCCATGTTGACCAGGATGAGCATGTTATAAGCGGTAAATCCTCCCACCCAGGGCTTCAATGCCAGCCAGGCGACGATACTCACCCAGGCAAAATTGTGATAGACCAGGCTCAAGCCTGTGGGGTAATAAAGATATGATGTGTAAAAAGGCGATTGGCCGGTACTCAATGCCTGCCCTACCCACCAACCGTTCCAGTAGTGGACCAGTGTATCCGTTGTGCTACCTGGGAGGTGAGTGCTAATATGGGCCACCAGTGGCCAGGTTGTTCCCAGGGCCACGCCGAAGTAGGCCAGCAAGACGCTCAGGTTAATCCAACTTTGGCGTGGCGTCGGACGGTCACTCATCGCCTATCTCCTGGATTTCAGGCGCAAGCATCCACTCGTTGCGTTAACGGAAGGTCCTCCTGAAGGCCCGCTCTAGAGAGTGGGGCAGAGGACAGTAACGAGCCCTATTCTACCACTTTTTGGAAAAAAGTAGCGCCCAGGTTGTCCTCTGGTCAGCGCCTGAGTTTGACTTCTCCTTGTTGCTATGGGATAATTTTACAGCAATGAGAGTCAGCGAATCAGCGAATCAGCGAGTCAGCGCGGTGTTATCCTGGGCGTCTCTATGCTTTCACAGTTGAGACTGGCCAAAGGTGCAGAATTGATGTTATCTCAAGTGAAGGCCATAAAAGTGTCTGCTGGCTCATTTGCTGGGTCAAGGGGAATGCACCTGACCAGGTGGCAGCGGCTGATCGTCGTCGTGCTGATGGCCGCCTTTTTCGCTCAGGCGGTGACGGCCATACCCCAGTTGTCGCTGACCGCTGACGAACCAGTCTACACGGGGGCCGGATATGCTTTCCTGCGTAGCAGGGATTTGCGCATGGCTACCTCGGCCCAGCACCCGCCGCTGATGCAGGAACTCGTGGCACTGCCACTGCTGCTGCAACCCGGCCCGGAACTGGAGACACTGGCGGGATGGGACACGGCCGAGATGGCCCGCTATGCGCCAGCTTTTGTCGCCTGGTATGGGGGCAGGGATGTGCTCGACGCGGCTACCTTCACGACACGCATGCCGGTGGTGTGGATAGCGCTATTGTGGGCAGCGTTCCTCTTTCGCTGGGCCGCCGACTGGTTCGGTCCCTGGGGTGGGATAGTAGCGCTGACTCTGTTCGTCTTTGACCCCAATATTCTGGCCCATGCCACCCTGGCGACCAACGACACCGGGTTCGCGGCCTTTAGTTTTATCGCGCTCTTTGCCGCTATGCGGCTTCTGCGTCGTCCGTCCTGGTGCTATTTGGTGTTGGCGGGCTTGGCCCTGGGGGCCAGCTTGAGCGCCAAGTCCTCCGGTTTTTTTACAGCATTGGCGTTGGCGATGCTGCTCCCTCTGGCAGCGCTGGTGGGCAGTGATGACAATGAGGGACGCGCTCGCCGGGTTATATATGCGGCGCTGCGACTTTCGCTCATCCTATGTTTGGGTCTGTTGGTGCTTTGGGCGACTTACGGATTTGAGCTCCGGCCCGTCGCAGGGGGGCGTCTACCCGTTCCGATGGCGACGCAGTGGGAGGTGTGGCGTGAGATGCGCGGGCACCTGACCAGAGGGCACAGTGCCTATCTGGTGGGCCAGGTCCGTGACACCGGCTGGCTGGCTTATTATCCACTGGCTTTTGCGCTCAAGACCCCACTCTTCACCCTGGTGTTGCTGGTGATCGGGTTAATAGCGGCAGTGGCGGCCGGTCCCCGGCGCTGGCTGGCTACGCTGCCACTGTGGATCTATCTCGGCGGCTATGTCACGGCCACCCTGCTGAGTACCGTCAGTACCGGCTACCGTTTCCTGCTGCCGGTGTTGCCCTTGGGCTTTATCCTCATCGCCGGCCTGTTCCGTGATGGGACAGCCTGGCTGCGCTTGCCCGTGTTCCAATGGGGAAGTTGGACAGTGCTCGTGTTGTTGGGTGTCACTATTGCTGTGAGATTGCATCCTGATTATCTTACCTATTTCAATCTCTTGGCCAGTGGCCCAGCAGGTGGGCACCGCTACCTGGTGGACTCGAATCTCGACTGGGGCCAGTCGTTCAAGTCTCTAAGGACGTATCTGGACGAGCAAGAGATTGAGCAAGTGTGGCTGAGTTACTACACTTACACTGATCCAGCGCTTTACGGCATTCATTATCAACCCATCGCGCCCTCGCCCGGCGCTCCTCCTATACTGCCCTCCCGCTTCGACCCTGCGCCAGGGGTGTACGTAATCAGCGCCACTACACTGCAGGGGATAATGGTGGTAGACCCGGATACGTATGACTGGTTCCGGCACAGGGAACCGGTTAGCCGTCCGGGAGTTGCCCTGTTCGTGTACCAGATACCACTGCGCGGAGAACAGCCGGCCTGGCTGGCTCAATGTACAGTGCCTGTGGTTCCTCTCTCCGCTGAGGCAGCGGAGGAAGGGTTTGGTCGGAGTGGGTTGCGAATGGCCTACTTCGACTGCACGTCGGGCTGGCTGTATCCGCATGGCGGTGAGTCGCCTGGACAGTACGTCCTGTTCCGGGACACGGCCCGTAGCGATGATGCGTTCATCCAGGCCCGACTTGCAGGGACCAGCCTGAGTTACGAACAGCGCCGGACAGGAATATTGCCCCCCTTTGCTATCTATGAGCAGAATTTCCAGCCCGTATCCCCGCGCTTCACGCCTGATACCCCTGTTCAGTTTGGCCACCTGACCTTTCTGGGCTATACAAGCGCTGGTCCTTTCCCCATCCGGGCAGGCCAGACGATTGAGGTGGAAACCTGGTGGCAGGTGAACAGCCTACCGGAGCGTCCCCTCTCGATTATGATGCATCTGGCGGAGCCGGGTGGCGCTCCCATTGCCGTGGGCGATGGTCTGGGGGTGCCCATCGAGAGTTGGAAGGTAGGGGATGTCATTGTCCAGCGACACTTGCTGACCCTACCAGCAGACACACCACCGGGTGAGTATATCCCGACAACAGGTGTCTACTGGCTCGACACGATGGAACGGTGGCTAATCGAGAGGGGAGGGAAAACAATCAGTGACCAGTTGGTGCTGCCAGCGATGTTGGTCACTGCCGAACGATGACCACGAACCTGCTACAAAAGAGCCCCCGCTTTCTGCTCAAAGCGGGGGCAGGAGCGGAGATAACTGTATCATCTCTACGGGGCTGCGGCTGTAGTGAACGTTTGTTTATTTGAGGCCCAGGTGACGCATTGCTCACCCGGGAGGCCTCGAGAGGCGACGATGTACTCGTAAGTACTGTCTGGCTGCAGGTCGCTGATCTCCTCGGAGTGAGCACTAACAGGCGATTTATTCAGAGGTGTCGAAAGCCACGGACTGGGCGCACGGCTGGCCATGAGCAGGGGAAGGTAAGTGGCGTATAAAAGAGTGCCCGTTGGAGTAACAGGCTCGGAAGGAGTGGGAATCAGACGATAGTAGACCTGCCCCAGCGCTGTGTTAGGTGTATGCCAGCTCAGTGTGGCCGATGTACTGCGGGTAACCACTGCCAACTCGCTAATCCCGCTCGCGGAAGGCGGATTGTCGGGATCGGAAATCAGCGCCGGTGTCACCTCCTGTAGGGAACCTGTGTCCCACAAGATGCGGTGCTGGCCATCGCCGATGGCATCGACATAGGTAAAGACGGTGATCTTATCGTCGCTCCAGGCCTCCGCGGACACCGTGAAAAGGCTAAAGGTAAACTTGGAATCGTAAGCATCTCCCCACGCTGTGGTATCGGGGAAGTCGCCATGAACAGCCGGGTCCTCCTCTGAATCTGGATGCCAGCCCACCCGGTCAATGCCGATCTTTAAAGAGGCGTAAGGCGTGCCTTCTTTCGGGCTGGACTGGCCATACATCTGAAACTTGTAGACCAGACAAGGGGTAGGGTTATAAATCACTTGATAGATGCCGGCCACTTGGTGTTTTATCGAGTCCCACCTATAAGGACGGGACTTGACGGCCTTAGGCGGAGAATGCTCTGGATCCTCCGTCCTTGTTGGGTCAACGTCCACGACAGATGTGCCGTCCAGAAACCAGAGCCGCCAGTCCTGGCGGCTACTTTTTGGTATGTTATCGTTCAGGTTATTGTCATCGTCCGGGAGCCATGAGCCAGTTGGATAGGCATGCTGGTAGCGAGCGTTGAACTCGTACCAATCGCCGTTGTCGAAGCTTGGGTTGTGCAGCGATGCGCTGTCAGCGACTTCGCTGGCGACCACCAGGGTGGGAGGAACAGCATCCTGCCCAGCGTAGACAAGAGTGGCCGACGTAAGAGGCGCAAGAGTCACCAGCGCGATCAGTGCAGCCACCAGGCCCGAGACCAGACACAAACGTTGAAATAGGGATTTCATCTCAAAGTTCTCCTTACGCATTTGGATTCCCGGAGGTCAGAACGGATTACGTTCAATTCATTTCCCGCGCTGAGCCCCATTTCGGAGGGCAGTATAAGTGAAAAGACTATAGGTGTCAAGGGAAGCGACCTGACGGATCCGGTGTGTTCCGTCAATGCTAAAATAGCCGTGGTTTGATAAGGCCAACCTCCTGGCGGCACGCAGGATGCCTGGTCTGGATTTCTGCTTGTCGCTCTCTTGCCGGAAACCCGGACAATGGTACAATTACCTGCCAGCCGCTTCTCTATCAGCGGTTGATCTACAGACATAATGATTGGTCATAATGACTCCTGAATCAACGACACGTAAAGCACTAGCGCCACTGAATCTACTGGTTCTGGCGCTTCTATGCACAATTTTCGCGCAAGCCGCCGGCGGTGCAGCCCGAACTTCTGTCACCATAGATGAAGGGTTGCACATTGCCAGCGGTTACACCATCCTGTGCACCGGTGATTTTCGCCTGGTCGAAGAACATCCACCACTGGCCAAGCTGCTGGAGGCGCTGCCACTGCTGGCAGTGCCCGATTTGCCGGATCCGACCACCCTCCCAGGATGGGAATCCGATATAGCGGTGACCGACAGCGTGCGGCTGGTGCGGGCCACCCAGGCGCTGATCTATCCCTACCAGCCCATAGACCGGCTGGTGTTCGCTGCCCGGGTGCCGGTGGTGCTCCTGGCCGTGCTCCTGGGAGCGGTCGTCTTTCGTTGGGCAAAGGACCTCTGGGGGTGGAAGGGGGGCACCCTGGCCCTCTTTCTCCTGGCTTTCGATCCCAACATCCTGGCTCATACCTCCGTCGCAGGCACCGACCTGGGTGCAGCTTGCTTCATCACGCTGGCGCTCTTTAGTCTGGCCCGCTTCCTGCACCGCCCCACCGTACCGCGCCTGGTGCTCGCTGGCGTGACCCTCGGCCTGGCACAGGGGGCCAAACTTTCGGCGGCGATGCTGTTACCTGTGGTGATTCTGCTGGGCGGGATGGCCCTACCACGACGACGAATCCCCTCGCTCCTGCTGCTCTTGGTTATCGCTGGACTGGTGTTGTGGGGCCTCTACGGGTTTGAGGTAGGTTCCGTTCCCGGCGTCCCCTTCCCGGTTCCGGCAGCCAGCCATTCCATACCCTGGCTGCGCCTCCGCCAGCACATGGCCGATGGGCACGCCGCCTTCCTGATGGGCGAGAACCGCTCACAGGGATGGTGGTATTATTTCCCCGTCGCTTTCGGGCTAAAGACGCCACTGCCAACCCTGATTTTGCTCCTCGCTGCCACGGTAGCCTTCTGGAAAGGCCCTCGCCGTTCCTTGCTCGACGAGGCCAGCCTGTTACTCTTCCCTCTCATCTACGGAGCAAGTAGCCTGATCAGCCCGCTAAACATCGGCTACCGCCACTTATTGCCCGTCCTCCCATTACTGTTCATCTTCATCTCACGAATCACGTTTCATGTTTCACGAATCACGTTTCACGAATCACGTTTCACGAATCACGTTTCACGAATCACGTTTCACGTTTCACGTTTCACGCTTTATGCTCTGCTCCTCTGGCTAGCTCTCGGCACCCTGCGCCTCTTCCCCCACTACCTGGCCTACTTCAACGAACTAGCCGGAGGCCCAGATGGCGGCTGGCGCTACCTGGCCGATTCCAACACCGACTGGGGACAGGCGTACAAGGACCTGGCCCGCTTTCAGCAGGAGCGCGGGCTGGGGCCAGTGCACCTCTCGGCATTCATCTTCTACGACCCGGCGATCTACGGCGTGGAGTACGATCCGCTGACGCCGATGCGGGGCGACACGCCGGCCGTCTTCCCCTCTCGCCTCAGTCCGCCGCCAGGCGACTACGTGATCAGCACCACGACGCTGGACGGCATCCCCCTGGCTGACCCGGAAATGTACGACTGGTTCCGCAAGCACGAGCCCGACGCCCGCATAGGTCACGTGCTATTCTACTACCATGTCCCACTGCAAGACCCCATACCCGGCTGGTTAGCCCAATGCACGGTGCCGGTGTCTCCTCTCTCGCCACAGGTTGCTGCCGAAGGATTTGGCCGCAATGTCAATGACCTGCGTCTGGCCTACTTCGACTGCACCCAGGCGTGGCTCTACCCCGACGGCGGGAGGTCGCCAGGGTGGTATGCCTTCTACCACGGGGAGGAGACCGAGAGTGACTTTGCACAGGCACATCGGGCACCGGCCTGTCTGGTCTACGAACAGCGGAGACCGCGCGATGTGCCTCCTTTTGCCATCTACGAGTGGTCCCCTGAGGCCCCCAGGTGGCTGATGGATGGCGTGCGAACCGGGCCGGTGATCGTCGCCCCCTCGGACTGGACGCCGGAGCGGGTGGAGAATGACGGGGAAGTCCTCACCCTGCCCCTTTCTCTCTCCGGTACACTGACGCTACTGGGTTGTCGGGTGGAACCGGACACCGTGTCACCGGGCAAGGCACTGGTTCTCTGGACCTACTGGTCTGTAACGGATATCCCTGGCTATTCCCTGTCGCTGATGGCACACTTGCTGAATGGAGATGGACAGCCCGTGGCAGTAGGTGATGGGTTGGGAGTACCGGTCGAAAGCTGGCAGGTTGGCGATATCATTGTCCAACAGCACACGCTGGAGGTCCCTCCAGACGCCGCGCCAGGGACATATTGGCTCCAAACAGGCGCGTACGCGCTGACAGATTTGCAGCGGCTTGTTGTTACGTCAGGAAGGCAGCCTGCTGCTGATCGGATCGTGTTGACGCGATTGGAGGTCCTAGACCGGTGATGCACATCCCTCGCTCGAGACTTGGAGAGACTGTGCGTGCGCCGCTTTTCTGGCTGGCTGTCTTGTACGTTCTGGTTGGCATCATCTATGTGCTGGTCACGCCAGCGCTAGAAAAGCCGGACGAAGACGGTCATTATGGCTATATCCTATACTTGCGGGAACATCATATGCTGCCACCTCTCGCTTTCTCAGAGGGATTCCCATCCGAGTATAAGCAGCCGCCCTTGTATTATGTCGTCACCTCAATACTGACCAGTAGGCTGCCCGACGTTGCAGATCCAGACCAGTTACTTGTCACCAACCCTTATATGGATTTCTCAGTACCAGGGTTCAGGAACGATAACCGGAATGTATTTCTCCACCCACCCCACATGACGCCGTTGATTCTGGGTGCCAGGCTGGTCTCCTTGCTCTTTGGTCTTGGGACGATGATCACTTCGTATTCCCTGGCGTTGCAGTTGCTTCCCAAGCAATCTATGGTTCCAATCGCAACGGCGGCTGTTGTCGGGTTCCAGCCCAAGTTCTTGTACATAGCAACTGCGGTCAATAACGACGTGGCGATTGCTTTCTTTGGCACGTTGGTGATAGCCATCTTGATGGTTCGCTTGCAAAAAGGTCACTTCGCCTATTTTGCTGTGCTAATGGGAGCAATCCTTGGTCTTACCAGCATTACCAAGGTAAGCGGGCTGGTCTTTTTCCCTCTGACGGGTCTAGCCTTGCTTTTCACCCACCGTGGCCTGCGCCGCTCTTTTTTTCGAGATGGGCTCATTATCGTGGTTGTCGCTCTGCTCATTGGTGGGTGGTGGTACGCACGGAACGCGCTGTTGTACGACGACCCGTTGTCTATCGGCACACATATCTCGGGCTATGCTGCGGCGAGGCCGTTTGGGGATCGGATAGGGCACGATTTGTTTAGTATCGAACACACATTTTGGGCTAATCCATCCCGCACCTTTGTCAGCCAGATGTGGCTGGATGAGGTGCTTATCTGGTGGGGGCGAATAAGCCTGGGGCTTCTCGCATGGGGCGTTTTGTCAAACTGGTTCAATCGGCTCAATCAACCGCGCCACGCATCACGTTTCACGTCTTACGTTTCACGTCTTACGTTTCACGCCTGGATTGTGTTGCTGAGTTGGCCTGCGACCTTTCTACTCCTGCTGATTACGTACTGGACCAGAAAGACCTCGTGGGCTTATGGGCGGTTGCTGTTCCCAGCGATTGCGCCCATCGCCTTGTTCCTTGTATTGGGATGGCTGTATGCGTTTCCCAGGAGTTGGCGCCGCATAGTTATGCCGTTTGGTGCAGGGATAGTGATGATCGTCAGTGCTCTAATTCCTTTTGTGAGCATATATCCGCTTTATCATCCCTGGCATGAGTGGGCAGGGGCGCAGGTTGAGCATCCGGTAGGTACCATCTACGTTGACCCAGAAACGGGAACTCAGGTTGCTCAACTCGTTGGCTACAATTTGCCCAAGCCCTTTGCTCTTCCTGGAACATACCTTTCGGTTGAGCTATGTTGGAAGCCGCTGGCCCAGACAAATACACGCTATGCGGTATTCGTACACCTATTGGACCTCAGCCAGCTAGATTTACATGGTGCTCCCGGTGTATGGGGCTCACGGAGGACATATCCGGGGTTAGGCAACCTCCCCACGGATCGCTGGACACCTGGCAATCCATTCTGTGATAAAGTCCTGGTACAGGTTTCTCCGGACGCGCCTACACCCCTGGGTGCTGCTATTGAGATTGGGTTCATTGATCCGGAAACTGATCACCGCTTGCAAGCCGCAAGTCCAGAGGGCGATCCTCTCGACATAGCGGTTGTCAGAGGCGTGCCGGTTCTGTCGCCTGGGGGATTGCCAACGGTTGAACAACCGGCTCCCTATGTTCTGGATAATGCAATCGGACTTAACCGAGTGCAGCTTTCGGGCGTTATAGAGGGCTCAGTCACACTGACGCTAACCTGGCAATCACTGCAACCTGTACCCTATGACGCGACGACCTTTGTCCACTTGAGAGGGGCGGATGGGGGTCTTTTGGCACAGGTAGATCGCCAGCCGTTGGACGGCCGTTTTCCCACGTCGTATTGGCTTCCTGGCCAAGTTGTTACTGACGTGGTCAGCTTGTCGCCGGTGCCCCCCCCCCCACCCCCCCCCCCCACAGGGGGGGGTATGGGGGGGGGTGGACCGCTTATGCTGAATGTGGGCATGTACACGTGGCCGTCTTTGGAGCGCCTTCCGGTGGTGGATGCATCGGGGACTCCTCAACGCTACAACGTGATCGTGATCAACGTACCACCGCCTCTCCCTGTCGAGGAGGTGACCACGCCGTGAATGGCCCTTCTCGTCTTCACCGGCAAAGAGTATCGAACAGACAGCCCATTGGAGCCCAGGGAGCCTTATACACCTGCGTGGCAGCTCTGTTGCTAGGAGTGCTCTTTGCCCAGGCGATGACTAGCATTCCTCATCTTTCCATCACTTTTGACGAGGACCTCCACATCTCTACCGGCTACAGCGTTCTACGCACAGGCGACCTTCGCCTGGTCGAGGACCATCCTCCGTTGATAGGGCTCTGGATGAGCTGGCCTTTGCTTCTCTCGCCTCATGTTCCCGATCCGTGGGATGTGCCTGCATGGGCACAGGGGGATCGGCGACTCTTCGTGCGCAACGAGATCTGGTGGAGCCTTCCCATAGATACGTGGGTGATCCCCCCCCGTATCCCGATTTCCTGGTTGGCCCTGTTGTTGGGGGCCTTTCTCTTCCGCTGGGCATCCGAGTGGTTCGGGCCTCGAGCTGGACTTCTCGCCCTGGCGTTCTTTGTCTTCGACCCGAATATCCTGGCCCACGCGACGCTGGCAACCCTTGACCTGGGGGTCACTTGCTTCATCTTTATCGCCATGTACGCCGTCCAGCGTCTCCTGCGCCGGCCCAGTTGGACGAGTCTGGTAATAGCCGGGGTCTCTCTGGGGTTGGCGTTGGCGGCGAAGATTTCCGCTCTTATTGTGCTTCCTGTCAGCGTTGGATTGATAGTCCTGTGGGGACTGAAGCGCTGGCGGAAGAAGCTGGTGGTACGATTGCTTGCCTACCTGGGCGTGGCTTTTCTGACACTGTGGGCCGTTCACCTCTTCGATTTTGGCCCTCCTCCTGGGCTCTCCTTCCCGCTTCCTGCCCCGACTTATTGGCGCTCTTTCCTGCGGGTGGGACGGCACGTCGCCAGGGGCAACCCGGCCTACCTATTGGGTGAGACTTACCTGGGAGGACGGTGGTACTACTTTCCCGTCGTCTTCGCCCTCAAGACGCCTTTGCCCACCCTCGTGCTCATCGGAGCGGCTCTGGGGATGACCTTGCCGATTGTCTGGCGTAACCCGCGACAGCGATGGCGCGAACTGGTGCTGGCGAGCCTGCCGGTAAGCTACTTTCTCATGAGCATGGTGAACGAGATTAACCTGGGTTACCGGCATCTGCTCCCCATTCTGCCCTTCCTGTACCTCTTCACTGCCCGCCTGGTTACCCCACGCCCCACGCCGACAAGGTCAGGGCCGCATCACGTTTCACATTTCACGTTTCACGTCTCACGTCTCACGTTTCACGTTTCACGTTTCACGTCTCACGTTTCACGTCTCACGCATTACTCACTACGCATTATTGTTGTGGCTCTATTGCTCTGCCAGATGATCGGCACACTCCGGGTGTGGCCTTTCTACCTCACCTTCTTCAACGAGATCGCAGGAGGGCCACGGAACGGCTACCGCTACCTGGCTGATTCCAACGTGGATTGGGGACAGGGTTTGAAGGCCCTGCGTGCTTACCTGGAGAAGCAACACTGGCCCGATGTCCGACTAAGCAGCTTCACCTTCTTCATCCGGCCGGAGCTGTACGGGGTCCAGGCTACGCCGTTGCCTCCCCTGGCGGACGCGCCAGCCGTTTTGCCTGCTCGTTTTAACCCCTCTCCAGGCATTTACGTAATCAGTGCCTCCACGCTGCGGGGACTACAGCTCATTGACCGGGAGATGTACAACTGGTTCTGGCACCGGGATCCGGACGACGTGGTGGCCAACGCGCTGCTTGTCTACCACGTCCCTGAACGGGCACCACGGCCGACCTGGCTGGCCCAGTGCGCTGTACCTGTCACCCCTCTGTCGCCCGAGGCGGTGGTCGAGGGGTTTGGCCGGGATGACCTGCGCATGCTTACTTTCGACTGCACGCAAAGTTGGCTCTACCCAGATGCTGGAGAGTCCGCCGGTTGGTATGTCCTCCATCGGGAGGCGGCACCAGGAGATGATTTCACTCAACAGCGACTCGCCCTGGCTCGGCTCAGCTTCGAGCAGAAGACCCCCCGTGCGATCCCACCCTTGACCATCTTCGAGTGGAATCCCAGGGAAGCTCCCAGCCCTCGTCCCGGGGGTATCTTAGGGGAGAATCTCTGGGCAGCGCCGGTCGAGTGGCCGCCTGTCCAGGCGATGACTGATGGAGCCCCCGTCTCCACTCCGGTCCCTCTGGACGGACCGCTTGTCTTTCTGGGATACGAGGTGACCCAAGAGGGGCAGGAGATCATTTTGGTCACCTACTGGCAGGTGACGGACACGCCAGGCCGGCCTTTTTCCCTGATGGGCCATCTGGTAGGCGCAGAGGGCCGCCCCGTGGCCGTGGGGGATGGGTTGGGGGTCCCCTGGGATCAGTTGCAGCCTGGGGACATCCTGGTGCAGCGCCACTTTCTCTCCGCTCCCCAGGATCTGCCAGCCGGTCGCTACTGGCTTCAGACCGGCGCTTACTGGCTGGACACGATGGAGCGGTGGGCCGTCTTGGCCGGGGATGAAGTGGGAGGAGACCGTATAGTGCTGACGGATGTGCCTACCCCCGACGCTGCGGTGCCGGTGTGGCCGGATCGTCCGTAGGCGCCGCCGCGATCATAATACCATCAATTCTTGTGAGTTTAGGAGGAAATGGGGTCAGATGAAGCGATGTGCATGGCATCTCGTGACTACAGTCTTATTAGCAGTGCTTGCGTTGGGAAAAGGAGAGGTTACCTGTGGGGCGGGTGAAGTCCCGTGGGGGGGAGAGCCGCTCCAGGTCCAGCACGTACAGGCGGATAACCTGCTGGTGAACGGCAGTATGGAGGAAGGCTTCTACTGGAAGTATCCTAATCACTACGTTGCAAACGGCTGGTTGCGGTGGATAGAGGGCAGCTCGATTCCAGAATACGACGACGTTCGAGAGTGGCGACCTTACCGGTATGATGGCAACCATGCTCAAGTCTACTTCAAATGGGGTGCATCCTACACCGCTGGCATCTACCAACGGGTGCCGGTAAGGCCCTGCACCTTCTACCAGTTCAGTATGTACGGGCGGAACCATTCTGACGCCGGTTTGGACCACCATGCCCGGATCGGGATAGACCCTCTGGGGCGTCAGTATAACACCGCAAATAATCCTTTCGTCTCTTCTCTACCCTCTGATACTGTCTGGTCTTCAGAACAAACGTTCTTCTACACCTGGGGGTTGCATACCGTGACAGCCGAGTCGCGCAGCGATCATGTCACCGTCGTTACTTATGTCTCACCGGACCACTGCTATACGCCGTATGACACATTCTGGGACGCAGGGACTCTGGTGGAGGTACCCCTGCCCCCGGGGCGGCTCCCTGACCCACCAAGCTGGGATCCGGATGGACTCATTACTGAGGTGGTGAGCTACACACAGTCTGGGCAGTTAGTCATCGAGTGGGAGACAACGGAGCCAGCCTTAACCCAGGTCTGGTACAGAGTGATCACGCCCACACTGCCCATCACGTCCACAGGGACAGGCTCGCTTCTCCTTCCTACCGTCTACTTGCCGTTAGTTACGAACTGGCGGTCGCTGGATCTCTACACCCCCGTGGATCAGACTGGTGGAACTCATCATCGGGCGGTTATCCAGTGGCTGGAGGAGGGCCAGAATATCAGGTTCGTGATCCTCGCGCGCCATCTGGTGAGTGACACCTGTCGCACCTCGCCTTCCTTTTCCTATAAAACCACGATTGGTTTTTCCAAGCCGATCGTTCCTCCTCCCCAAAACTCCGCCGGTGATGTGGAGGTAAGGCAATAAACGTCAAATCACGGATGTTCAACGCCAGGTTTTTCCCTTATGCCTTGCTCTTGCTCTTTCTCTTGCTGGGGCTGGTCTACAGCCTGATCACGCCCCTCTTCGAAGCGCCCGACGAGGTTTGGCACTATGCCTACGTCCGCTACCTGGTCGAAGAGCGCGCACTGCCCGCCCTGACCGGCATCGAGAGCGGGGCCTACCAGGAAGTGGCTCAGCCGCCGCTTTATTACGCCGTGGCCGCGCTGGTCAGCGGATTCGCGCCCGACGAGGACCTGGCGGAGCTGATGTGGCACAACCCCGGCTTCGGGTACCAGGCCAGTGGGACAGTGAACGACAACAAGAACATGCTGATCCACACGGAACGCGAGCGATTCCCCTGGCGAGGAGCTGTACTGGCGATCCGGTTGGCGCGCTTCGTCTCACTGGCTTTCGGCCTGATGACCGTCATAGCTGCCTGGGGGCTGGGGCGTGAGACATTCCCTCAGCAACCGGCCTGGGCTCTGAGCGTGGCAGCCGTGGTCGCTTTTACCCCGCAGTTCCTGTTTATCAGCGGCGTGGTGAGCAACGATAGCGCGGCGGCGGCTTTTGCGACCGGCGTATTGTGGGCGCTTGCCCGTGCCGCTAATCGAGGGATAACGCTCCGCCGAAGCCTCGCCATTGGCCTGCTAATTGGGCTGGCCGCCCTGGCCAAAACTAGCTGCCTGCTCTTGGGCCCTCTCGCCGTAATAGTTCTGATACTTACTTGCCGCCCACGAGCCCGAAAAACACCATTTGCCATTCGCCATTCGCCATTCGCCATTCACCATTGGTCATTGGTCATTGGTCATTGGTCATTCGTCATTGGTCATTTGTCACTGGTCATTTTGACGGCTTCTGCCGTCAGCGGTTG
The DNA here is from genome assembly GCA_964412395.1 of uncultured Anaerolineales bacterium. Lineage (GTDB taxonomy): Bacteria > Chloroflexota > Anaerolineae > B4-G1 > B4-G1 > CAYPOY01. The sequence goes on along the minus strand of CAYPOY010000076.1, from coordinate 2,843 downwards.
GTGGGTTCTTCGCAACGCGCTCCTGTACCGTGACCCTCTCGCCCTCCACGTGCATGTGAACACGCCATGGGGACGGGCAGCACCGGGCTCCTTCGGGACACTCCTGGCCCGACTGCCCAGGGTCTACCGATCCTTCTGGGGCGGCTTCGGCTGGGGGCACATCGAGTTCCCGCTGTGGGTGTACCTGGCGCTGGGAGTGGCCCTGGTGGTCAGCCTGATCGGGTGGGGCAGGGCGCTGAAACGGCGCTGTCTCCCCGGTCCCAGGCGAGTCTTTCTTTTGGCTTCGGCGTGGTGGTTGCTGGTGTTCGCCGCTCTCCTGCAGTGGATGCGGCAGGTGGAAGCCCCTCACGGTCGGCTGCTCTTCCCTGCCATCGGGGCTTGGGCTCTACTCCTGGTCGGGGGATGGGTAGCACTGCCGCAGCGGTGGCTGCGCCCTCTATTTCTGATCGGACTGGCCGTTCTCAGCCTTCTCACTCCCTGGGTGGTTATCCGGCCAGCCTTTGCCCCGCCCCAGTTGACCTCGCCTGCCGATGCCGTCACGACGGTTCAAGGCGTGGAATTGACCTGTGGCAGCACTGCCCGTCTACTGGGTGCCTCCCTGGACCGAACATCCGTGGTACCAGGTGGTACGCTGGCGGTCCGCGTTTGCTGGGAGGCGCTGGCACCGATGGCCCAGGACTACACTGTCTTCATCCACCTGATAGGGCGGGCTAACGAGCGGGTGGCCGAACGGTACACCTACCCTGGCCTCGGTCGCTTTCCCACCTCGCTCTGGCGCGTGGGATGGGCCTTCTGCGACGTCTACCGCGTCCACGTCGAGGATTGGGCACCTGTCCCCGGGATGTACGACCTGGTGGTTGGGCTATACGACGCATCCACCGGCGAGAGATTGGTTGCCCGCGACCCCGCCGGGGCTGTGGTGGATTTTTACACGCTGGCTCGGGTGCGGGTTGCTCCAGAACGACCGCTTTCGGAGCTCCCTGAGAACGTGCAGCTGCTGGACTACCGGTTGGGCGAACAGATCACGTTGACCGGATACCGGCTGTCGGGACCGATTCAGAGCGGCGTGCCGCTGACCGTCACGCTCTACTGGCACGCTGACGAACGACCAGCGGGGGACTATACGGTTTTCGTCCACCTGCTGAATGAGGCAGGACAACTGCTAGCCCAACACGATGGACTGCCCCACTGCGGTCGTTACCCTACCTCAGCCTGGCAGGCCGGCGACGTGATACTCGACGATCACATCCTGGAGGTGCCGGTGCTTCCCGCCGGACAGCGCATGCATCTGGCGGCGGGGATGTACCAGTCGGACACGCTGGAGCGCCTCCCGGTCCTGGGCCCTGACGGACTGGTGCCTGACGACCTCGTTCTGCTTGCCCCGGAATCTCCGTGAGGGCAATCCGATGAACACACCTGTCCGCCTCTTCGGGCTCGGATCGCTCCCGAACAATGCGGTGAACCTTATGCAAGGCCAGAAGGTATCACTTGACCTAATGCGCGTTCTGATGTATATTATGGGCTATCATTCTGGAGATCGCCCTGGTCCATACTCACAGCCCACATCCACGCCTAACGGATTAGGGCGAGTTGTATTCTGCGCCCCCACCTGGCGGTGGGTGCTCTCTCCAGCATTGTTAGCGAGCCAGTCCAGTTCTATCACCATTTGCTCCTGTGCCGCTTTCAGCGTATAATTGTCGAGGATACCCCCGGCCCAGGGGCTGGAGGTCGTGGAACCGGCACCACATAAACACGTGCAGAGGTTGCTAGAAGGAGGTAATGTAGAGTGCACGAAGTCAACCAAGTCCTTGATCTCGCGACGCTGAACCGCGATCTGGCGCGGGAGGTGGCCCCGGAGTGGTGGCAGAAGCTCCTATCCTGTATTCAGTGCGGCACTTGCTCCGCTTCCTGTCCCACCGCCTATGCGATGGACTACACCCCACGCCAGTTGTGGCAGATGGTTCGCCTGGGCCTGACGGAGGAGGTGCTTGCAAGCCGTACCTTCTGGCTCTGTACTACCTGCAAATCCTGTCAGGTGCGCTGCCCGCGGGATATCCCGATCACGGATACGATGATTGCCCTTAAGGAGTACGCTGTCCGCGTGGACATCAACGTTCCCGAGGGAATGGAGATGTTCGGGGGGACGATTGTCGCCGACCACAACATCTCCGGCGACGATAACAAGAACCGCCAGATTTGGAGCCAGAACCTCGAACGCATTCCACGGGGTGTCAAGCCCCGCCGCAGGAAGGCCGAGGTTCTTTACTTCATTGGCTGTGTCAGTTCCTTCTACCCCCGCGTCTACAGCATCCCCCAGGCATTTGTGCAGATCATGGAGCGGGCCAATGTGGAGTTCACCACGCTGGGCAGAGACGAGTGGTGCTGTGGCTACCCCCTCCATATCGCGGGGATGGGTGACCGCATGGCGAAGTCGGCACAACACAATGTCCAGAAGGCACGGGCTGCGGGGGTTAAAAAGATTGTCTTCACCTGCCCTTCCTGCTATTACGCCTGGACGCACCTCTACCCCGAGTTTGTGGATGTCTCCGGCATCCAGTTGCAGCACGCTAGCGAGTTCCTGGCGGAACTCCTCGCTGGCGACAAACTGGCCCTCGGCTCGGTAGAGGAGGTAGTCACCTACCACGACCCATGCGACCTGGGGCGCAAGAGCGAGATCTACGACGCGCCGCGTGAGGTGCTGGCCCGCATTCCGGGGCTGGAGTTCCGTGAGATGTCCGCCAGCCGCGAGAACGCCCTTTGTTGCGGTGGTGGCGGCGACGTCGAAGTGGCCGACCGCACCGTTACCGCCGGCGTCGCGGCGAAGCGCATGGCGCAGGCGCAGG
>CAYPOY010000075.1:0-18369 GCA_964412395.1 uncultured Anaerolineales bacterium | reverse complement strand
GTACGGGACAAGTGTACACATTTTCAGCCGAAAGCGCAAAAAGTTAGTGCCATTGCCCTAAAGCCCGTTTGTAAGAGGTGCAGTGTGAGCGATACATCAAGGTTGAAGCGGGCCGAGTTGTGAGGTTGCTCCGTACAGGGGAGACAGATGATGCAGAAGGTTACGCAGTTGGCCAGTCGCGTTCTCCGGTCGCGCTGGGCAATTCTGGTCGCAATTCCCTTGGTTTGCGCTGGATACGTCTTGCTCGAGCAGTTAGCCCTCCAAGAAAGTGCTTCCACAGTCCCTGGTGTGCGGTGTGGCGTCTTGTCTCCGGGCCTAGTACGCCCTATCTTGGCATGGCTGATGTTGACCTGCGCAACCATAGTTGCACGAAAAGATGCAGGATCGCAGGAGGAATGGGCTCACTACAGCCAGGATTTGACGGAGACTTCTCGGGCGATCTTGGACAAGATAGGGGAGATCACGGACATCGACGCTGGGCGCATCTGGACGGTGAGAGGGGAGAGGTTGGTTCCGCGGGCAGACTTCGGCGTCTCGTCGGACTTCGCAGAGGCAGTACGCATCCTGGAACTCGACCGCTGCTTGTGTAGCAGGTGCGCCCAGACTGGGGAAACTCTTGCCATAGACAATCTAGACGCCGACGCGTCCCTGATTGATAGCCCTTGCGCGAGGGAGGGGTTCCAATCCATCCTCACCGTACCGATGAAGACCAACAGGCAGGTGGTGGGAGTAATCCACGTAGCACGTCGTCACAAGAGTGCCTTTGATTCCCGAGACCAGCAGCTCCTCAGCGCCCTGGGACAGCAGATCGCACCAGGCATCGAGCACGCCCAATTGTACGAGGCAGTCAGCCGCCGCGTTCTGCTGCTGGAGACGGCGGCTCTGGCAGGACAGCAGCTAACGGCCCTATCGAATCTCAACCAGCAGCTGGAGCAGGTTGTGAAACTGATCCAAGAGAGGTTTAACTATCATCAGGTCCATATCTTGCTCATCGACGAAGAAGTGGGCGAACTGGTACTCAGAGAAGCTAGTGGTCCGAGTGCCGAGTTGATGAAGGAGCGGGGCCTGCGGCTAAAAGTAGGCCAGGAGGGTATCACCGGATGGGTGGCGCAGACAGGCCAGGCACTGCTGTGCAATGATGTTCGTCGGGAGCCTCGCTTCCATGAGGAGGAGCTCTTGCCAGAGACTAGGTCGGAACTGGCTGTGCCTCTTCGCATCCAAGAGCGAGTCCTTGGCGTTCTAGATGTACAAAGTGATCGGTGCGGAGCCTTCGACGAGGATGACCTCACCATATTACAGATTCTTGCCAACCAAGTGGCCATCACTATCCAAGACGCGGGGTTGTTTCGGGAGATCAGGCATCGCTGGGAGGCTATGGTGGCCTTGCACGAGACGTCGCTTGATGTGCTCGCGCAGCTGGACGTGAGTGAGCTTCTGGAGGCTTTGTTGACCCGAGGGGCTCACCTCTTGGGGGCTCGAGTGGGCGCTTTCTATGTATACAACGCAAAGTCAGGGATGGTTCGCAACGTAGCCAACTATAACACCAGTAGGGATTGGGCTGGTACCACTTTGCGGCCAGGACAAGGGCTCATAGGGAGCGTGATTCTGACGGGCAAGCCTCTGGTTGTGAACGACTATGAGAATTGGTCAGGAAGGGTTGAGCGGTTCGCTGGCATTCCCAATACAAGGATGGTCGGCGTGCCTCTCCGATCGCGGAATCAGATCATTGGGGGAATTGTTGTCGCCAATCCTGCGCAAGCACGGCTGTTTGACCACAATGACGCCTGGCTGTTAAGCCTATTCGCCGATTTGGCGAGCATAGCCATTAGGAACGCTGAACTCCACACGCGGGTCGAGGAGCTTAACCGAAGGTTGGAGCAGAAGGTGGAGGAGAGAACTCGAGAGTTAGCCGAGGCCACCGATGAGATCACAGCCCAGGCCGAACAGCTGCGGTCACTGCTGGTTGGGATCACCCGCGTCCAAGACAAAGAACGAGCGCGGATCGCAAATGACATGCATGATGGGGTCGTGCAACTCATCACCGCTGTCCGCTATGAGCTACAGGCGGCGAAGGTAGCCCTGGCGTCCGGATTGGCAGCGGCTGTGCAGGAGAAGCTTAATGCTGCCCGTGATGTGCTGGAAGAAATGGATGAAGAGATCCGGCGCGTGATTTACGACTTGTACCCGCCAATCCTAGATGTCGAGGGGTTGGTCTCTGCCTTGCAGAAGCACGTCAGTAGATTCCAAGAGGTTTCCGGGGTTGCCTGTCAGGTTCAAGTCAAGGGCAATCCTTACCAACTACCGTCACCACTCAAGATAGCTGTCTTCCGTGTGGTGGAGGAAGCTCTGTACAACATCGCATGCCATGCCAAAGCCGAGACAGCATCTGTCGCCTTGGATTTTCGGCCTGCTATGCTTTGTGTTATCGTGCAGGATGATGGACGGGGATTCCGCTATGAGCGGTGGGCGGGTACCTGCGACGGCAAGCATTGGGGGCTGCCAGGGATGAAGGAGCGAATTGAAAGCCATGGTGGAAAAATGGAGGTGTGGTCAAAGCCAGGACATGGAACCCGCGTGTCGTTTTGGCTACCCATCCAGTGGGACGGAACGTAGTGGTATGGGGCATAGGGGTCCAGGGAAGTTGGTGTGTCAGGAATCCGGCCTGGGTAGAGTTGAATGCTCCGGTGATGGTCTAATGGGCGGTCAGGCGAAAAGGGGGTTGCTATGGATGCCATTCGGGTCTTAGTGGTAGATGATCATCCCAGTGTGCGACGTGGCTTGCGGAGCCTATTGTCTTCGTATCCGGATATCTTGGTTGTGGGGGATGCCGAGGACGGAGCAGCGGCTTTGCGAGCAGCGGTCGATCTGTCCCCTGATGTGATCCTCCTGGACGTTCGATTGCCCGGACCAGATGGAGTGGAGATTGCGTGCCAATTGCGCCACCAAGCCCCGCGGGCCAAGATCATCATCCTGACCGCCTATGGCAATGGTGAGTACATCTCTGGTGCGTTGCGGGCGGGGGTCTATGGTTATCTACTGAAGAGCACCTCGGACGAAACGCTGGCGGAGGCTGTCCGGAGTGTGCATCAAGGAAAGCGCTTGCTGTCCCCCTCTCTGTTGGACAAGGTGCTAAGTGAATTCCAAATCTTGGCCCAAGCCTATGCCCGGAGCCAGACCGACCTGTCCGAACAGGAGTTAAAGGTGCTGGCGCTAATCGCCCAGGGGCTAACCACCAGGGAGATTGGCGAAAGAATGTACTGGAGCACGAGGACTGTCAAACGAAAAGCCCAAAATATCAGGGACAAGCTGGGAACGCGCACCCGTGCACAAGGGGTGGCGGAGGCGATCAAGCGGGGACTGATCTAGGCAGCACTTGTCACAACGCGTTTTCTCCCCTTACGTACCCGATGTAAGAGTTGGGCCCGGCTCGAGGATGCCGCGACAGGCATCTTAGAGCCGGTTTCTTCTACTTGGCACTTTTGGGCCATGGAATTGTCCTCCTTGCCCTTGCCTAGGCTGGTCAACCTTGATATAATTGAGAGCAGGCCATGCTGTGAGCCACTTTAGGCGTGAGACTCAGGATCATGTCCACAGAAGCCTATGTTGAGGGAGATCAACTCGCTACGCAACTTGAACTCGCACGACGATTGCTACGTCTGGAGCAGCGAGTGGATGCGTATCAGAGGCTCTATGAGGAGGAACTGGATCAAATCCTTCGCTCATTGAAGAATCTGGAGAGGCAGTTCTTGGCGCTCGCGGCGTTCGAGGAAGGACCGGTGCGGAGGTCTAGTTCGCCGAGTGTCGATGAGCTGGACGAGCAGTCTTAACGTTCGTTGCAGGCATGTGGTGGGCAGATCAAGCATTGACATGGCCATACGTGCAAAGAGAGTAAGTGGAGCTTGTGACTTCAGTTCACGGAATAAGGAGGTGATGTAACACACGTAATGTTGACGTTTTCAGCGCATCAGCAAAGAACGCCTACTTATAAGGAGGAAAAAATGGCGCAGGAACGTGAGAAGATCTATTGGGACCCTGAAAACCCATGGGGACACGAGCTAGTGGCTAACGCCCTGGTGGAGGAGGGTGTGGAGTACATCTTCACTGTGACTGGTGGCCACACCATCGGTATCCTTAATGCGGCTGCGGATAAGGGAATCAAGGTCGTTACCACCAGACATGAGGCAGCGGCGGTGTTGGCTGCTATGGGATACGCGGTTGCATCTCCCGGAAAGGTGGGTGTAGCGTGCATCACCGCCGGAATGACGCCACTTGCCGCCCAGGGCATATTGACTGCAACCTGGGGGCAAGTCCCAGTTGTCGTCATCGGAGGAGCATGCCAAACGTATGGTGAGGGGAGGCGGGTCCTCCAGGAGATGGACGGGGCGGCTTTTGCCAAGCATTCAGAGGCCAAAGACTCCATACACTGCAGAGACTGGTTTAGAATTCAAGAATACATGAAGTGGGCTTTCAGGCACGCGCAAACTGGGATCCCGGGATGCGTGTACATTGACATACCTATTGACATCTTGTACTCAAGGGGTGACCCAAGCGAGCTGGCGAAGTATCCTACTGGAAGAACAGAGGCCAGGCCTGCGGGTGATCCCCAGTACGTAAAGGAGGCTGTGAAGGCTCTGGCGAAGGCTGAGAGGCCTATCATTGAGGTAGGCTCTCTTGCTCGTCAGTCTCAGGCTTGGGACGAGGTGAAAGAATTCGTCGAGCTGACGGGTATACCCGTGTCAATCTGTCAAGGGCTACTTGGAGATAATCCCTACAATATTGGGATGCAGGCTTGCCCTGATGCTGACGTCGCTCTGCTCCTTGGCAAAGAGTCCCAAGGTATGGAAGGGTCCCTTATGGCTCTACCGTACACTGAGGCCAAGCCAATCGTTGTATATCCTAAAGCCGAAGACATCGGGCGTTGCTACCCGGTAGACATAGGGATTGTGGGCGACGCAAAGCTCGTCTTGAGGCAGATGATAGACGAGGCTAAGGGCGTCAAGTTCCCAGACTTCTCAGAATGGGTTGATACGCTCAAGGCTCGCAGAGAGGGAGCCAAAGCACACCTCCAGGAACTAGAGAAGAAGTTCTGGGACAACAAGCCTATACATCCGGTTAGGGTAACCAAAGAGGTGTTCGACTGGATGATGGCCCATAATCTCCACAAGGACGCCATCATGACGATGGACGGCGCAGATACCATGGTGTGGTGGGGGAGGTATACAGGGGCTTACGGCGTCCCGCTTCAGTGGCCGGGTCAAATGGCGTCCCTCGGTGCGATCCAGCGCTCGTTGGGCAGTGTGGGTTGTGGCTTACCGATGGGGGTGGGAGCCGCTTGCGCACATCCAGATAAGTTCTTCCTGATGCCCGCTCTTGGAGACGGGTCCCTCGGAGAATACATGGGTGAGCTTGAGACCCTGGCAAGGCTCAACGTGCCAGGGGTCATCGTGTGCAGCAACAACAGCGCTTGGGGGATGGTCTACGCTGATCAAAGAAGGATCTGGGGAAGGCACAATGCGCCAGGGGCGTACTTCCAGGAAGGTCTCCACTACGAGAAAGTAGCGGAAGGTCTTGGCTGCGCTGCTGGAGAATTCGTCGAAGATCCAGATGAAATTCGGCCAGCATTGGAGAGAGCATACGAAAGGGCAAAAGCGGAAAGTAAACCGGTTTTCGTCAACATCATGATTGATCCCAACGTCTATCTCTTCCCATGGCCTTGGTGGCTGTTACCAGCGACTCCTGAGGGAGAGCCTTACGAAGGAGATGGCATGTAGTAAAACCGGGGGGCATGCGTAGCCAAGCTACGCATGCTTCCCCCATTCTCTTCGGAAGGTACACAAGCATAAGGAGGTAAATCGTGAAGAGCGTACTGATTACCGGGGGGATGGGTTTCATTGGCGCAAACTGCGCTGTGAAATTCATCGAAGAGGGCTATAAAGCCATACTGTATGACATCGCGCCAAGCGAGTTGGACATCCTCGAGGAAAAGAAGGGCCAGTGGGAGTTCGTTATGGGGGATGTTCAAGACTGGCGGAACGCGTTGGATGCTGTGAGGAAGTATGAGGTCGAGGGAATCGTACATTGTGCACTGCCTGTGGGGCCTATGGCGGCAGGGGCACTTATGCCGCCTATGGCAAAGGCAAACTTCGACGCCTGTTATAATCTGCTGGAAGTGTGCAGGCTTGAGAAATTGAAGTTTGTATATATAAGTAGCAATGCCGCCTACGGGTACAGGCCGGATCCGAATCCTATGGTGGAGACCGATTATGCTCCTGTCTTGACGGGGCCAAGGGCAATGCTCGATGAGTATGGAGCGATGAAAGTAATGTGCGAGACACTGACGGCAATGTACCATGATGTCCATGGCGTGGACTCGGTATCATGTAGGACATCGTGGGTGTACGGGCCCGCGACGAAGGCGGGTTGGTATCCGCAGTGGTTCCTTTCAAACGCATTGGCTGGCAAGCCAGCAAAACTAGAGAAAGGCGGGGATCACAAGACGGACTACACTTACGTGAAAGACACTGTCCGCGGGGTGTTTCTCGCATTCACTGTCAGACCCCTCAAACACCGACTCTACAACATCACCAGCGGGAGAAAGGTCTCGGCAAGAGAGGTAGTGGAAACTGTAAGGAAAGTCGTACCGGGGGCAGATATAGAGGTTGGTCCCGGACAGATGGAGAAGGGGCTTGGAAACCTGCAGCGGCATGCTCTCCAAGTGGGAACTATGCTAGTCACACGGGCAGAGGAAGACCTGGGGTATACGACCACTCCTTTGGAACAGGGCCTCAGGGAGACAGCGGAATGGCTCAAAAAGCGGCCAGAGATTCTCACGTTACCGGATCCACCGTAGTTGGTTGACAGGCCAACAAAGATTCGCTTGGGGGGACGGTCTGCGCTGGTCGAAGGATCACGCGCAGAGCGTTCCCCAGGGGGAGAGACAATGTGCTAGGCGGCTACCTCCAGAAAGCCCGTCGCCATGCAGCTTTCCCTGCGTTTTCTTCGAGGTTCATATTGGCAGTTTCGTGGTCTAGGGTGACATCACCTGGGCCCAAATAACAAAAGAAAGGCGGTGCTCAAATGGCGGAAGAACCCAAGATCGAGGGAAGATCGGTAAAACTGGCCTGTGTGTTAGCGGCAGTATTCGTTTCAGCCGGTGTCCTAGGCATCCACAGTGCTCTGTTACCACCATTCGTAACTAAGCTTGGAGGTACAGCGGCCACAACTGGGCTTGTGATAGGGGTTTACTCAATAGTGCTCCTTTTCTGGTTAACCCCCTTCACAAAGCTCTCAGAGAAGTTTGGGAACAAGGTTGTGTTCACGGCGGGGGCCGTCCTCTTTGCGGCAGGTAGTCTTCTGTGTGCCTTCGCGAAAACACCCAATCAGTTGGTCATCTATCGCATCGTGCAGGCTGTTGGCGCTGCCTTCTCGTTAAACTTGGGTTCAGAGGTTCCGAAGTTTTTCAAGCCTGAGCGAAGGGCTACTGCCATGGCAGTCTTCTCAGTCCTATTGGGCCTAGGTGGCTTCATTTTCGCGATAGCGTCAGGTTACATTGCGGCTGCCGTTGGATATGAGACCACTTTTGCGATATCTGGTGCGCTTGGTGTCATACCAATCGTTGCATTACCAGTCGGACTCCTGCCAATGCCTCCACCGGCTGAACGTCCAAAGGGGCAGGGATTCCTGGCGATAATCAAGCAAAAGAACATCCTGATTATATGCCTTTCGGTTTTCGTGCTCCTACTATGTTATATGAGTATACTTTCACTTTCGCCGGTGCAGGTGCTTGGATTAGGATTCCCAGTCGCGCAGATAGGCCTGATATATGGGATCAACCAGGTAGGATATGCGCTCATCCAGATACCAGGCGGAGCGCTTTCGGACAAGTACGGTAGAAAGTGGTGGTGGGTCCTTGAGTGCTTCTTGCCACCATTTGCCCTCCTGCTGCTGGCTTACGTACCCTATATGCCCGGTGTGCCCATAGTCCTTGTGACTGTTGGATTGGCCCTTTTCGCCGGACTGGGTCTAGGTATTGGGACGCCGTCGTCTTACGCCCTCCTTATGGAGTCAGCTCCAACCCCGGCCGACATACCTATGGCGATCTCAATACTATTCACATTCTGCATGGCTCCAGGTATAGCTATGCCATACATTGGAAGGTTGGCAGATGTCCGTGGGTTCCCATTTGCGTTCACGGTCGTCGCTGTAATAGGATTTGCAGGAACTGTTCTTTCCGCGCTCTTCATAACGGAGACACTGAAAAAGAAAGAGCAACCCTCAGCATAGATGTACACGAAAAGCTTCCATTTTTCGGTAATCTCCCCCAACTGTGTTGAGAGAGATCACCCATTTTCCTGATTAAGGAGGAAAGCGATGAGAGCGGCAGTCTTAGAAGGTCCAGAGAGGATTACGGTAAGAGACGTACCTAAGCCGAAGCCTGGTAAGTCTGAGGTGCTGATAAAAGTCCGCTACTGTGGGATCTGTGGTTCAGACCTTGGCATCTACAAAACCGGGCTTGGAGAGGGTGTAGAGAGGATAATGGGGCACGAGTTCTCCGGTGACATCGTTGAGCTAGGGCCAGAAGTCGAGGGGTGGGAGGTTGGCGATAGGGTAGTCGTTGAACCTTCTCTAGTATGCTGGGAATGCTACTGGTGCAGGAGACATCAGTACAGCCTTTGCCCTTCCCTGGGATTCACTGGCATAGCGATAGACGGGGGATTCGCCGAGTTTGTGAAGGTCCCGGCCTATCAACTCCATAGGCTTCCGGAGGAAGTAACCTACGAGCAGGGGGCGCTGGTAGAACCTCTAGCTGTTGCCCTGCACGGTGTACTACTTTCAGGGCTGAAGACAGGGGATACGGCAGCCGTGCTTGGATGTGGACCAATAGGTCTGCTGACAATTATGTGGGCCAGAGCAAGTGGCGCAGATAAGATCTATGCTACCGAGATTGCCGAGCCAAGGCTAGCTGTAGCGGAAAAGTTAGCCGACGCGGTCATGAACCCAAAGGAGGTTGACCCAGTTAAACAGATCACCGAACTAACCGACGGTATAGGACCAGATATAGTCTTCGAATGCTCAGGGAACACCGCAGCCGAGGTTCAAGCCTTGAACTTGGTTCGAAGGGGCGGCCAGGTAATGATTGTCGGTGCTGCACACGAGGAAGCTAAAGTGCACTTCGCGATCTTCCTGATGAAGGAAATCGCAGTCAAGGGTGCATTGGCATACAACTCCCTCCTGGGTACGGGTGAGTTCACATCCTCCATAAACTTCCTCAAAGAGAAGAGGATTGATGTGAGCCCAATTGCAACTAAGATCACCTTAGAGGACGTGGATAAAGGCTTTAAGGGGTTGCTTCTGGGTAAGGGGCTAAAGGTCCTCGTGACACCTTAAATGTGAAAATCTCTGAGGCTGATCGACTGACAGATCAAATTCTGGACGCAGATTCACGCAGACTTCCGCAGATAAGACAAAAGGTCAGCGTTAATCTGCGTCCCCTTTCTCGCTCTTGGAGGTGTCAGAGTTTTGTCAGTCAACCAGATCCATGAGGAGTAAAAGCTGAAAGGAGAAATCAAATGGCACGCGGTTATATGGGCAGAATCCTGAACGTCAACCTCACCACTGGTAGGATCGATGGAGAACCTCTCGATGAGGAGCTTTGCCGGGAATACATTGGGGGCTATGGCGTTGGGGCAAAGCTTCTCTACGAGCGTATACCGGCTGGTGCAAACCCGTTCGGACCTAACAATATCCTGGGCCTACTAACTGGGCCCTTGACGGGCACTCCTGCCGTCATTGGCAATCGCTTCGTGGCCGTGGGCAAGTCTCCCAAGACGGGTGGCTGGGGCGATGCCAACTGTGGCGGCTTTTTCGGGCCTCATCTGAAGTTCGCTGGCTTTGACGGAGTGCTATTCAATGGTGTTGCCCACAAGCCGGTCTACCTATTCATTAACGAGGGCAAGGCCGAGCTGGTGGATGCCAGCGACCTCTGGGGGCTAGGTGTTACCCCCTTGGAGGATTTACTCAAGGAGCGCCACGGCAAGGATGTCGAGGTATCTTCCATTGGCCCGGCGGGGGAGAAGCTGGCCTTGACAGCCGCCATCATGAACGACAAGGAGCGGGCGGCAGCTCGCTCCGGCTTGGCCGCGGTGATGGGCTCTAAAAGGCTTAAGGCGGTGGTGGTCAAAGGTAAGATGAAGGTGCCCATGGCTGATGAGGCAAAGATGAGGGAACTGAGGAAGGAGATCATGGGCCAAGCCGGTCCCTTCCTGGGCATGTTACATGCTCAAGGCACTGCCTTCGGCAACGAAATGTCGGCTTTGAGTGGCGACTCGCCGGTCAAGAATTGGGGTGGGGTTGGGGTCGTTGATTTCCCCAGCGAGCGCGTCTCTAAGATCGGCGGTGAGGCTGTGGTGTCCGGGGAAGGGTACAAGTCTTACGGTTGCTGGGGCTGCCCCGTCCGCTGCGGGGGAAAGGTGGTACAAACTACAGGGAAGTTCCCCTTGGAGCTGAATGAAGGTGTAGGCCATAAGCCGGAGTATGAAACTTGCTGCATGTTCGGGACCAACCTTCTTAATGACGACCTCGCCTCCATCATCAAAATCAATGAGATCTGTTCCAACCTTGGCTTGGATACCATTTCGGTGGGAGCGACCATCGGCTACGTCATCGAGTGCTACGAAAACCGTTTGCTAACTAAAGAGGATACCGATGGGTTGGAGATGACCTGGGGCAATGCCGAGGCGATTGTAGCCATGACCGAGAAGATCGGCAAGCGCGAGGGTTTCGGCGATGTGCTGGCTGATGGGATAAAAGTGGCTTGGGAGAGGCTGGGCAGGATCGGCACAGAGTACGCTATTCACATTCAAGGTGAAGAAGTGCCAGCCCACGACGTGAAGCATATGCCCGGCCTGGCTACCACGTACCTTTTGGCTCCCACACCGGCCCGCCATACTCAGGGTGGTGGTATATGGGCTCCCCCACCTGATGAGGAGAAGTACGTGTACACTGGCCAGGCCGAGAGGCAGTCGCAGTCGGTGGCTACCCTGGAAGTGGTTCAAGCCGCTGGGTTGTGCCTGTTCGGATTCCTGGTTTATCCACCCCAGCTTGTCCTCAACGATCAGTTGGCCGCTGTCACCGGTTGGGAGTTCGACATGGGTGAGGTGTACAGGACAGGTATGCGGATCTTTACCATGCGCCACGCCTTTAACCTGCGTCAGGGGCATAATCCCTTGGCCCGCAATATGCCAAGCCGGATAGTTGGTGAACCTCCCATGACCGAAGGCCCCCTTGAGGGCGTGACTGTGGACTACGAGACCTTGAATAGGGAGTTCTTAGAGCTCCTTGGGTGGGATACCAACACGACGGTGCCTAGCGAGGAGAGCCTGCGGGCATTGGGGATGGAGTTCTTGGTCAATGACATGAAAAGGGTAGGTGTTCCGCCCATTTGAACCGAGGGCTTCTTTGCCCGACTGGCCTAGTCTCTTTGGGCATAGATATGACATTCGAGTGGGATGAGCGGGCCGAGGATACTGTATCTGAGGTCCAATTGGCGAAAATGGCTGCATCCCTGTAAGCTCGATAGAGCTGCAGGTTGGGATTGGCGAATTACTATGCACCATGTGATAAACGCTTGCTCTCGGGCGAAATCTGCCCGTATACTACGCCTTTTGGAGACTTCACACACTAGAACCGTCGCTGGGGAGCCTGGGAGGCCAGGCTGAGAGGGAGCCCCTGGTTGTAAGACCACCGGCACCGACCCTTAGAACCTGATCTGGGTAATGCCAGCAGGGGGAGACTGTTCAGGTGCGCGATACAGCCGCCCCGCTAGCCGGGGCGGTTTTTCTATGGAGTGTGGCCAGTAATACGAGAGGAGGTCGAGAATGATCAAGATTACTGCCCCGCCGGAATGGGGCATAGAACCGATCCCCAGAGAGCATCGCATCCTGGCCTTTCTGGACTACTTTGCCCTTTGGTCCAGCCTGGGGGTCGGGCTGTTGGTGCTCCTGGCCGGGACGTTGCTCGTGCCCGGACTGGGCCTGGGACAGGCTCTGCTGGCCATTGTCATCGGCACAGTGATAGGTAACCTGCTCCTGGCGCTGGCGGGAGTGGTGGGCAGCGACCAGGCCATCCCCACCATGGTCATGCTGCGCCCCGTGCTGGGCATCCGTGGCTCCTATCTGCCCACCATCCTGAATATCGTCCAACTCATCGGCTGGGGAGCCTTCGAGATCATCATTATGGCCCAGGCCGCCAACACCATCACCGTGTCGCTTTTCGGCTTCTCCGGTCACCTCTTGTGGGTGCTCTTCTTCGCCGCCTGGTGCACGCTGCTGGCTGTTGGCGGGCCGCTGGTGGTGGTCAGGCAGTGGCTGGAGAAGTTCGCCGTCTGGTTGGTCTACGCCATCACCATCTACCTCACCTACTACCTCTTCAGCCACTACGACGTGGGCAGCCTGCTGCGGGCCGCCGGGACGGGGGAGTTACCTTTCTGGCTGGCCGTTGACCTGGTGGTGGCCATGCCCATCTCCTGGATGCCCCTGGTGGCCGACTACAACCGCTTCGCCAGAAAGACAGGCACGGCCTTCTGGGGCACCTATCTGGGGTACTTCGTGGCTAACGCCTGGTTCTACGCGCTGGGAGCCCTCTTTGTGCTGGCGCTCCAGACCACCGATCTCATCCCGGCCATTCTGACCGTGACCGGCGGATGGGTGGCGCTGGTGCTTATCCTGGTGGATGAGACGGACAACGCTTTCGCCGACATCTACTCGGCGGCTGTGTCCGGCCAGAACATCCTTTCCCGGGCCAGACAATGGTGGCTGACGGTGGCCGTCGGGGCCGTCTGCTTCATCCTGGCAGCCACGGTGCCCATCGCCCAGTACGAGAACTTTCTGCTGTTCATCGGCTCGGTCTTCAGTCCCCTCTTCGGCATCCTGGCGGCGGATTATTTCCTGTTGCGCAAGCGTCGCTATCAGATAGAAGAACTCTACCGCGCCGAGGGACGCTACTGGTACTGGCGAGGGGTGAACGGCTGGGCCGTCCTGGCCTGGCTTCTGGGGGTGCTCGTCTATCACGCCATCGCCCACTACCTGCCCTGGCTGGGGGCCTCGGTGCCCGGCTTCATCGTCTCTCTGGGGCTCTACTTCATCTTCGGCAAATTCTTCCTTCGGAGTGAGGAGACATGAACGAAAACAGCAACCAGTGCGAGAAGATAGCACAACTGCGGGAACGGGTTCGCCAGCAGAAACCCCTCCTCCATCACATCACCAATTTCGTCGTCATGAACGACACGGCCAACGTCACGCTCCACATCGGTGGGCTGCCGGTGATGGCGCACGCCAAAGAGGAGGTGGCCGAGATGGTGGGGGCTGCGGGCGCACTGGTGCTCAACCCTGGCACGTTGACCCCCGCCTGGGTGGAGTCCATGCTGGTCGCCGGGCGCAAGGCCAACGAACTGGGCATCCCCATCGTCCTCGACCCGGTGGGGGCCGGGGCAACGTCGCTGCGCACGGAGAGCAACCTGCGCCTCCTCGACGAAGTGAAGATCGCCGTGGTGCGGGGCAACTCCGGCGAGATCGGGGCCCTGACCGGCCTGGGAGGTGTGGTCAAAGGGGTGGAGACCGTGGTGGAGGTGGAGGAGCCCGCAGAGGTGGCCAAGGCCCTGGCCCGTCGGTACGGGCTGACGGCGGCCATCACCGGCCCCCGCGACGTCGTCACCGACGGGCAGCGGGTGGTGGCTGTGGACAACGGCCATCCTATGCTCAAGACCATCACCGGCACCGGCTGCTCGGCCACCACCATGATAGCCGCTTTCGTCGCCGTGGAGCACGATTACCTGCTGGCTACCGCCGCCGGATTGGCCTGCTATGGGCTGGCGGCCGAACTGGCCGTCGCTCAGGCCCAGGGTCCGGCCAGTTTCAAAGTGGCCCTCTTCGACGCCATCTACAACCTCTCGACTGAGCAAATCCTGCAGGGGGCCAGGGTTCAATATCTGTAGTGGGGCAGACTTTCCAGTCTGCCGCTTGAGGACGAGGTGAGATATGGATTGGACTTTGTACGTCATCACCGACGCCAGACTGGCGCGTGGTCGCTCACACCTGGAGGTTATCAGAGCCGCCATCGAAGGCGGCGCGACCATCGTCCAGTACCGCGAGAAAGAAGGGACGACGCGACAACTGGTGGAAGAGGCACTGGCCCTGCATCGGCTGACCCGTGAGGCCGGCGTGCCTCTCATCGTCAACGACCGGCTGGACGTGGCGCTGGCCGTGGAGGCCGAGGGCGTCCACGTGGGGCAGGATGATATGCCCGCCACCCTGACCCGCAGGCTGATGGGCCAAGAGAGGATGGTGGGTGTCTCGGCCACCAATCTGCAAGAGGCGCTGCAGGCCGAGAAGGATGGGGCCGATTACCTGGGCATGGGCCCCATCTTCGCCACCCCCACCAAGCCCGACGCCGCCCCGCCTATGGGTCTGGAGGGCCTGGCCGAGGTCTGCCGCCGTGTCTCGATTCCAGTGGTCGCCATCGGCGGTATCAACGAGGACAACGCGGCCGCGGTCATCGAGGCCAGAGCCGACGGCGTGGCCGTCGTCTCGGCGATAGTCGCCGCGCCCGACGTGGCCGCCGCCGCCCGACGTCTGCGGGAGGTCGTCGAGGCCGCCAGAAAATCACGAGGAGCGTGAAATGCGTATCACCGAAATCGGGGAGTTTGGGCTTATAGACCGCGTGGCCAGAAGTCTGCCCGCGCCTGGTGAGGAGGTGGTCGTGGGCATCGGCGACGACGCGGCCGTGGTGCGCATCAGCGAGGACCGGTATCTGCTGACCACCTGCGACATCCAGGTGGAGGGCGTCCACTTCCTCAAGGACAAAATCGCCCCCCAGCAACTGGGGCGCAAGGCGGTAGCCATCAACCTGAGCGACATCGCCTCCATGGGTGGCAAGCCTCGGTACCTCACTATCTCCCTGACCCTGCCCAAGGAGACCGCCGTGGAGTACGTTGACGCTCTTTACGAGGGCATCAGACAGGAGTGCGAGTCCTGCGGGGTGTACGTCGTGGGCGGGAATATGGCCCACTCGCCAGCGCACATCGTCGTTGATACCTTCCTGGTGGGGGAGGTGGAGGCCGAATGCCTCCTTCTGCGCTCAGGCGCCCGCGTCGGCGACCGCGTGCTGGTCACGGGCAGCCCCGGCGACTCGGGGGCCGGGCTGGCGCTGCTGCTGAACCCCGGGGCTACCTGCGCGAAGGAGCACTGCCGGAGGGTGTTGGAAGCGCATCTCACCCCCAAAGCGCGTCTCGAGGAGGGACGGGTAATCGCGCTTTCGGGGCTGGCCACGGCTATGATTGACGTCAGCGACGGCGTTGTCAGCGACATAGGCCATATCTGCGAGATGAGTCACGTCGGGGCGCGCTTGTGGGCCGCAGATTTGCCCATCTCGGAGGCGACGCAGGCGGTGGCCCAGGCAACGGGGAAAGAGGCCCTGGAACTGGCCCTGCACGGCGGTGAGGACTACGAGTTGCTCTTCACCGCTCCGGCCAAACGGGCGGACGAGTTGGCCCACCTGGTGCAGCAGGAGACCGGCACTCCCGTCGCGGTCATCGGGGAGATTGTCCCCGCCGCCGAAGGGATCACCCTGCTGCACGCCGACGGAACCCGTACCCCGCTGCGCAGAGGAGGATGGGATCACTTTCGTTAACGCTCGTAAGGAGGGAGATTGTCATGCGAAAAGCACTGACCATTGCTGGTTCCGACTCCAGCGGTGGGGCCGGCATGCAGGCCGACCTCAAGACCTTTGCCGCTCTGGGCGTCTACGGTATGAGCGCCCTGACAGCCATCACTGCCCAGAACACGGTGGGGGTGCAGGGGGTGTACGAACTCCCGGCCGAGTTCGTGGGCCTGCAGATTGATTCGGTGGTGGAGGACATCGGCGTGGACGCGGTCAAGACCGGGATGCTGGCCAATGCCGAGATCATCGCCGTGGTAGCCGCCAAGGTCAAGGAGCACGATCTGCCCAATCTGGTGGTGGACCCGGTGATGGTGGCCAAGAGCGGCGATCTCCTTTTGCGGGAGGACGCCCGCGATGCTTTGATCAGCCTGCTCCTGCCTCTGGCCGTAGTCGTCGCCCCCAACCTGCACGAGGCGCGGGTCCTCACCGGCCTGACCATCGAAAGCACCGAGGGGATGAAGAGGGCGGCCGCGGCCATTCACGAACTGGGAGCGCGGTATGTGGTGGTGAAGGGAGGCCACCTGCCCGGGGAGAGCGTTGACGTCCTTTTCGACGGTCACGAGTTCACCTTGTTCCGTTCGCCGCGCATCGAGACCGGGAACACCCACGGCACCGGCTGCACGTTCGCCTCGGCCATCGCTGCTGGCCTGGCCAAGGGACAGAGCGTTGTGGAGGCGGTGCACATCGCCAAGGCCTACCTCACGGCAGCATTGCAGGCAGCCGTGGACTTGCAAATCGGGCAGGGTCATGGGCCGCTCAATCACTTGCTGGACCGGCAGGTCGACTTTACAAGGAACGCACGGGCTACCAAGACTCTTAATGCAAAAACGAGTCGATCCGAGAGTTCTTGGAAAGTCAGATAGGCGATCCTGGAAGTCGTAGAAAGTCCCGACGCCGGGGACGTCTTCTGGGTGGAAGCCGCTGATGAGCGCGTAGAAGGGATCGTCGCGCATCATTCCGACTCAAACATCAAAGCTGGTGGCGCCACATTCCATCATAGCCAGACAAGAGTGGAGCATACAGGCGGACGGACGAGCCAGTCGTCCTTGGCTGTCCGAGTAGAGCCTGGTCAAGATGGAATAAGCAGCATCCAGATTGGGAGTGAATTGTTAAAACGCGGGATGTACCGGGCGACTTTGCCCTCGTGAAAACGCTCTTCGGGACTTTCCGAGAAAGTTCAATACAAACAAGGAGGCCTTCATGACGATAGAAGTCCCCATAAAGGGCAGATTGCCAAAACTGGTCGCTTTACTGGCTGCAGTGTTCTGTGCAAACGGGGCCATAGGCGCCCAAGCGGCCATACTGACGCCGTTCGTAAGTAAGCTTGGGGGTACGGCGTCTACAGCCGGCCTTGCGTACGGAATCTACTCAGCCGTGCTCATTATTTGGTTAAGTCCCTTCACGAAGATGGCAGATAGGTTTGGAACTAGAATCATATATACTGTAGCTTCTATCACCCTCGCAGCGGGTAGTTTCCTGTGTGCCGCCGCCAAGACGCCTAGGCAGCTTGTTCTCTATCGTTGCGTTCAAGCCATTGGTGGACCGTACATCCTTATGCTGGGTTCCGAGATCCCAAAGTTTTTCCCTCCCAAGAGAACATCTTTCGCTATGGCCATGTTCTCGGTCGTGCTGGGTCTAGGCGCCTTTGTCTTCTCCACGGCGGCTGGTTATATTGCAGCTGCGGCTGGGTACGAGATGGCATTCATAGTAGCTGGCACTCTTGCTACTATACCGATCGTTATGCTACCCGTCGGGCTCCTGCAAGCGGCTTCTCAAGCTGACAACTCAGAGGGGAAGGGTTTCCTTGCCGTGGTTACAACAAGAAATATAGTGGTGGTATGCGCGTCTGTTCTTGTAGTGCTGCTGTGCTATATGAGTATACTTTCATTTTCGCCGCTCCAACTACTGGAACTGGGGTTCCCCGAGCAGCAGATAGGTCTCATATTCGGAACTGCCTCCATAGGATACGCACTCATCCAACTACCAGCTGGGGCGCTTTCCGACAAGTACGGTAGAAAACGGTTGGTGGTCATAAAAGGCCTCTTAGTACCATTGGTTCTTTTGCTGCTGGCCTACCTGCCCTACGTCCCGGGTGTCCCCGTTGTTCCTGTGGCTATCGCATTGGCCTTGTTCACAGGAATGGGCCTGGGTATCGGAACGCCGTCCATGTACGCGGTCGTTGTAGAGTCAGCCCCAAGTCGAGGTGACGTGTCTATGGCTATGTCGATATTGTTTACCTTCTTGATGGCTCCTGGTCTAGCTATGCCCTATATTGGCAAGTTAGCAGATCTCTACGGGTTCACCCATGCCTTCACGATTGTCTCCGCACTGGGATTCACAGGTGCACTTATTGCCGCACTATTCTTGAAGGAGACGTTGGAGAAGTAGCTCCATCGTGGGCGGTCAAGTCCGGGAAGTTCGTGGAAAATCGACGACGTCAGTACCTTGTAATATGGGGGCGTCTCTGGAATTGTGCATAGCTTGAGTTGACAAAAGGCAGCAATCTGCGCAAAGTATGCTTGTAAGCCACATCCATACTTGCGAGGAGGCTGCCCGATGGAAGTTTCGCACAAGAATGATGTCTTGGCAAGACCGGCTACTGAGCATCTTGTAACTTTGTCAAGTCACACAAGAATGACGGGAAGTAGGCAGGGA
>CAYPOY010000074.1:0-18401 GCA_964412395.1 uncultured Anaerolineales bacterium | reverse complement strand
CCAGGGGATGGTCTACCGGAAAGGGAGACTCCCCCTCGTAGAGGCGGCGCGGGTAGCGGCCGTTGAGAGACGTGTCGTAGAAACGGGGGGGAAGAGGAAAGAACTCGAAGGCCAGTTGCATCAGGCCCGGGAAGCGGAAGGCGGAGTGCTGGAGAGAGCCATCCGCGTAGAGGAGTTTCGCCCCAGCCACAGCAGCCCGGGGGTGAGTCTGGAGCGCGGAAAGGAGCGCCGCCGTCGCCCCCAGCAGGATTTCTGTATCCGGGTTCAGCAGCCAAGTGTAGTTTGGGAGTGTGGGAGTGTGGGAGGAGAATATTTTGCGCAACGCGAGGTTATTACCGGCGGCAAAACCCAGATTCTTTTCACTGGCGATGAGGCGGACGGCGGGGAATGTCTCGGTCACCATCTCCGGCGAGCCGTCGGTCGAACTGTTGTCCACCACCCAGACCGCAGCCTCCAGTTCCGACTGCGCCAGGTCGTCAAAGAGGGAACGCAGGCAAGCCGCCAGCAAGTCCCGCACGTTCCAACTGACGATGATGACAGCCAGGTCAAGTCTCGTAGTGCTCACAACGCTCTGCCAGTTTTGTATCGAGAACTAGACTAGTTCTCGGTACGAAACGCTCAAAGCCCCCGTCTCGGGGGCGGCCCATGCAGCGAGCAGCCGCTTTTTGCACGGTGTTCTTGCCCGTGACGCCCCTGGGGACGGGGGCTGAGAGCACTGAAAAACAGTTTTGTACCGGAAACTAGACTAGTTCTCGGTACAAAACGCTCAGAGCCACCGTCTCGGGGGCGGCCCATGCAAGAAACGACCGCTTTTTGACACGGTTTTTGTGCCTAAACCGCCCCCGGGACGGGGGCTGGGAGCACTGGAAAACAGTTTTGCATCAAGAACTGGACCAGGTGGACGCTTGCTTCAAGATCAGCGGCAGGAAGATACAACTGAAATCCTTTGGTGGTAGCACATCCAATTTGACGTCAATGGTCGCCGCCTCCTGGGCAGCGGCAGCCTGGCTATGGATGGTTCTGGTCAACGTCGAAAGACTACGGATCGTCACCGTACCGGTGTAGTGCCCGGTGGTCAGCCCAGTCAGGTCAACGCTGATCGGTAGGGAGAACATACCGCTACCACTCTCGCTGCCGAGGGTGATCCAGGGCTCGGAAGCGCTGGCCGACCAATCCAGTGTACCGCCGCCGAAATTGAAGAGCAGGATCTCTTGCGAGCTGACACCCGATTGGTTGCTGGCTGCAGTAAACTCGAGGGTGGACATGCCAACCAGGGTCAGCTTAGGCCCGGCGTGATAAGGAGGATGTTCAGACCCGCACACATCCGTCCCCCATTCTGCTTCTTCGCTATCGTAGTAGCCATCGCCATCGCTGTCGGCGTGGAGCGGGTTGGATTTTATGGAATATTCGCCCTCATTGGTTACACCGTCGCCATCGGGGTCGTCATCCGGTCCCCCGGTCAGACCGTAGAGTTCAGCCCATTGATCGGGCAGGCCATCGCCATTGGCGTCGGTCGGGTCGACACACAGGACATACGCTGAAGTCTGTGGTCCGACGTAGCCGTCGTCCGTGTAACCACTGACCCCGATCCGATAGGTCTGTCCGACAGTCAAACCGGTTAGCGCATAAGCAAGCACGTTCCCCACGTCAATCGGTGAAGGACCCTGGTCGGCCAAGCTGCTGGCTCCAGGCACGACACAGCCGGCCAGATTATAGCCGAGGGCATAACCCGCGGGTGTGCCGGTACTGGGGTCGGGTGGCTGCCAGTCGACCTGCAGCTCCGTTTGGCCAGTAAGGGGGTTGCGACGGCACGAGGCCCGGAGGCGCCGTGGCGCTCCCAGGGTGGGCCGTGGGTCAAGGGCGACGGTATGGATGAAGGACTCGCACGCGCTGACGTTGCCGCTGGCATCGTAGGCCCGCACGCAGACGGTGACAGGCTGGCCGCTCAATAGCCCACCCAGTCGAATGCGCTCAAACCAGGGCCACTGGCTGGGGGAATTGGGGAGCATCCGCCGCACCCTGGGCAATTGGGACGCTGTCTCATCCCAATCGGGGATGGTATGCTCAACCAGGTAGCCCGCCAGATCGGGGGTGGTGTTGTCGCGCTCCCAGATCACGATCAGGGCATCCTTGAGGTCTACCTCGCCGAGAATGTTCGGCACCGGGGGCGGGGTGGTGTCGCTGATGACGACGGTGCCGGGCGCCCAGGCGACGATATGCCCGTTGGCTTTGAAGTGGTCGTCAATGCGCCCGCCGACGGCGTACTCGCCGGAGGCCAGGCCGTTGGTGTCCCAGGCGTACGTGCCCTGGTTGGCCGCGATCTGGTTGGCGATGAGTGTGCCGGTGATCAGGGTCGGCGTGACCGGTTTGCTGGCGACGGGGACGTAGAACAGCTCGATCCTGGTGCCGGAAGTGAGCGGCTGGCCGCCGCGCAAGGCCGTCCAATCCAGGGTGACGATGCCACCCCCGTCGGGCGTGGTGCCGGTGACGACGGGTGAGTTCCAGGTCAAGGTTGGGGGAGGCGGTTCAGTGGCAAAGAGTATTTGATAGTTGGTCTGGAAGGGATCCAGCGGGTCAGTGATGACATTGCTTAGTTGCAGTTGCCAGGTCCCACTCATAATGGCCGTCTCGGGGACGCCGAAGGAGATTTGGTGCGCCAGCAATGAGCTTGTCTGGGAGACGACGATACTGTGCGTCATCGCGTTGGTTGGGGTAACGACGGTGTCATTCGGTTTGATCAAGGCCACGTCGAGATCGCCGTTCTCCCAGCCGACGGTGAACAGGGCGCGCCCGGCCCCGGCGCTCACCGTAAACGGACAGGTGTGGACAGGTGTCCCCGCCCCGGTGCAGCCGTAGCTACTGGCCGACTCGATGGGCCAGTCATCAACCGGTGTCTGAATCAGCTTGACCAGGAAGCGCTGCCAGCTACCGGGCTGGGTAATCTGGTAAGGGGGTGGTGCAGGCGCGGCGACCGAGTTGGCTTTGGCCATGCTTTGCTGGGATGAGCCACCGAACTGGTCAATCAGTACGTGGTCGTCGGTGCCCAGGATAAGTTCCGGACCGCTGCTGTCTACGTACAACCCTATGTCAAAGCCACAAATGGTCAACGTCCCCGACATACCCCAATCGTAACTGGTACAACTGGAATTGGTACAGAACTCGCCAAAGGCGATCTTGATGCCGATACTGAAATCGAAGGGGGGGAGTTCCATAAAACCAAGGTCGGCGATGTACCCCTCTGGGATTTTGAGGGTGGCCTGGACACTGCCGCTGAAGTGAAAGTCCTGGTTGTTTGGCAACCAGGAATACTTGTGCTGCCAACCCTGCCCAATCCAGGCGTGCATGCGCAGGTGGCCGCTGATCAGACCACCACAACACGAGACTCCCGCCTCAAGCAGTATATCCAAGGGGTTCCAGGCCACCTGGAGCAACAACTCCGCGTCGAAAAAGCCAACGATGGTGGCCGAGGCCTGCAGTTGGAACAAGCCCCGCGTATCAATCAACACCGTCCCCATACCATCGGTGAGGGTGGCGCCATCCAGGGTTTGAAAGCCCAACTGGAGTTCAATCTGGGTAAAGTCGGGATCAATCGTCACCTTCCCGCCAATCAAATTGACACCCACACCTGTACTCCCCACGGGAATACCTGGCGGGGGAATTTCCAGGATCAATTGGGCCTGGCGTAGCTCAGCCTGACACAACTTGAAGTTGACCGTAATCCCTGCCGCCCCCCCGCTGCCATCATCCCCTATTGATGGCAGGGCAATAGAGGCCGAGCCTCTGACAACGGTGACCACCGGCCCCCCTTCGGTACATGGCTCCTCCTTGACGTTGACGGTTGCCCCCCACGTGTCGAAGCTGAAGGACTGTTCCATGTCCGCCAATCTGGCATGGGGGTGATCGGCGCTAAAGATCTGCAGTTCGCCAGGACGGCTAAACATCATCGTTCCCGCCGAATCTTCGATGTGAATATCGGGGAGTTCCCACGGCTGGACGTTTTTGTCGCCGCTGCCGTTATCCCAGGCATAATCATCGCGGCGCAAATCGAGACAACTGGTCGGTTCGCTGTCGTGACTGCAACTCTTCTGGTTGGCCGGCAGGCGAGCCATACCGGGCGGCTGGATGACCACCTGGGCGTTCTTGGTCGCCCCGCCGAGTTTCTCATCCTGGGTGACCTTGGCCTTGTCCGCCCGGAACTGGCCGGCGTCCACGTTCGACTCAAACTTGTAATAGTCGAGGCTCTCGACCAGGCCGGTAGCCACGTTGCCGGTGTCGAGAATCCGCAACTGCAAACTGGCCAGCAGGGTCGGCGAGGCCAAGGCCGAGGACTGGTCGGGCTGGACGTCAAAGATGTAATCATATTGGGCCGTCTCCTCTGGATAGAGGGTCCAGGGGACATCCCAGCTTAGATTCTCAGGGCCGCTGGCCGCATCCACCGTGACTGCCGCGTCAATAGTCCCACCCCCGTGGGCTTTCATCTCGGTGGTGGAGATAAAGTCGGGGTCGGCGGTAAAGACGGTGTCCCAATACTCCTCAAAGGGAGCGATATTGCGGCGGGCATCTTCCTGCGGTGCAAGCTGTCCGCTATCTCCCGAACGGACGACAACGCCGGTGGGGTAGCCATCAGGGAGAGGGTAGAAGGCAACTGAGCCGTAGATAAAGGCGGGCAGGATTTTTCCCCGGGTGGTGCCATCGGGGGCGGGGTTAAGGTTGGGATTGACAACGGCCAGGCCAATGCCGCTTTCTACAGTCGTGCTGATGGTGTCTCCATTGCGGCAGACCGACCCTTGCCCCACCACCACCCAGCGGCCATTCACGTCCGGGCCGATAATGGGCGTGCCATTTCCCTCCTTGGTGGTGCACCACGTATCGCCCGTTGGATCGTCTGTGAATCCCCCTTCGCTGTAGACGGTCAGGCCCAGGCCTGTTGCACGCGGGGTAAACGCGTCGGGCAGAATCACGGGCTGGCACAGCCACTTGGCGGTAGCAATGGTTCCTTCGGGACATCTCAGTATTTCCACGGTGACCTGGTGGGCTATGCCGTACTGGGGGCGGATTGGATTAGGGACGGGGCGGCCCTGGTTGACCATCGCCAGCGCCCAGGTGCCGGCGGTGTGGACGTAAGGGAAATCTTTGGAGCGCACGAGATAGCCTTCCGGGCCAAAGCCCTTGTCCAGGTTGACGTTCCCCAGGGCCGAGTTGGCTTTGTCGGCGCCGCTCGTTGGCGCAGCCAGCCCCAGTTCCAGGGGGAAAGTGACCGGGGCGGTTACCCGGATGATGACGCTGTCACCGGTCGCCAGGTCGAATTCTCCCAACTCGATGAGCCGGTCCGTTCTGAAAGAGATGACTTTGGTTATCCAGGCACTATAGCCCACAGTCCAAGCTGTGGCCTGTTGATGTTCAATACGATAGTTGCGGCCCTCGTCGGTGGAAAAATCGTTCTCATTCGAGGCGGTCACCTCAGCCCTGAGATCGGCCACCTCGATGTTGTTATCGGGGTTGTGTTCGTCAATCAGGGCGAAAGTCGTTTTGTCGGCCTCCTGGACGGTGCCGTTGACCAGCTCCACGGAATCGCTGGCGCTGTAGTCCAGCAGTTTCAGCCCTGTCCGGGTGGGGAGGGCTTCCTCGATGGCGTGGTTACCTCGAACGGCCACAGCACGCCAATGATAGTCGCCAACGGGGATGGCCAGGTCGTATTGGTGATTTGTATCCTCGAAAACCCCCTCGTAGAAGCTGGGCACGCCGTGGCTGTTCAAAAAGTTCTCGCCGACCGCAATCTTCAACTCAGTGTACTCGATTTGTAAGCGAGCGCCGCCGGCCGGGACGACCAGACGGGTACATGCGGGAACATTCAGGTGTTCAGACACTCCTTCAAAGTAATTGCTAGGACAATTGGTGTGGACGGTCAGCCTGAAGGCAGGGCCATCGTCGGGGCGGGGGCTTTGCTGATTCCAGGCGCGGACGCTGTTGGTGACATCCCAACTGGTGATCGTGGTTGCCCCGCTTCCAACCAGGGCCGGTCCTACCAGGGGCTTGGCGCCTAGGGTTGTACCTTGGGGCACATTATTCCAATCAAAACCAACCGGCTCGGAAACCAGGGAAAAGCCGCCACAGTCGCCGGGACACTGTCC
Source organism: uncultured Anaerolineales bacterium (assembly GCA_964412395.1). GTDB lineage: Bacteria > Chloroflexota > Anaerolineae > B4-G1 > B4-G1 > CAYPOY01. The sequence goes on along the minus strand of CAYPOY010000074.1, from coordinate 12,270 downwards.
CAGATCGTAAAGGGTGGCGTTGTGCTGCGTTGGGAGCATATCCCAATCAATGCAGGTTCCCTTCTTAGCCTTGCAATAGTAATAAGGCATCCTGACGTGCGAAGGCTCAATGTCGAGGTACGCAGCGGTCACGGAGATGGGCGCGTTGGTGAGCATGAAGGGGATGCTGTTGAACTGCACGTAGCCGTTGTATTGGCCTGACGCAAACCACGAACCCAGGACCATTTCGCCGAACTTGAGCGCCCGGTCGGACGTGTCGGGGTTGCCGCTGTAACCATCGCCCACCCAGGCGATGCCGTCGCCATAGCCGGTGGGCTGCAAGACGTGCATCGTGGGGTCAATCACGGCGGGGTAGCGGCGAGCGGAGTCCGTCCACCAGCGCCAGGGGGTGCGGAGGCCGATCGTCCAGGCGCCGGGTTCGCCGATTGGCCGGGCGACGTAGACGCCGCTAACGGCAATGCTCGGTCGATTTTGCTCAAAGGCCAGGATTGGGTCAAATACCAGGGCCACGTCTCCTTCAGCGTTGCGTATCTCCAAACTACTTGCGGTTTGGAAGGCGTCAGACTGCGGTTGCCCATCGGCCCAGAGTTCCGCGCCGGGCAACAGTTTCAACGTCGCCCGCATCTCCAGGAAGTCAGGACTCCCGTCCGCCTGGGGCGGTTCTGAAAGAGTCAGCAGGTGCTCCAGGCTGTCAGGTCCGCTGACGATTTCCTCGGCCAAGCTGGGGTCGCTCCAGTTGCCGGCATAATGTAACACCCGTCCGTCCTCTTGCTTCTCGGCAAAGTTGGATGGCTCGGCCAGAGCTTCGGCCAGTGGGACGAACTGGGAGTGTTCTCCACTATCGGCAACCGCACCAAGGGCAGTGGCCTGCCAGATAATGATCGTCTTGCCTACAGCGGCGGAGAGCCGGGCAGCGGACAGCCCGGCCCGGCTGCGAATGGAATTATGCTCGACGATGAAGCCGTTTTCGGTGGGGTGGAAGGTTGGATCAATGATTTGCCATGCCCCTTGACTATCTTTGTAGTGCAGTGCTCCGGCGTCAAGAATGGTGACGTAACGGTCTTCGCCAACCTCGAAGGTAGCGCTGTCGGCTGTCCGTTGATCAACCAGTTCAGGTAGCCCGGCCACATTGGCAGGGAGGGCACGGGTGTCGGTGATAATGGGAGTAGTTGGCAAACCAGGAGCAGGCGAAAGCTCTGGCTCGCCCACGGCTGACAGGGCCATCGAAAGGGGGGAATCTGGGCCTGGAACCGGCTCCGGGGTTAACCGGGCCTGGGGTAAGGCCAGTGTCAGGTCATTGCCAAACAGACTCAAAAGCAAGACAGGAGTGGCGAGAAAACGAAAGAATGACCTGAAGCGTGTGGACTGAACGGGTTTGCTGAAAAACATGATATGCGCCCTCCCATTGTATACTTGCCAGGAATTGCTAAATCCTGCCTTGTGGCGCGGCCGATGCCGGCAAAGTTTCGCTTCTCCGTCATTCGCATCAGCCCGCTCAAGTGAAGATAGACTTCAAAAGTCGCTAGGCGATTTTCTCTCGCACCTTGGAGCTGGCATAGTCCAATGCCCACACCACGATGGCGATGGCCCACACCGCCATGCCTGCCTCCTCGTACATCAACAGACGAATCCACTGCTGCAACAGGTAGCCGATGCCGCCACCACCCACGAAACCGATGATGGTACTCATACGCACGTTGATGTCCCAGCGATAGACGGTGAAAGCCAGATAGGGCGGCACGATCTGGGGAATGACGGCGTAGACGACGGTCTGCAGGCGATTAGCGCCAGTGGCGGTGATAGCTTCGATGGGGCCTGGATCAATGGATTCTACCGCCTCGGAGTAAAGCTTGCCCAGCGCGGCGACGGAGTGTACAGCCAGGGCCAGCACGCCCGCGAAAGGCCCCAGTCCCACCCAGACCACGAAGATAATGGCCATAATCAGGGGCTCGATGGAGCGCATAATGTTGAGGATGGTGCGCACCACGTAATAGACCACCATGCTGATAGGGTTGCCCCCCATCAAGTTGCGGGCCGCGAGAAAACTTATCGGGATGGCGACAAAAATGGCTATGGTGGTGGCCATCAGGGCCAGGAAGATGGTCTCTACCATCTTCTCCACTACCAGGAAAAAGGTCTCGCTGAGGTGAGGGGACCCCACTTCGCGCTGCATCCGCGCCTGGACGCGATACAACTGGGGACCCTTGCCTTTGGCCTCGGCAAAGGGCTCCTGTACAACGACGGTGATGGGCGGGATTCTCCCCTCCTCATCGGTTTCGAACTTCAGATAGTCGCCCTCGTACCGCACCTTAAACTGCATCTCACCAGCGAGATTGGACCACCAGATACGGCCCTGCGAGGAAGGCCAGAAGTTGCCGCCTTCGATGGTGAATGTATCGCCGGGCTCCCCACAGGTCTTGTCCACGAAGATGAGGTAGGGTTCGTCCTCCAGAGGGGTGCCCTTGGGGGGCGGGGAATCGGAACAAGGCGACTCAAACTGGACTTCGCCTGCCAGTTTTTCGATGTCACGCTCGAGGACAGCAGGCTGGAAAAGGCTGGAGACCAGCGGCTTGACGTCCGCCACATCGGTAAAGAGGCGTGGGAGATTGATCTCGGTGACCCCCCAGCCGATGACGTACAGGGTGAGGGCTGTCACGAGGAAGGGCAGTGTGGACGAAAGCCGCCTCTCCCGCGCCAGGTTGTAGGCATCCCACACGTTCCACAACCAGGCTACCGCGACGCCGGAGTAGAGAAGGACATTGCCACGCCAGCGCACCAGAAATACAGTGATTGCCACAGCGACGAAGAACGCCGCCCCGCGCGAGGGAGACCCAGCGTACACCTGCCCCAGGCCAGGGATAATCAGCGACAGGATTGAACTGAGAACGGGCGATTTTTTGCGCTCCATGTTGCCTCCCCATTTTACGTGATTGTGATGCGCTCGGCTTCCTCGCCGTATATTTCTTTGAAGCGTTGGTCGGTAATTTCCTCGGGAAGCCCATGGAACACCACCTGTCCATCTTTCAGGCCCACCACGTGCGAGGCGTAACGGCGCACCAGGTCCAGGAAATGGAGACTGCAGATGACCGTGATCCCGTCTTCCTGGTTAAGTTGTTCCAGGTATCTCAGGATGGAGTGAGCCAGCACCGGGTCCAGGCTGGCCACCGGTTCGTCGGCGAGCATCAAGCGCGGCTCCTGCATCAGGGCGCGAGCGATGCCCACCCGTTGCCGTTGCCCGCCGCTCAATTCATCGGCCCGCTTGTGAGCCAGATCGGCGATGTCCACCCGATCCAGGTTGCGCAGTGCCCTATCCACCTCCCCTTTGGGAAAGTGATGGATGATGCTTCGCCAGGGATTGACGTATCCCAGTCTCCCTGAGAGAACGTTAGTCAGGACTGAGGTTCGCTCCACCAGGTTAAATGCCTGGAAGATCATGCCGATGTGACGGCGGATGCGTCGCAATTCCTCCCCTGGGGCAGCAGTGACGTCTGTCCCATCCCAGATGATCCTGCCCGCCGTGGGCTCGATGAGGCGGTTGATGCACCTGAGCAGAGTGGATTTGCCCGCCCCGCTGAGGCCCAGGATCACCAGGAACTCGCCGTCCGGCACCTCGAAACTCACGTCGTCCAGGGCCAGGGTGCCGTCTCCGTAGACCTTGGTCAAGTGCTCTATCTGTAGCAAAGTATTCCTCCTACACGGGAGGTAGAGAAGGGGAAAGATGATTCCCCTTCTCTACCTTAACCTGACTGTCGAGCGCCACGTGGGGCGTTCCCGGCCTACTTGGCCAACTCCTCGACATCAACTCCAGAGGCATCGAGGACTGCCCGGAAGCCGTCGTAGAAGGTGTCGTCCTTCTCCGTCACTGCGGCCCACCCGTAGGCCTTCCCCATGGCTTCCACGCCATCCTCGGTATCCATGATCTCCAGGAAAGCCTTGACGATCTTTTCCCTCATCTCAGGCGGGAAATCCTTGATGAACTGGAGACCGTCGTTGGGGATCTCCGGCGATTCGGCGATGACTATCGTCTTTTCCTTGACGTCGGGATAATCATCCTCGATCTTATCCCGGGCATCAATGTAACACGCTCCGGCATCGCAGTCCCCCTGGTAAACCGCCAGGGCGACGCCGTCGTGGGAACCGACCTCTGTCTGCTGGGCCAGGTCCTTGTCCGGATCCACCCCCGCCGCCATAACCATGATTTTGGGGACAATGTAGCCGGAGGCGGAAGTCGCGTCCACCCAGCACATGGTCTTGCCCTTCAGGTCCTCCAGTTTGGTGATGCCGGTGTCCGCTCCGGCAATGATCTCACCGTTGTAGTAGGCGGTGCCGTAGCGGGCGGAGACCAGGGCACAGTCAACACCGTACTTCTCGTGGGCCAGGATGTAGGCGAAGGTGGCCAGCGTGCCCATGTGCGCCTTGCCGGTGCCCATGGCTTCGATGACCGCCGAGTAACTGGTCGCCACGTTGCCCTTGATAACGTACCCCGTCTTCTCCGACAGGAGATCGGCTATCGTATCCGCGCTGGCAATGATGTCCGGGGTGTCACCGGAAGGGACAAAAGACAGAATGATCGGGTTCTCCTCTGTGCCCAGTTCCGCTTCCTTCGGGGCACACGAGGTCAGCAGGCCTGCGACCAACAGGCCCACAACCAGTCCCAGTGTCAATACACGCTTTGTACTCACTTTATCTCCTCCTGTTTTAAGGTTTGGGTTTGCTTTGAATTTACAAATGACAAGCCGTGTAACGAACTCTTACACCATAGGCGACATGCCCCCCAGCTATCACCTCCTTTCGCTATGCCTTTTCGCTGTGCCTTTTGGCCCCACGTACTATTACTAGCATATACCAATTTTCCCCAAAAGGCAAGCACGACTGTAGCCTACAGCATAGCTCAGGGAGCCCGTTTTGTCAAGCGCCGCAGACACGCCCAGGAATATACACCAGCGAGTCCCTGGCGTACCATCCACTCGCAGGACCCAGAGTGGCAAGAAATGGCGTTTCTGGTATCATAGGGATTGCACCGCACCAAAAGACATGACGCTGTGTAGAAAAGGAAACATTATGAGATATCTGACTCATCTGGAGTGTTCCCTCTGCGGCAAAGAATACGAAGCGGACAAACTGCAGCGAATGTGCCCCGACTGCGCCCGCCCCCTGCTGGTCCGCTATGATCTGGAGACAGCCGGAGCGCTGGGCCGGGATGCGCTCATCACGCGTGAGCCTACGATGTGGCGCTACCGTGCGTTGCTGCCGGTGCAGGATGAGAGCAAGGTGGTGAGCCTGGGGGAAGGTTTCACGCCACTGCTCCACGCCACGCGGCTGGGCAGGGAACTGGGGTTGTCCCACCTGTACATCAAGGACGAGAGCCTCAACCCCACCGGCTCCTTCAAGGCGCGGGGGCTGGCGGTGGCGATCTCCCGCGCCTGGGAACTGGGAGCCCAGGAGAACGGGGTAGTCATCCCCTCGGCGGGCAATGCGGCCGGGGCGATGGCCGCCTACGCGGCCAGGGCAGGCCTGCGAGCCCACGTCTTCATGCCCAGCGACGTCCCCGTTCCCTTCCTCCTGGAGTGCCAGGCACTGGGCGCTGAGATCACGCTGGTGGACGGCCTGATCACCGACTGCGGCAGGGAAGCGCGGAGAAGTGCGGAGGAGCACGGCTGGTTCGACGTCTCCACACTGAAAGAGCCCTACCGCCTGGAGGGGAAGAAGACGATGGGCTACGAACTGGCCGAGCAGTTCGGCTGGCAATTGCCCGACGTGATCATCTACCCCACAGGGGGCGGGACCGGCCTCATCGGGATGTGGAAGGCCTTCGGAGAAATGGCCGAACTGGGGTGGCTCGATGAGAACGTCCGTCGCCCGCGCATGGTGACGGTGCAGGCTGCGGGCTGCGCGCCCATCCCCCGCGCCTTTCGCGCCGGCGAGGAGTTCGCCACGCCCTGGGAAGGAGCCCAGACGGTGGCAGCCGGACTGCGGGTGCCGGCGGCCGTCGGCGACTTCCTGATGCTACGGGCCTTGCGCGAGAGCAACGGCACCGCCGTCGCTGTCTCCGATGATGCGCTGGTAGAGGCACAGATGCGCATTGGCCATCTCGAGGGCATCTTCGCCTGCCCCGAAGGTGGGGCCACCCTGGCCGCGTTGGAGACGTTACTGGCACAAGGGTGGGTATCCCCCGACGAACACATTGTTCTATTCAACACAGGCACCGGCCTCAAGTACCCCGGCGTGTTCTAGAATTGCTCTGAGGGGATTGTCAAATCCCCGATTTTGGCCTGGGTCAGGCCGGTCTTGCCCTGGGCAACGTCACGCCATCTCCCGGGCGCGCTCTATCATCATTCTCTTGAACGGTTTCAAGCATTTCAAGATGCCGAACAGCGGTACCGGAACGATCTCTCGATTGGCCCGCCGTTCGGTCGAGCGCCGGACGCGCCCCTCGGTCGCCAGTTTGCGTCCTGCCTGCTCATAAGCTGCCTACACGTTTAATCGTCGCTCCTATGACGAGCGCAGCCAGCCCCACCACCATCAACCAACCGAACCAGTCGCCCCAGCGGGTGTAGAGCGTCTGGCCGGGCACGGTAAAGACCTCGCCGGTGATGACGCTGCGTTCGTTGATGCTGCCCTCGACTGTGATACGGCCATAAGGTCGGTGTTGGCGGCGATGGTAAAGGTATCGGCCGAGGGTGAGGGCAGAGATACCGCGCCCCACCCGACGACGAGAACAACGGCAAGCAGCGCGACGATGCTGGCCCAGAAACCGGGTTTTTTCCGAAAAAACCCGGTTTCTCCCCCGCAGTAGCAAGGCCGCCAGGGCCACGTTCGCCAGCATAACGAGGAAAGAGAGTGTGGTTGCCCCTACCAAAGGCCAACCAGTAGCCGACGATCAGCGCCGATAGGAGCAGCGGCAACCCGACGCTGATCCAGCGGCTCACGCCGGGGATGTCAAAGGTGATCCAGTGAATCATCCACGGCAGAAAGGTGACCGGCATCCAGGCCATGCCCGGCAGTGGAATCGGCCCGGCGGGGCGTTGACCGGCAGGCGCCTCGTAGGAGACCTCTGTGGTCGGCTTGAACAGACTGCCCATCTTGAGCAACAGGCTGATGTCGCCCGTGGCGTTGTACAGGCCCTGCATCAACGCTTCCTGCCCGGCAAGTTCGCCCCGGCTGATTTTCAGCCACACATCGGAGGGGGTGGAGATGGTGAGGGAAGGGGAGGCGGCGGGGCCTTCGTGAAAGGTACACTCGCCTCGGGGTTGAATACCATCGCCATGCCGGCGATCAGGTCGTGTACCGTGTCACGGGAAGTGGGCGGCGGCAGCGGCAGACCCTCACCCCTTCCCCCCCATCCCCCTTCCCCCTCTCCCAATTCTGGGAGAGGGGGAGGGGGGCGCAGGGGGGTGGGGGTGAGGGCAAAGCTGTCCCAGTGAGCATTTGCCATCCGGGAGTAGACCGCCGGATCGACCAGCGGCCGGTCCAGCACCTCCTGTGTCTCCGACGTGATGTGGCCCTGTTCGACCACCTCCTGCCCGGCGCGGCGCGCGGCCTCGGTGTACCACTGGAAACTCTCCTGCAATGCCGGCTGCTTCAGCAACTCCCCAGCAGCGCACAGAATGGTGGCGACCAGTTCCGAATCGGGGTCGGAAGTGAAGCAGCGGAAGGTCTCCTCCAGCCCCGAAAAGTGGTGCCGCTCTGGGAAACCGCAGTTGGAGGTGAGCACCACTTTGCTGCGGCGCTCCTCGTAGCGTGACGGATGGATGTACTGGTCGCCCCGCTTGATAATGTGCGGATCGAGCAGAGGGATGTGGCGATCCATAAAATCCTTCATCAGCCCAGAGACGGTAAAGACGTAGAGCGGCGTGGCGTAGACCACGACGTCCGCTCGTCGCATCTTTTCCAGCAGTTCGGGCATGTCGTCCTTGTGAACGCAAACGCCAGGCGTCCTGGTCCAGCAGGTGAAACAGCCGATGCAGTGGTGGATCTCCTTGTCCTTGAGGTACACTACTTCCGTCTCCGCCCCGGCCTCGCGCGTCCCTTCCAGGAAGGGCTGCAGGATGCGGTCGGTGTTGCTGCGCTTACCGCGCGGACTGCCGTTAAAAGCCAGAATCTTCACTGTATTTCCTCCCTAAATTATATTTTTACGAAGCCCTGGCGGGGCGGTTGCTCCCCGCACCGGAGGCGTTCGATGACTCCCTTTATCCATCCCAGCATCGCCCTGTTCACCGTGACCCCGTAATCCAGGGTCAACATCCAGAAAAAGACCTCGCGCGGGGAACCGATCGTTTCGACGTAGACGGCGCTCTCCTGGGGAACCCGGTCGTAGCGCTCCAGTCTCGCCCGCAACTGCTCGGCCTGCCGCTCGAAAAGGGTCAGGATCTCCTCATCGGCCAGTTGGCCGGCGAAGAAGACCTGGACGAGCCAGGGGATGCGAGCTTCCTCCGGGGGGAGAGCCCCGCGCAGCCAGTGGGGCTCTTGCAGCAGAACCCGCTCCACCAGTTGGTGTGCGACACGGTGGAGGAAGAGGTCTATTTCGGTCCACGCAACCTGGAGGTGAAGCGGGCCAGGGAGATGGAAAGGGAAACAGAAGCAGAGGTGGAGGCGGTGTTGGCTCAGACCGACTTGCTACCATTGCGCCACCGGTTGACCCAGGCGCTCAGCGTAGGGCAGCAGCAGCGCACCGCGCTGGCCGCCACGCTGAGCCTGCATCCCGCGCTCCTGATCCTGGATGAGCCGACGGTCGGGCAGGATTGGGGACACCTGATCCAGGTGGGTGTGGCAAGTGGCAGATGGGCGAGTGGCAAGATGTGAGAGGAGTGAATAATGTCATCCTACACTGTACGCAGTTGGGTCACGATCGGGCTGTTCGGCGCGTTGTGGGCCGTGGTCGAAGTGACCCTGGGGAGTTATCTGCACGTCATCTTCCCATCCCAGGCAAACACCTTTCTGACCGGCGTGGTGATGGGGGGATTGGCGTGGCGGTGGCCCTGACCGGCCGTCACTTTGTGCCCAACCAGGGTTCGGTGCTGCTGATCGGCGTTGTGACGGCGCTCCTGAAGTTGCTCAGTCCGGGCAGGGCCCGGCTGGGGCCGTTTGTAGCCATCATTGCGGAGGGCGCGCTGATGGAGGCGGCCCTCTGGCTCGCCCGCACGCCGCGCCGATGGGCTTTTGTCGCGGGCGGGGCGCTGGCCCTGGGCTGGAACCTCCCCCACAATTCATCATGATGCGGTTGCTATACGGCAAGGGCATCGTCGAGGTGTACGCCAAAATGGTGCGGGACGGCAGCCAGATACTGGGACTGGACACGTCGGCGGCTCTGCTGATTCTGGCCATTTTGCTGCTGGTACGTCTGGCCGTGGGAGCGATCGGTGGATGGGGCGCGTGGAAGTTGGGCGGCGCGGTAGCGCACCGGCTGGGACAGCGCAACCCTGCCCCGCCCTCATCCCCCCCATTGGGGGGGGGGCAGGGGGGGGTGAGTCCCTGCCCCCCCGGTTCTGGGCGTTCGTCCTGAGCGCCGTGGCATTGGGGCCGTTCTTGATCGGCGAGCCCGACGTAGCGCTGGGGCCGCTGCGCATCTCGCGGGCGGGATTCACGGCCGGCCTGGAGATGGCGGGACGGGCCTTCGCGCTGACGCTGGCAGTGGGGCTGGGCGTAGCTTCCCTCTCGCTCTCGAACGCCGTGGCGGTGTTTGACCGGTTGGGGCTGCGGGGACTGGGGTTCGCCGTGGCCCTGGCGATGAACCTCCTTGGGACGCTGCGGGAGATGGCGACGGTGACGCTGCAGACGATCAGGCTGCGGGGCGGGATGCGGCGGCCCTGGACAGCGCTGCGGCTGTTCCTGATCACGACCGTCGCCAACACACTGCGCTACGGGGACGAGGTGGTCGACGCGGCGGCAGTGCGCGCCTTTGATCCAAGCGGGGGCCAACCCGCACCGTTGCCGCTGCGCCGGGCCCACCTGTGGCTGCTCGTTGCGCTGGTGGGGTGCACCGGAGTGCTGCTGGCAGCGGAGATACGGTGAGGGGAGCCGGGGATTGACAGTTGCGCCGTTCTCATTTAGAATACCAATGGATACTACACGAATTAGTGAGTCTTTCATTCCCTCCCTCACATCGGGGGAGTGGGGGTCCCGACTATGACCACATCTGAGATTATCACCGAGATGGTGACGAGAATTCGGAATGTAATTCGCCCGGATAAGATAATCCTGTTCGGCAGCCAGGCGCGCCGGGAAGCTCGACCGGATAGCGACTTCGATCTGTTGATCATCGCACCCTCGTCCCTGCCTCGCTGGCAACGGACTCCTCCTTTGTACCGGCTTCTGGCGGGATTGGGTGTGCCCAAGGACATCGTGTGGTGGACGCCAGAAGAGGTCAGTGAGTGGCGTGAGGTGAAATCGCACTTCGTTAATACGGCCTTGCGTGAGGGAAAGGTGCTCTATGAAAGGCCCACGTGAGCACGCCCTCGGGCTGCTGAGCAAGGCGGAGCACGATCTAGTGGCCGCCAGGGCCACGCTCTCTACCGGTCAGGCACTGGACATGGTCTGCTTCCATGCTCAACAGGCGGCGGAGAAGAGCCTGAAAGCACTGCTAGCCCTACACGATGTGGAGTATCCATGGCGACACGACCTGGCGGAACTTCTCGGGTTGGTCAGGTCGCTCGCCCCGGAAGTTGGGGCGTTAGAACAGCGAATTATCCTGTTGACGCCTTTCGCCGTCGAGGTGCGCTACGGCGAGGAATTCGAACCGTCTCTGGGCGAAGCTACGAGAGCCCTCCAAACAGCCACAGAGGTCCACAGTCTGATCGCTCGGGCTATCCGGCGTGACAAGCTCGGTCGTACAACCTGAGGTTTGAGCCACTCAGGGGAGCGACGGCCGTCATACATATCAAAACGTGAGGTTACAATTACGATGAAGGAATATCACACCAAGCAACTGCGTAACATCGTCTTGCTCGGACACGGGAGCGTGGGCAAAACCTCGCTGGCGGAAGCGATGCTCTTCACCAGTGGCGCGATCAACCGTATGGGAGAGGTCGAAAACGGCACCACCGTCGCCGACTTCGATGAGGAGGAGATTCGCCGCCACATCTCGCTCAGTCTGGCGCTCGTCCCCGTCGAGTGGGAGGACTGCAAGATCAACGTGCTGGATACGCCTGGCTACACCGACTTCGTCGGCGAGGCCAAGAGTGCGATCCGGGTGGCCGACCTGGCGCTGATTCTGGTGGACGCTGTGTCCGGCGTCGAGGTCGGAACGGAGCTGGTCTGGGGCTTCGCTGAGGAGCAGAAACTGCCCCGGATAGTAGTCGTCAACAAAATGAACCGGGAGAACGCCAACCTGGACCGCACGCTGGAGGTGCTGCGGGAGGCCTTTGGGCAGAACTTTGTCCCCGTCCAGCTCCCCATCGGCGCGGAGGGGCCAGGGGATGGGAACCTCGCGGGCGTGGTGGACCTGGTGAGTATGCAGGCGCTGATGGGGCCTGAGGGGAAGGGTACGGAGATCCCGGCCGACATGGCCAGCCAGGCAGAGGAGGCTCGCGTTCCATTGATCGAAGCCGCTGCCGAGGCAGACGATGAACTTATTATGAAATATCTGGAAGAGGAAGAACTGACCGAGGAGGAGATCCAGCGGGGGTTGCGCGCCGCGATCCTCAACGGCACAGCCATCCCGGTCCTGGTGACGGCGGCGACGGCGAACCAGGGCCTGCGGGCGCTTCTGGATGCGCTGGTCGCCTATGCCCCCTCCCCGGTTGACCGGGGGCCGGTCACGGCACTCACGGCCGCAGGCGAGGAGCAGATTGAGCCCAACGAACTGGCTCCGCTGGCAGCGTTGGTCTTCAAGACGACGGCCGATCCCTACGTGGGTAGACTGACCTACTTCCGCGTCTACGGAGGGATGGTAGAATCGGACAGCCGCGTCTATAATGGCCGGGCCGAGGAAGAGGAGCGGCTGGGTCAGCTCTACGTGATGCGCGGCAAGGAGCAAATCCCTGTACCGCACCTGCGCACCGGCGACATCGGCGCAGTGGCCAAATTGACCTACACGCTCACCGGCGATACACTGTGTGACAAGGGTCACACTGTGAGCCTGACTGGTCCAGTCTTCCCATCACCCCTCTTCGCCGTGGCCGCTAACCCCACGAGCAAGGCCGACCAGGCCAAACTGGGTCCCACGCTGACCCGCATCTGCGAGGAGGATCCCACACTGCTCTGGCACCAGGAGTCCAGCACACGGCAGACGATCCTGGAGGGGATGGGGGAGGCCCACGTGGACATCGCCGT
>CAYPOY010000073.1:8431-18881 GCA_964412395.1 uncultured Anaerolineales bacterium | reverse complement strand
CGGCGGCCTCGTCGGCCCCCAGGCTGTCCCAGTGAGCCTCGTCGTAGGGCCAGCCGTGGAGCAGGTAGAGCACCGGGTAGCGCCGGTCGGTCTGGTCGTAGCAGGGCGGCAGGTAGATGCGGTAGGGCTGCTCATCCCCGGTCGTCTGGCTAAAGTAGGTGTGCTGCTCAACCCGGCCTGCGGTCTCGGTGCAGGCCGGCGTGGGGGTAGGTGTTGGGGTAGGAGTGAGCGTAGATGGGGGAATGGGGGTGGGGGTGGGGGTGGGGATGGAAGTAGGTGTGAGTACGGGAGTGGGAGCGAGCGTGGAAGCGGGGGTTAGGCGCGAGGTCTCCAATGGAGACCACATCAGCACCCCCAGCGCTACAGCAGCCGCCAAGGCCAGCACGATCAATCCGCGCAGTAGCCAATTCCCCCGCCTCATCTACCCACCCCTCACCTACTCATTCATTCCCCCATTCCAAGCCTCCTCCGCGTATAAGGAATCAACCCTCCGGCATCAAAGATGCCCATCACCGCCTCCGGCAGCGGTGGGAAGGTGAAGGTGCCCCCAACGCTGCGAATCTCCCCCACCTCCAGGTCCACCTCGACCTCTTCGCCGCTCTCCAGCGCGTCCACCGCCTCCGGGCAGGTGATGGCCGGGAGGGCATTGTTGATGCAGTTGCGATAGTAGATGCGGGCGAATGATCTGGCGATGATCGCCCCAACTCCTTTCGCCACCAGGCAGGTCACCGCCTGCTCGCGGGAACTGCCGCAGCCCAAGTTCTTGCCCGCTACGATCACGTCGCCTGGTTGCACCCGGAAGCGGAACTCCGGGTCCAGGTCCTCCAGCGCGTGCTCTCCCATCTCCGCCGGGTCGCTGATGGTGTAGGTGTACTTACCAGGGAAGATGACGTCGGTGTTGACGTCGTCGCCGTATTTCCACACACGTCCTTTGATCACCATACCTGATACCTCACAATGACTTCGCGTTTGACGTTTCACGCTTCACGCGATCCGTGAAACGTGCTGCGTGATTCATAGGTCCTTCGGATGCGCGATCTCGCCAGCGATGGCGCTCGCCGCCACCACCAGCGGGCTGGCGAGGTAGACCTCGCTCTCCTTGGTGCCCATCCGCCCCCGGAAGTTGCGGTTAGCGGTGCTGATCGTGACCTCTCCCTCGGCAGGAACGCCCATGTGGTTGCCCATGCACGGACCGCAGCCGGGGCTCTCGATCACCGCGCCCGCCTCGACGAAGGTACGCAAGATACCCGCGTCGAGCGCCGCCAGGTACACCTCCGACGAGGCCGGGATGACGATCAACCGCACGCCCGGCGCGACCCTGCGTTCCTTCAGCACCTCCGCCGCCATTGCCAGGTCGGAGAACCGCCCGTTGGTGCAGGTGCCCAGGAACGCCTGGTCAATGTGCGTCCCCGCCACCTCCCGCACCAGCGCGACGTTGTCCACCGTGTGCGGCCTGGCGACCACCGGCTCAATCGTCTCCGCGTCGTACTCGACCACGCAGGCATACTCCGCGTCGGCGTCGGGGTAGACCGGATCGTAGGGCCACCGCGCCCGTTCCGCCAGCCAGGCGAAAGTCACTTCGTCGGGCGGGATGTAGCCGTTCTTGGCCCCCATCTCCGCCATCAGGTTGGGAATGACCATACGAGCTTCCATATTGAGCGCTTCCACTCCCTCTCCGTGCCACTCGACCGACTGGTAGAGCCCGCCGTCGGCCCCCAGGTCGCCGATGACGTGCAGCGCCAGGTCTTTGGAGGTGATCCCCTCGCGCAGATGCCCGTGGACGATGATCTTGAGGCTTTCCGGCACACGCAGCCAGATGCGGGCCGTCGCCATAATCGCCGCCATTTCGCTGCGCCCGATGCCCACGGCGAAGGCTCCGAACGCGCCGGCTGTGGGCGTGTGCGAATCGGAGCCGACGATGAGCGCCCCGGGCAGCGCGAACCCCTCTTCAGCGAGAACCTGGTGGCAGACCCCGCGCCCCACGTCGTAGAAGTGCGCGATTCCCTGCTCTGCCACGAACTGGCGGATGACTTTGTGGTTCTGCGCGTGCTTCGTCGTGGGGGCCGGGCAGGCGTGGTCAAGCACCACCACGTGGATGTCGGGCCGGGCCACGCGCGCCACTCCGATCTTGCGGAAAATCCCCGAGATGGGGGCGGTGTTGTCGTGGCTGAGCGCCACGTCCGGCGTGACCTCGACGATTTGGCCAGGCACGACTTTGGCCAGGTCAGCCTTTTGAGCCAGAATCTTCTCAGCAAACGTATGACCCATCGCAACCTCCTATCCAGATTAACGGGATGTATTGTACCTCACCCGCCTCCGGCTGGCAAACAGCAGCTTGGCAACGTGCCTCATCTGCAACAGGCCAGCACCAGATAGCGATCGGGCTCGTCCCGTACCTGGGCCTCCATCAGCCCGGCCTCCTGCAGCAGGCGCAGCATCTCTCCTTTGCCGGGGATGGTGTCGTGGGCCACGACGCCGCCGACAGAACGGTGAAACTCGTTGATCGCCTGGCGGCTGGCGGTGTGGCAGATGACCAGGTGACCGCCGGCCCGCAGCACCCGTCGCAACTCGTCCAGGGCGCGGGATTTGTCTACGAAGTGGGGGAAGACGGCGTTGCAGACGACCCAGTCGAAAACCCCCTCCGGCAGAGGCAGGCTCTCGGCATCCCCCTGCACGTAGACGGCTGGCTGCCCCTTGCTCAACGCTCGCTTGAGCATCTCCCCGGACAGGTCGAGGGCTACGACGTGGCCGTGCCCGTCCACATTCTCACGCAGCAGCGGCAGGAGCACGCCGGTGCCACATCCAACATCCAACACCACCGCCCCCGGCGCGATGTCCAGCCCGGCCACGATCTCGCGCAGCCGGATGTGGGTCTCTTCCGCCTCCAACGCATCCCAGTTGGCCGCCGCTTGGTCGAAGAACTGCCGCCTGTGCTGAGCGCAGTCGAAGCGGTGGTTCAATTCATCCCTCCAGCGCCTCCAGTGCGGCCCTCAGCACCTGGTTACAGGCCGCCATCCGCTCCACCGCCTCCTCTATCCGCTGCGCTGTCTCTTCCTGTCCCAGTGCTCGCGCCTTCGCCACCCAGCGCTGGAAACCGGCCGCGTGCTCCTCGTTGTGCTCGATCCAATGCGGGAGCAGGATGCGCAGTTTGGTCAGGTCATCGGGCTCGGCCTTTGCCCCCTCGTGCGCGTGCCCGGTATGGTGATGATGATGATGATGATGATGATGCTCTTCCTGCTCTGGCGGGTCTGCATCCGGTGAAGGGGATGCGCCGCAGGACAGACAGGTTGCCTGGCCATTGATGAGCACCATCCTTCCGCCGCACTCGGGGCAGACGAGGGCCATATCAAGTCCACGACCACATTCTTCACACATTCTTGACTTCCTCCTGCATTTTCAGATTGGACACTGGCAGTGAGTGTGCTTTCCAGATCAACGTCACCTGGCAATTGACCAGTCAGGGCCTCCCGTAGCCGTTGGCGCGTCAGGTTGTACAAGGTCAGTTCGTCAGATGATTCCTGCATTCGTAAAACGAGAAAGGGCCACGAAGACCACCCGCCTTCAAGCCGAAAGCGGCCTTCATGACCCTCCACATTCTCGTATGTTGACGTGAAGAAACTAGCTCTCGACGGCAGATTGCTCCCGCGGTCGGCTCAAGTGGATGGTGTGCTTCAGGAAGTCTATCTTCTCGATGCGCCCCTGCACCAGTTTCTGCTCGCCCAGGATATTGACCAGCAGGTAGGCATCATTTTCAGGCTGCACCAGCACCACGTCCTCCATAATCTTCTGCTCTTCACCACCCTCGCTGAGATAGACCTTAGCTTCACACATCTTGCACCTCCGAAAAACAAATAGGTTCGTAGCAGGCGCTTCAGCACCCAAAAGCGCAATGGATTTTAGCCCCACCCAAAACAAAAAATCACCACGTCGCAGGCCTTCAGGCCAGCAGGTGGCGATCTTCACGATGCGCTGTCTGGAACCGACTTCATGTCGGTAACGATGACTATACCATGACCTCCCAGAGATGTCAAACTTCCTCAGCCTCAAGCGCATGCCGGATGACTTCGATGGCAGCGCTGATCTGCTTGGTGAGCGCCTTCCACTCAATACCCACGATCTCGAAGTGAGGCTGGTTGATGGGCACGAGGAGTTTCCGCCCTCGCGCCCCGGCCACAGCCGTGGCGATGACCGGCGTAACCTCGCCCAGCAGTGAGTTGGGAATGACCACGCCGATGGGGGCCAGGATGAAATCAGCCTGATTGATGGAGACGCGGATAGCGTTCTCGCCGGTAGCGCCCCGGTTGGCGCGGGCACGCATCATCTTGTCGGTAGCGATGGCATTGGTGCCCAGTGCCAGAATCTCCACTTCCAGCGGCAATTCCTGCCGCAGTTGGGTCACAATCTGCGCCCCGATGCCCCCGCCCACGCCGTCAATCACTGCGATGACCATTTGCTCCTCCAGGACGGGATTTTACATCAGGACAGGCCAGAGGTCAAGCGCGTTGTGGGCCACGCCGCCCTGAAGAGACGGCGCTGGAAGGGTTTTCCAGGGCCGGCTACTCCACTACCAGTACCTCCCTCACCCACACCCGATCCGCCGTGTCGTCCGCGCCCATCGCGATAGGCAATCGCAGCAGCGTGTCGGGGCCATAGAGGCCCAGTTGGACGTGGTAGAGGCCGGGGGGCGTTCCGGGCTTGACCGGCACCAGGTGCACCTGTGCGAAGCGATCACCAGGCTGAAGCCCAACCGTCCGCACATCCAACCAGTCGTGCTGGCCCCAGATGTCCTGCCCGTCGGAGGTGAGGTGCACGAAGGCGACCACGGGCGTGGGGTCGGCGGTCAGCACTTCCCAGTAGGTGACCAGCCGCAACTCGCCGCCGGGCGGTACGGTGTCCCCCTGCAGTTCGGCTCCCAACAGAGCGAAGCGGCCACCAAAGACAAGAGGCAGCGTTGGCGACGGGAGGTGCGCCAGGTCCGGAGGCCAGGCCACGGGTGTGTCTGCCAGCGCATCCAGCCGCTCCTCCAGCGCCGCAGGGTGAACGACGCGGAAGGCGACGAAGTTATCGTCAGCCGTGGGCAACAAGGTGGCGTCGGCCACGAAGAGCCCTTGCAGCGCGGGGTTAAAGGTCTGGGGACCCAGCGGGTCAGCGGGGAAATAAAATGTGACGGGGCCTGTACCCGCCGGCCAGACCCAGCCCCCGCCTGGGTTGAACCAACGCACGCTCAAGTCATCCCGCCGCAGCGCCAGGTCGAAGCCGACGGCGTTCCAGGGATTCCAGCAGTCAACGTAGGGAGCGCCGATGGCCACCGGGCCAGGCGGATCGCGCGCGTCCAGCTCGTGGGCGACGACGGTGACGCCGCCCTGGTATAGTTCTCGCACCTCGGGAGCGTTGGCCCAGGTCACGAAGTAGGCCCAGCAAGAGAGGACACCGTTGAAAGTCAGCAACAGCGCGACCATCAGCGGGCCAGCCCAGGCACGCCGCCGCGCCAGCCACTTCCACGCCGCGTCCACCCCCAGCGCCAGTACCAGGTAGACGGCTGGCTGGGCCGCGAGGGTGTGGTTGAAGGAACCAGGGGGGAGACTGACCATGGCTGGCCCCAGTCCCACCAGCAGCCAGAGCAACGTCACGCCACGGCGCCAGTCGCGCAGGTGGGCAATGCAGAGCACCAGCCCGATGTAGAAAAAGACCGACGTGATCGGATCGAAGACAGGGCGGTCAGCGATGTTGTACAACCACTGAGGCTCGCCCCGCAGGATGAACATGCCCAGCGTGCCAGCAGTAATCTCCAACATGGGGCGGAAGTCGCCCTGGCACAGCGCGGTCAGCGGACCACTGAGTTGATCGAGGCGCTGCTCGGCCTCGGGATAGGCGTGCAAGAAGAGTGCCAGCGGCACGACGGCCAGCAACGTCACAATGCAAAGCAACAGCAACCCAGACCAGTGACAGCGCAGGGTGCGGCGGTCGAGAAAAAACAGGTAGACCAGCAGCACGGGCGGCAGCAGAGGCATCACCCTGCCAGCGGTGTAGGCGTAGACGTGGCCACCAAGGAAGAGCCCAGCCAGCGCGAAGTCGAACAGCGTGTGCCAGCGGTGGCCTGCCTGTCCGCCCAACCCGCGCGCCAGGAACAGCATCGCCAACCCGGCCAGCGGGGGCAGCAGCGTCATCTCCAGTGCCATGCGGGTTTCGATCAACGGCCAGAAGGAAACCGCCTGGAAGGCGGCAGCCAGCAGCGCGGCACACCGGCCCGCCAGTCGTCGGCCAGCCAGGTAAAGCGCCAGCACCGAGAGGACACCTCCCAGTGCACCAGGCAGCCGCAGCACGGACACGCTCCAGCCCAACACCCGCACCGCCAACGCCGCCAGCGCGGGGTAGAGCGACTCCTGCCCAAAGTTCTCCGGGAAGTAGATGGCCCACTCGCCCGCCAGGACGCGCCCGCTCAAGTGCGCGTTCTGTAGTTCGTCGTAGCCCGGGCCTGGGGGTACGTCGCCCAGGGCAACCAGGCGCAGGGCCGCCCCCACCAGCAGGAGCACGACCAGCACCCAGGGTTCCCATCGCTGCAATTTGGTCGCACTATCCATCGTCTTGTCTCCTGTCGAAGGGGGCCGCCTTTTGTACCACCATTGCCTGTAGCTCGGCCAGGGCCTGCTGTGCAGCCTCGCGCTCTGCAGGGGCCAGCGGTAACGCAGCGAATTCATCCTCATCAAGCACACGGCATTCCCCATCGGGCGCAACCCACAGGTCGAGCGCCAGGTCTTCGGCAGCCACCTCGTTGGCGCTGATGCAGGCAGGGCGGGTGACGTTGCAGTACCAGCCTTTCAAGCGTCCGTCGCTGGCGCAAATCTCAAAGATGTTGTACCATCTGTCGGTGTAGAAGTACTCTGTCCAGCAGTCACCAGGTTCGAGGACGACAAAGCCCAGATCCAACGGGGCCCGGTCCCACCCGGTGCGCAGCATGACAGCGTGACCTTCGCGCCGAAGTACCCGGCCCGGATAAGTAGTTACCTGGCGGCCGGCGTGGTCGAGTTTGCGAATCGTGACATAGGTAGCGATTGGTTCCATAGGCTCGCATTCTACCGGGATTTGGTCATTGGCGCAAGGCAAGCCACCTTCGGCCGAGGGCGCATCGGGTGTGGCCGTTGGGTGTTATCATACATAGCGCGGCAAAACCGCAAGATAGGAGGCGATAATGAGTAAAAGTGAACTTGAAGGCCGATGGGCGCTTATCCTGGGAGCGTCGAGTGGGTTCGGCGCGGCGACGGCACGGGCGCTGGCCAGCGCCGGAATGAATATCTTCGGTGTGCACTTTGACCTGAGGGCGACGCTACCTCGCGCCAGGCAGGTCGTGGCCGACATCGAGGCACTGAACCGCAAGGCAGTCTTTTTCAACACCAACGCCGCCGACGCCCGCAAGCGGGTGCGCGTACTCGACCAGATCGAGAAATCGCTTGCGGACGACCCAGCCGACAGTATTCACTTCATGCTGCACTCGCTGGCCTTCGGCACGCTGTTGCCCTTCATCGGCGACGACCCCGAGGAAGTGACCAGCGAGGCGCAGATGGACATGACGCTGCGGGTAATGGCCCACAGCCTGGTATACTGGGGGCAAGACCTGGTACGGCGGAATCTCCTGGTGCGTGGCAGCCGGGTATACGCGCTCTCCAGCGCTGGCGCGATCCGGGCGGCACCAATGTACGGAGCAGTCTCGGCGGCCAAAGCGGCACTGGAGAGCCACATGCGGCAACTGGCGCTAGAGCTGGGTCCCCGGGGCATAGCCGTCAACTGCCTGCGGCCTGGCGTGACTGACACACCTGCGTTGCGCGTCATCCCAGGTCACGAAACTTACGTCGCCGAGGCGCTCAAGCGCAACCCCGGCGGTCGCATGACGACGACCCAGGACGTAGCGAAAGCGCTGGTGGCCCTGGCCGACCCGGCCGTCACCTGGATCAGTGGAGCTGTCATACCGGTGGACGGGGGGGAAATCATCGTGGGATGAGATGAAAACAACGACCATCTCGAGGTCGAGGCGCAGTTGCGGAACGTACCCGTATCAATCCCCCGTCGGGATGATGTCAATGATCGCTTTCTCTATCGCCTGCCGCATGGTTGGGGCGATCTCGGGTCGCACAGTCTGGAATTCCTCGAAAAGCGTCTTTGTTGCCACTGTTGCCCCGTCGCCGGATTCCGGACGGTGATTCGAGTGCCGAAAAGCACCAAGCCTCCTTGCTCTCCCAGCCTATGGATCGCTCAACTGTGTAGGGGCACGCGCCCACGACGCGATAGTCGCAGGTGAGCATCTCCGGTCCCAACGGACGTCGGCATCTTTCACACTGTAATTGCACGGTTCTCCCCCATCGGTGAGGAATCGCTCATTGTGCCGCTCCCCACGCGAAAGGCCCCACTCCCGGTTCGACGGCGGGCGGGCCTTGTGTTATCATATCCTCGCCATGTCGCTCCCACCGTCCTGATCATCGCCTCGGACTGGCTAGAGACGCGAAGCGTTTCTTATTGCACTGTTCAGACCCCTTACAGTATACTTGACCTTGCGCGAAAGTCAAAGTCTTGCGCCGCAGGCGTGCCTTCGGCGCTGTCTGAAACAAACACCGAGGCGGAGTGGCCCGCCCCTGTGTTCTTACGCATTGCCATTCCTACTCCCATTCGCCAGCAGTGTCAGGCGTGCCAGTTACAGATGGAGCGGAAAATGGCATTGGCAACCTGCAGGAGGGTCTGTCTGCCCCAGAACTGAAATGCGCCCACGCGCTTGAAGTGATTTGACATTCCCCCACGACATGATAGAATATGCAAACATTTGAGATGCTGCCCCTCTTGGTGCGGACCGTGACGCCGAATCGTCTCTGACATGTTGGCCTTTTTATGAGGTAGGCAGAGGTAAAACGATCCGATTAAATATCCGTCCAACGTCAGGCGTGATTCCCGGACCCGGTATTTCCCGCATGTCCATTCAGCGAGGCAGTGCCGGGTTTTTTGCTGGGGGTGCGGTATCGCACAGGGAGTAATCTGAATTGATGAACATAGAAACTTCAACCGACCAAAATCCAACCGACCAGGTTCTGCCCGACCAGAGTCCAACCGACCAGGGTCCGGCTGACCAAGACATGGACGAGTACCTGACAAATGGGTACGACTATCAGGCACCCCACCGTGGGGACCTTCGCACCGGCATCGTCGTAGAAGCCAACGATCACGGTTTGATCGTGGACATCGGTTCTAAGCGAGAGGGGTTCGTCCCCGCCGAAGACCTGACACGTCTGGACGAGGAAACCCGCTCCAAAATCTGTGTGGGCACCGCTGTCTCAGCGCTCGTGCTTCGCCCCGAGAATAGGGAAGGGCATCCCATCTTGTCCATCCACCAAGCCCGCTTGTACAAGGACTGGACCAAGGCTGAGCAAATGATGGGAAACGACGAACTCTACGAGGGGGAGGTCGCCGGTTACAACCGCGGTGGTGTCATAGTTCAGTTTGGTAAGATTCGTGGCTTTGTCCCTGCCTCGCAAATCGTGGGGCTGCCCAAGCGTCTGCGAGAAGAGCAACGCCGCCAGCGCTTGGAAGCTATGATCGGGCGGAGGATAGGGCTCAAGATCATTGAAGTGGACCGCCATCGCCGCCGCCTGATTTTTTCCCAACGGCAAGCTCTCCGTGCCTGGCAGGAACTGCAGCGCGAGCGGGTTATAGAAGAATTGACTGAGGGGGAGACACGACATGGTAAGGTCACCAGCATCACCAATTTCGGCGCTTTCGTGGACCTGGGCGGGGCTGATGGCCTGATCCACGTTTCGGAATTAAGTTGGGGCCGGGTAGACAACCCCCACCAGGTGCTCAAGGTCGGCGACGAGGTGGACGTTTACGTGCTGGACGTAAACCGGCAACGGAAACGGATCGCGCTCAGCATCAAAAAACTTCAGCCTGATCCCTGGACTATGGTAGACGACCACTATCGGGTAGGGCAGTTGGTCGAGGGACGAGTCACCCGCGTGCTGGACTTTGGCGCTTTCATCGAATTAGACCTCGGGATTGAGGGGTTGCTCCACGTCAGCGAGATGATCGGTACGCCAGAACTTCCCCCTTCGGACATCATCCATCCCGGCGAGACACTGTTGGCAAAAATTATCCGCATAGACAGTCAGAGAAGACGACTCGGCCTGAGTGCCAAGCAGGTGCGGAAGAGCGAGTGGGAACGTTGGATGGTAGAACAGCAGGCAGCCCGCGAGTCCCAGAGGGCAGCCGCCGAGGAAGCCACTGGGGAAGAAACAGCAGTGCTGCCAGAGGCAGAGGCAGCGATCAGCGAAGCGGCCGAGGAAGAGACCGCAGCGCCAGCGCCAGAGACAGCGATCAGCGAAGCGGCCGAGGAAGAGACCGCAGCGCCAGCGCCAGAGACAGCGATCAGCGAAGCGGCCGAGGAAGAGACCGCAGCGCCAGCGCCAGAGACAGC
>CAYPOY010000073.1:0-8331 GCA_964412395.1 uncultured Anaerolineales bacterium | reverse complement strand
AGACAGCGATCAGCGAAGCGGCCGAGGAAGAGACCGCAGCGCCAGCGCCAGAGGCGGCAATCAGCGAAGCGGCCGAGGAAGAGACCGCAGCGCCAGCGCCAGAGGCGGCAATCAGCGAAGCGGCCGAGGAAGAGACCGCAGCGCCAGCGCCAGAGGCTGTCTATTAACCTGCCAGGTGATCTCTAACGTCGCAGCCAATGCGAAGAGGTAAGCGGAATGGACAAAAAAAAAGAGGACAAGATAGATATAGAGGGTACCGTCATTGAAGCGTTGCCAAGCACTCAGTTCCGCGTGCGGCTCGACAATGGCCACGAGATATTGGCTTACCTTTCTGGCAAGATGCGCAAGTACTACATCCGTATCCTGCTGGGCGACCGCGTGCGAGTGGAACTCTCCCCTTACGACCTGACACGCGGTCGAATTGTTTACCGATACAAACGCTCCATTCAGTCAGAGAAGTAGTCCTGTTTTGCCACCAGGCACACCCAATCCTCTATCCGCTGCCATTCCACTAGCGTGAGCCCTTTCTGCTCCAGCGCCACAACGACTTCTGGCTCCTGATCAGCAATGATACCTGTGGCGATCAGTACCCCCCCAGGACGTATCCGCGTTGCGAGCCCCCCCTGCATCATCTCCACAATGACCTTTGCCAGGATGTTAACCATCACCAGATCGTAACTCTCCGACGTTTCCGCCAGGGATCCGCATATTACGCTTACGACTTCCTGCACCTTATTGGTTATCACGTTCTCCCGCGCTGTTCTAACCGCTATGGGGTCGCTGTCCACCGCCAGCACGCGCCTGGCGCCTAACTTGGCTGCCGCAATCGCCAGGATGCCGGAACCTGTGCCCAGGTCGAGCACTTCCGCCTCCGGGCGCATTAACCCCTCCAACGCCATCAGGCACATCTGCGTCGTGGGATGCAGACCGGTGCCGAAAGCCATTCCAGGGTCCAATTGGATAACAACATCTTCAGCCATGGGCATATAATCTCGCCACGAGGGTCGGATGACAATGTGCTGGCCTATGGGCAGGACGCTCAACCGTTCCTTCCACACCTCCGCCCAATCCTCCTCGGCGACAGGACGGAAAGTCGGCACGGAAACAGGGCGGATCTGATCCAGGTGCCCGAGCGCCTCCTCGATGTGGCGCTTGTTGGCCCGCAGTTGGTCGTCGGCAGGTAAATAAGCCCTCACAATCACCGGGCCCGCCTTCCAACCTTCGGGCCCGGCTTCGATGGCCACCCCACGATAGGCATAGCGCGAGAGAACCTCGGCCACTACCTCCGCGGCCTCATTGTCCACCGTCACACTGACCTCAAGCCACTCCATGCTGGATGATGCTGGACACTGGATAATGGATGCTGGCATTATAGACCGAACAACTCCCGCAGTTCATCCACAAAGCTGTGTTTCTCTCGCCAGATGGCCTCAGGATCCAACGTTTTGCCCAGTTCCTGGAAGAGACGCTTCTGTTCGTGGGAAAGTTTAGTTGGAACGGCAACTCTCACCAGCACCAGTTCGTCACCCCGGCCATTGTGTCGTAAATGGGGTACTCCTTTGTTTCGCAGCCGCAGCACGGTATCGCTCTGGGTCCCGGGCGAGATAGAAATTTTTTCCTCACCTTCAAGGGTAGGTACATTCACCTCAGCGCCTAACGCTGCCTGGGCAACGTTGACATGCAACTCGACCAGGATATCGTCGCCGCGCCGCTCGAAGACGGGATGCGGCTCCACGTCCAGAGCGACGTAGAGATTGCCGGGGGGACCACCCCCCTCCCCTATCTCCCCTTCACCCGCCAGCCGGATCTGGGTGCCGTGATCCACACCAGGAGGAATAGTGACGGAAAGCTTTGGGGTGACGTAGACCTGCCCCTTGCCGCCGCACCGAGAACAAGGGATTGGAACCGTCTCCCCCGCGCCATGGCACACAGGGCAGGTGGTGACGCTGATGAAGGAGCCCAGGATAGAACGCTGTACCCGCCGCACCTGTCCGGTGCCATTGCACTCCGAACAGCGGACCGGCGACGTCCCCGGCTCTGCCCCGCTGCCTTTGCACTCCGGACACACCTCGTAGCGCGTGACCTCGATCTCTTTCTCACCCCCGAAGACCGCCTCCTCGAAGGTCAGGTGCAGATCATAGCGCAAATCGGCGCCACGCCGAGGACCACGGCGAGTGGAGGTGCGAAACCCGAATCCCCGCCCGAAGACCTCCTCGAAAATCTCGAAGGGGTCACGGAAACCAAAATCAAAGCCGAAACCTCCCACACCGGGCTCAATGTGCCCAAAGCGGTCGTAAGTGGCCCGCTTCTCGGAATCGGAGAGCACCTCGTAGGCCTCGTTGATCCCCTTGAAGCGTGCCTCGGCATCGGGTGCATCGCTGACGTCAGGGTGATACTGACGCGCCAGCCGCCGATAGGCCTTTTTAATCTCTTCCGGGGTGGCCGAGCGGCCGACCCCCAGCACTTCGTAATAGTCGCGTTTGACTGCCATTGCTGCCCAAACAGGATGCAAGATGCAGGATGCAAAATGTCTCTTACCCTTTGCCTCTTACCTCTTGCTTCTTGCTATGCCTCGCTGAACTCGCCCTCGATGACGTCTTCCTCACCCCCACCACCCTCTGGTGGTTCACTCCCTGGCCCTGGCGGTGGAGGCGCGCCCGGGCCAGCCTCCTGGTACATCGCGGCTCCCACTTGCTGCATCACCCGGCCCAACTCATCCGCGTGCCGGCGGATAGCGCTAACATCCCCGCCCTGGAGGGCACTTTTGAGTGCCTCGATCTTGGCCTCCGCCTCAGAGCGCATGCGAGACGGCACTTTATCCCCCTGCTCCCGCAGGAACTTCTCGGCGCCGTAGACAGCGCTGTCGGCAGTGTTGCGCGCTTCCACTTCTTCCTTTCTCCGCCGATCCTGCTCACGGTATTTCTCGGCATCCCGGACCATATGCTCAACCTCATCGTCGGAGAGGCCACTGGAGGGGATAATCTGCATAGACTGTTCACGCCCGGTGGCCTTGTCCTGGGCGGAAACGTTGAGAATGCCATTGGCATCAATGTCGAAGGAGACCTCGATCTGCGGGATGCCCCGGGGCGCAGGTGGGATGCCACCGAGGATGAACTTCCCCAGGCTCTTGTTGTCGGCCGCCATAGGGCGCTCCCCCTGTACCACGTGAATTTCGACCTGCGTCTGGCCGTCGGTGGCGGTGGAGAAGATCTGGCTCTTGCGGATGGGGATGGTGGTGTTGCGCTCAATGAGCGAGGTAGCCACACCACCCAGTGTCTCAATGCTCAGCGTCAGTGGGGTCACATCGAGCAAAAGCACGTCCTTGACCTCGCCGCCGAGCACGCCAGCCTGAATCGCCGCGCCCAGGCCCACCACCTCGTCAGGGTTGACACCCCTGTGGGGATCCTTGCCGAAGAACTCGCTCACCTTTCGCTGGATGGCCGGCATACGGGTCATACCGCCCACCAGGATGACCTCGTCAATGTTCAAGGGCTTCCGTTCGGCATCAGACCGGGCCTGCTCGCAAGGTCCAACGGTGCGCTCGATCAAATCATCAGTCAGTTGCTCCAGCTTGGCCCGAGTGAGTTTCATCTGCAGGTGTTTAGGGCCGGAGGCATCGGCGGTGATGAAGGGCAAGTTGATCTCCGTCTCCATCACCGTGCTCAGTTCGACCTTGGCCTTCTCGCCCGCTTCCTTCAGCCGCTGAAGGGCCTGGCGGTCTTCACGCAGGTCAATGCCTTGCTCCTTCTTAAATTCGCCGGCCACCCAGTCAATAACGCGCTGGTCCCAGTCGTCACCTCCCAGAAAGGTATCCCCGCTGGTCGAGCGCACCTCGAAGATGCCGTCTCCGACGTCAAGGATGGAGATGTCGAAGGTGCCGCCGCCCAGGTCGAAAACGGCGATGGTTTCGTCCTTCTTTTTGTCGAGGCCGTAGGCCAGTGAAGAGGCAGTCGGCTCATTGATGATGCGCAACACCTCCAGCCCGGCGATCCGGCCGGCGTCTTTGGTCGCCTGACGCTGGCTGTCGTTGAAGTAGGCTGGGACGGTGATGATCGCCTGGGTGATTTCCTCACCCAGATAGGCTTCAGCGTCGGCCTTAATCTTCTGCAAGATCATGGCCGAGATTTCCGGCGGGCTGTACTCCTTGTCCCCCATCCAGACCCGCACATCCCCGTTGGGGGCCGCCGTAACCTTGTAGGGGACCAACGTCAGCGCCCGCTGCACCTCCGGGTCATCGAACTTGCGGCCCATGAAGCGCTTGATAGAGAAAATAGTATTCTCGGGGTTGACGACAGCCTGGCGCTTGGCAATCTGCCCGACCATCCGTTCCCCTGTCTTAGGGTTAATGGCCACGACCGAAGGGAACAACCGTCCCCCCTCGGCGCTGGGGACGACAGTGGGCTCGCCACCCAACATCACTGCGCAGACCGAGTTGGTCGTGCCAAGATCAATACCGACAACTTTGTCCATTGTAAATTACTCCTGTTGGATTTGAACCGCTGGGGTTACCAGTGGCACACACTTATGCTGCAACTAACTCCACACGCGGTTCGATCAAACGCGAACGAACCGGCAACAGCCTTTTTACTCGAACTAACACAACTTGTCGTCCTTCCTGTCTGGCCCGGTTCAACAGAACGCGATTTGCCTGGCACAACTCCAGGTCATCCTCCGGCATAAAGACTACACTGGCGCCATCAGGAATCTGTCCACCTGACTCCGGGTGTTCGAGCAGATATTGCTCAAACTCAGCATATAGTATCATATTCCGGTATCCCTGAATCTCCGAGTTCATCTCCGCCTGACCTCTTGTTCATACCGCTCACGGTAGCGCCACCAGTTCATCTTGAGATCATAGACAGCAAACGTATTGGCCACCACCTTTATTCTTCCGGCGATTCCGCCTCTGGGGCAGCCAGTGCCTTGGCCACCCGCACTAACGCGGGCCGCAGCACACGCTCGCCGAGTATATACCCCCGTTGCACCTCGCCAACGATCTGACCATCATCGTAACCTGAAACCTCCTCATACGTCACAGCCTCGTGATAACGGGGATCGAACATCTGTCCCTCGGTCTCAATGGGCTTGACGCCCTCAGATTCGAGAATGGCACCCAGTTTGTGCTTGATCAAAAGGACGCCTTCGCACCAGGTCAGTTTACTCAAATTAACAGGCAAGGTCGCGATAGCCCGCTCGAAGTCGTCCACGATGGGAAGCAGCTTATACAGCAGGGCCGCATTTGCGAGCGCTATCATTTGCGCCCGTTCTACCTCCTGCCGCTTCTTGTAGTTGGAGAACTCCGCCTGGGTCCGCTGCCAGCCGTCAAGGTACTCGGCCGCCTGGGCACTGGCCTTCTCCAACTCCTCCTGCAGTCTCCCCAGTTCGTCGCGTTCCTCTTCCAGTTCCTCCTCAACCGTTGCTGCTTCTTCCGTTACTTCTTCCACTTGTTCAACAACCTCTGCTTGCGCTTCGATCTCTCCTTCCTCAGCCTGGGTTTCAGCTTTCTTCTCTGCTTCCTTTGCCACTTCGACCTCCTTGCCGCCACGTCATTTGTTCATTGCTCATTGGCATTGTTCATTGCTCATTGTTCATTGCTCATTGTTCATTGCTCATTGTTCATTGTTCATTGCTCATTGCTCATTGATTCCATCTATTCCGCGTACATATCATACACCAGGTCAGATAACAGCCCGGCGACGAAGCTCACGACCGAGATGGCACGACCGTACAGCATACGGGTAGGGCCTACCACGCCCAGTGCCCCGGTGGCAAAGCCCGACACGCCGAAACGCCCCAATACCAGGCTGCAGGCTTGGAGTTCGTCCCAACGCCCCTCGCCACCGATCAGCACCCGTACACTACCGACCTCCGGGCCGAGGACATCGGCCAGTATCGCCTCAAGAAAACTGCGCTCCTCCATAACCCGCATCAGTCCATGCGCCCGTTCTCCCTCAGAGAACTCGGGCTGCTGTAACACCTCGCTCAACCCATCACGATAGACAACCCCAGCAGTGTGTGTATCAGTACGGTGCATAATGTCCACCACAAGCCCGGCTATGCCCGCTTCCAAGGGAGGCAATTCACAAACGCGAGACTGGATCTTATCAGCAGTGAGCCCGTTACAATGCTGATTGAGCCGGTCACTGACCTCATTGAGAGCTTCCTGATTGAGAGGTTCAGCCAGGGTCAGCATTTGCTGCTTGACCACACCTCCACACAGGACCAGGACGAACAACACCATCCGCCCCTGCGTAGAGATAAGTTGCAAGTGCTTATAGCACGACCGGACAGCCCGAGGTGCGGTCGCCAGAGCAGCCCCACGGGTAGTGTGGGCCAGGACAGAAGCCGCCAATGGCATCCATTGTTCAAAGTCCTGACGCGCCTGGTGAAACTGGTGGGCGATGGTGCGGCGCTCGCGCAAGGGCAGTTTCACATCACCCAGCAGCCGCTCGACGAATTGACGATAGCCCTTATGAGTAGGGATGCGCCCGGCGGAAGTATGAGGATGGGTGAGGTAACCCAATTCCTCCAACTGTGCCAGTTCGTTGCGCACGGTGGCAGTGCTCACCCGGAGACCATAATGCTCGACCAACGCGCGGGAACTGACTGGAGAGGCATTTTTCACGTACTCCCGCACGACCAGGCCTAAAATTGTACGTTGGCGAAATGTCAGCGCATCCATCTTTCATTCACACCCGTCTCACTCACAATCGTCTTAGCACTCTCACCCATAGAGTGCTAAAACTCAGTTTCCAATCATACCACAGGGCAAAGAATCTGTCAAGAACCCGCAAGTTGGGCAGGATGGAAGCAGGGCAGAGGATATAGAGCGGCTTTCCATGACCGCCAGTACCGGTATCCAGGGCGAGGACAAGTCCACCAGCGTGGCGTTGGAGGCGACAGCTACCGAGGTCGGAAAGGAATGCTATGAGGGAGACCCTTCCCCCGCTTCTGCCTCCTCCGTTTCTGGCCCCTTTACCTTGTACTCTCCCTCAATCACCACAGCCGGTTCGCCCTCTTCCTCCACACGCCACTCCTTGATGCGCGCCCCCAGCGCCAGCAGATGCTCACGCACTACCTCTGGCGGGGCTAACTCGATGAAGAGTTTGACCCCGATCAGCAGTACGGCGACGTCATCCAGTTGGCCCAGACCCGGCACCACGGCGGCGGGGATGAAGTCTACGGGGGAAAGCACGTACACCAGCGCCGCCGATGGAATCAACTTCGTCCACATCGGCACACGCTGATCCCAGAACAGTCGCCAGGCCAGACGTGCCTGGCGTGCCACATCCTTAAGCCACACCAGCATCGCGCTGGTGTCATCCGGCTGGATAGGCATTGGGCGTCGGTCTCTACTCATCGTTTCACTCCTCGATGTAGGCAATATATGTTCAATTATAGCCCCTTAATCTGAATACGCAACTTGCGTGAGCCAAGTTGTACATAGGGAAGTCAATTGTTCATTTCTCCTGGTCAGGCTATAATAAGCGCACTATGCGCTCACTCCACCAATGCCTACTAGACACCGACGTGGTCCGGCTGCGGGTCATCGCCCGTTTCTGGGACGTGGAACTGACGACCAACCGCCAGCGGGACGTAGCGGCCCAATTGGCTGAGGGAATAGTCACGCCCGAAGCTATCTCTTACGCCTGGGACACGCTTCCCGATGACCAGCGCCAGGCACTGGAGATGTTACTTGCTGCCGGAGGACAGATGCCGCTGCGGGTCTTTGCCCGCCAGTGGGGGGAGATACGCACCATGGGGCCAGGGCGTCTGGAACGGGAGCAACCCTGGCAGGAGCCCATCTCCCCCGCCGAAGGACTCCGCTACAGAGGCTTTATCTATCGCGCCTTCGATCAAGGCCCTGAGGGAGCCTACGAGGCCGTCTTCGTCCCCCCCGAACTGCGGACCCACCTGCCAGCCCCCCCCACCCTGCTGCCTGTCATCACCCTTGAACCGGTCCCCGAGCCTGCCGCCGTGCGCTCGACCGGCGACGCACTGCTCGACGACGCCTGCACGCTGTTGGCCTACCTCCAGAACGAGCGGGTGCGCCCAAGCCCCAACGGCGACTGGCCTGCCCGCCACAATGTCCGCCTGGCCCGTTGTCTGCACGACCCGGACCCAGCGCGGCTGGCCTTCCTGCACCACATGGCCCGGCATCTTGGATGGTTGCGCGTGACCGATTCCGGTCACCTGCGCCCCGACCCAGGTCCCGCGACCGCATGGCTCCAATCTTCGAGTAACCAGCAGCGGACCGCGCTTGCCGAAGCCTGGCGGGACGACCCGACCTGGAATGACCTGTTTCACGTCCCCACGCTTCAACCCGAGGAT
>CAYPOY010000072.1:0-18884 GCA_964412395.1 uncultured Anaerolineales bacterium | reverse complement strand
GTTTGCGCAGGTGCGAAAGATCGCGCAACCGGCCACGCCGCCGCTCGCGCAGAAGCCGCTCGACCCCCTTGGGGCCGACGCCAGGCACGCGCAGGAGTTCGCGTCGGTCGGCGGTGTTCACCTCGACGGGGGCATGGGCCAGGTGCTGCTGCGCCCAGGCCAGTTTGGGGTCGCTTCCCAGTGGCAGGTTGCCGCTGGCGTCGAAGGGAAGTTCCTCTACGGTGAATTCATAGTCACGTAGGAGAAATGAGGACTGATAGAGCCGGTGCTCACGCAGCGGCGGGGTCGGAGGACGGTCCTCCAATGGCGTATCGGGCACCGGCGCGAAACCGCTGAAGTAGGCCCGTGCCAGGCCGACCTGCCGGTGCAGGAACTCAGTCGTGGTCAGGAGTTCCACGTCGCTCTCGTCGGCTGCACCGACGACGAACTGGGTGGTGGAACTGGGCCAACGTCCGGGCATCTTCCGCCGGATCTCCTCGATCCAGCGCAGTCGCTGCAGCAATTCCTCGGCGAAGACCTTATGTGGGGCCACGCGGGCGAGGCGCTCGGCGTTGGGCGCTTCCAGGTTGACCGAGACCCGGTCGGCCAGGCGCATCGCCGCCAGGACCTGCTCCTGCTCCGCGCCAGGCATGACCTTGAGGTGGATGTAGCCCTGGAAATCATAGCGATGGCGCAGAAGCTCTGCCGTGGCGATGAGGCGGTCCTGGGTGTGGGGACCGCCCCCGGCGACGCCAGAACTGAGAAAGATGCCCTCAGCGATGTCCTTTCTGTGCAGTCGCATGAAGAGGCGGGCCAGTTCGTCGGGAGTGAAGGTGGCGCGGCGGAAGTCGCGCCCTTGCCGGAAGGCACAATAGGCACAATCTCGCTCGCAGGCAGAAGTAAGCAACGTCTTGAGCAGGGCGATGTGCTTCCCGCCGGGCATCACCGCGCTGTGGACGCAACCGGAGAGGTCGTCGTCGCTCCGGCAGGGTGGCGGCCGGCGTGACCCCACGACTTCTTCCGCTGGCTCAAAACATGTCGGCGGTCCCAGCAGTTTGAGTTTCTCCAATGCGTCCACTACAACTCCTACCTGCTATTATACGAACAAATGTTCTAAATGTCAAGCCGCCAGGTGAGCGTGTCTCCCAGCACTTGACCATGATCCGCCGTACCAGTTGCTTCTCGATCATCAAAGCGCCTCTATCTCGGCCAATAGCGGCGGCACTCGCGCCGTCAGGTCGTGCAGTTTGGCCTGGAGCAGCGTGAGGGCAGAAAGCAGTGGGTTCAGCGGCACCATCATCACCGGCGTCACGCCCATCAGGCGGGCCTGGTAACGCGTGTTCGTCATCAGGTCGTTTCCTGGAGGGCCTCAGAGTTCCCCCGGCAGCCCTCGACACACGCCTTCGTGCGGCCGACCACCCACCGCACGTCGGGGTGGAAGCGGCGCAGCAGGTTATGAGTAAGGCGTTCAGTCCAACCGGGTAGCCCGTTCTTGCATCCCCATCAACCCAAAGCGCCCAGGTTGAGTGAAGTAGTCTGGCCATTGGGGCAGCGCGAACCCCACGCCGTCATCGGCCACAGAGAGGGCCAGCCCCTCCGGATCGCAGCGGACACGGACTATAATGCTCTGGGCCTGAGCGTGCTGGAGGGCGTTGTTCAGTGCCTCTTGAGCGACGCGGTAATTAGATGACGTTGTACACATCCTGCTTGGTGACGATTGCCATCTTGACAAAAGTGGCTTTCCGATGTATAATATGCAGCATATTGCATATATATTGTACTGCACATAGTGAAGATTGTAAAATGAAGCAAGACGCATATCGGCAAGCAGCCCAACTATTCCAGATTCTATCCCACCTGGCGCGGCTGCGCATCTTGGACGAACTGCGGCGGGACGAGGCGTGTGTGTGTCACCTCCAGGCAATGCTGAGGCGGCCCCAGGCCTACGTCTCTCAGCAGTTGCGGGTGCTGCGGGAGGCCGGGGTGGTCGTGGATCGTAAGGATGGTCAGCTTGTCTACTATCGGTTGAACGATCCACAGATCACGCAATTGCTGGAGACCGTTCTGGGGCCAGCCGGTGAGAGAACACACCCACCAGATTGCCCTTGCCCCCGGTGTGCTTGTTGCAATTCTGAGGTGTCGTGCGAGTAACTTTTGGCATCGTGTGTCTATCGGTGCAGGATTCTGGCTCGTGTAAGTGAAGACTGGCCGTGGCAGCCATTGCTGCGGCCTTATTTTGGGCCTGTAAATATGCAGTGAGTTGCATATAAAGGCACGGAGGTGTAAGTTGAGTATCGTACAATACCTGGCAACATTGCTGCAAACCGGTCTGGGCAGTCTGGTGGCCTACCTGGCCGCTCACGTCCTGCTGTGTCTGCTGCCTGCCTTTTTCATCGCCGGGGCGCTTTCGGCGCTGATCCCCAAGGAGGCAATCACAAAGTACCTGGGCCGGGACGCGCCCAGATGGATTTCCTACCCGGCGTCGGCGCTGGGCGGTTTCGTGCTGGCAGTCTGCTCGTGCACGATCATGCCACTCTTTGCCAGTATCTACAAGAAGGGCGCCGGGTTGGGGCCGGCAATCACGTTTCTGTTCGTCGGGCCGGCGGTCAACATCCTGGCAATTTCTTTCACCGGCGTGCAGATTGGGATAGACATCGCGCTGGCGCGGATCATTCTCTCGATCGTATTCGGCGTCGGCATCGGCCTGTTGATGGCCTGGTTCTTCCGCGCCGACGACGAGACGCACAACGACGCCACCAACAGCGGTCGGGCCTTTGCGCAAGACGCGAAGGTACCCGCCCGCACGTGGATATTCTTCGCGCTGCTGCTGGGCGTGCTGATCGCGGGCACATTACAGGTGAACGTGCTGAAAAACAGCTACGCGACGTTCTCGCTTCCGGGATCGTGGGCTGGGAACTTGCAGGACTGGCTGGACAGCATCTTGCCGCCGAATCCCTCCCTGGGCATCGAGGGGGTGAGCGTCCACGGGGTGTTCCTGATCGGCCTGCTGCTCCTCATCGCCGTCACCGCCTGGCTGGGGCTGAACAAAGTGGATGAAGGGTTCAACACCTGGACCTACATAGCACTGGGGTTGATCACCCTGACGCTGTTGGTGGCTTCGTTCAAGGTCGCGGCGGTCGCCGATGGCTTGAGCGTGGGTATCACTGGCAAACTGATCACAGAGATCGTGCTCATCACCGCTGTGTGGTGGATGGCGGCCAAAAAGTTCGACGCCTATGACATCCAAGACTGGCTATGGGAGATGTGGCGCTTCGTCAAGCAGATCATCCCGCTACTGATCGTGGGTGTGTTCTTGGCCGGGATGGCGCGGGCCATCATCCCCGCGACGTGGATCAAGGCGATTGCCGGGCGTAACACGGTGTGGGCCAACCTGGTCGGCGTGTTGTTTGGCGTGTTTATGTACTTTCCCACCTTGGTCGAGGTGCCCATCGCGCAGACGTTCCTTTCGCTGGGGATGCACCGTGGGCCGTTACTGGCCTACCTGCTGGCCGACCCGGAGTTGAGCCTGCAATCCATTCTCATCACCAACTCGGTGATCGGCAAAAAGAAGACGGCGGTATACGTGGTATTGGTGACGATTTTCAGCACGCTTTCGGGGCTGATCTTTGGCTGGTTTGTGCGGTAGCACTTGACTTTACATAGGAGGAGATGAGAGATGCTAGATTCTGAAAGAAAAGAGATTCGACAGGCCATCCGAGACAAGTACGGCTCCGTCGCACAAGCGACAAACACCGGTTGTGGATGCAGCACATCGTCCTGTTGCAGCCCAGGGGATACTTCCATCGCGCTCGGATATTCCCCGCAACAACTGACGGCGGTGCCGGAGGGGGCCAACATGGGACTGGGATGCGGCAACCCACACGCGATCGCGGGGCTAAAGGAAGGTGAGACTGTGCTCGATCTGGGTAGCGGTGGTGGGTTCGATTGTTTCCTGGCTGCCCGGGCCGTGGGAGAGACGGGGCGTGTCATTGGCGTGGATATGACGCCTGAAATGGTAAGCAAGGCCCGCCAGAACGGTGCGAGTGCTGGGTTCAGGAATATCGAGTTCCGCCTTGGGGAGATGGAGAATCTACCCGTGGTAGATGCTTCTGTAGATGTGATCATCTCCAACTGTGTCATCAACCTCTCGCCAGAGAAACCACGGGTATTCAGAGAAGCGCTGCGGGTCTTGAAGCCGGGTGGCCGTCTGGCTATCTCAGACGTTGTTGCAACCACACAGTTACCCGACGAGATGAAAAAAGACCTCGCACTGTACACCGGGTGTATTGCGGGCGCGGCTTCGATAGACGAGTTAGTAGATATGCTGAGAGAGGCTGGATTCACCGATATTCGCATACAACCCAAGAATGAAAGCAGAGAATTCATCCGTGATTGGGCTCCAGGCATGAGAGTTGAGGATTTTGTGGTTTCGGCTACTATCGAAGCAGTAAAGTCTTGACTCTGTTGGGGAGGTTAGAATGGAGAAGGTTTATAGGGTGGAGTCATCTCTACCGAAAGGAGATCATCGTGCAGGGGACCCAAAGGGGCGACCGTCGCTGTGCACATGTGTGGGCGACGGCTTCGCGGCGCTGCCGCCGGAACTGCGGCCGCGCCCACGGAAGAAGAGCAGCCTGCGCAAGGTTACCTGCCCTGGGTGTGGGCTAGTCTATTCAACCAACCGATCCACCGACCTGTGCATGGAATGTGAAAAAGAAAAGTCAGCTCTCGCAAAAGAAGAATCCTGACAAGGAGGTGTACGCCTGTGATCAACATCAAAGTCTTAGGTATCGGCTGTCCAAAGTGCAAGCGAGTCGAGCAACGAGCGGTAGCAGCACTGGAAGCATTGGCAGAAGAAAATCCTTCCCTGGAGGCGACCATCCAGCACGTGACCGAGTATGCCGAGATCATAAAGTATCCCATCATGGCCACCCCCGCCCTGGTGGTCAATGAGCAGGTGGTTTGCTCAGGTCGCATTCCACGGGAGGAAGAGGTTGTGGCTTGGCTGAAAGAGATGAGTGAGGCAAAAAGATAACCCAGCGTCAAATACATCCGAGGATGCTCTTGTGGCGGCGCTCAATACCTGCATTCACATGGTGTTCCTGTGGGCCTGCGAGCGGGTCAAGATCGACCTGGTGGCCCACGAGTGTGAGGCCGAAGGATTCAAGAAGGTTTATCTGGACAAGACCGAGGAGTTTACCCACGTCGTGTTGTGCCCGCGCATTACAGTGCGCAACGACGACGGCAGCAAGGTACATCGTGCTCTGAAGCCAGATTCGATCGGCACGATGACGCCGAGGGCCAGCGCGTTGCGCATCGTGCAAGTCGACTGCAGTCTGTTTGGCGAGAGGTGAGACATGACAGAGAAGCAATTGGTCGAAGACTATGACCTGGAAGTGACCACCGTCCCCTGCGATCCGAGCAGCGAGGTTTTCGCCGCCATCGCCCACATCAACGCGGACATCGGCCCAGCCCTACCCTACCTCAGCCGGGTCCTGCGCGGAGCGATCTACAACCACCAGGCCCCATCGCTGTCCTGGAGGAAGGGCGGGCGCAATATCGCCTTCTGGCCCTACAAGATCGCCATCGGCCACCTGGAGGACCGGACGGAGGCGCAGAAGGTAGCGCAGGGGCTGGTGGACCTGGTAAACCGGACCTGGGAGCGGCGGGAGGAGATTGAGCCGGACTACGAGATGCACCGACGGCCGGGGCCGCTAGAGGTCTACAAGCTGCTGCCGCAGACTAACTGCCGGGCCTGCGAGCAGCCGACCTGTTTCATCTTTGCCAGTAAATTGGTGATGGGTCACCTGAGACTGGAGGATTGCATCCCGCTTCAAGAGCCTCAGTACGCCGGGCAGCAGGCGCAACTGGCCGAATTGCTGGCAGTGGATATGCCTGCTATCGGCCGGCGGGAGTGACGGTGCAAGGAGATAAGCAATATGATGTACAAAGAGTGGAGACAGCAGATTGAGGCGCTTAATCGCCAGTTGACGCCGGCCTTCGTCGAGGGCGCCGTCCGCGCGTTGTTGCGCCAGGGGGAGGACGTGGGTGGCGGCGTCAACGCCTTCCGGCTGGTCAAGCACCTGCTGGGCAACCCGTCGTTGAGGGATGCTGAGGTCACCTGGGCCTACGAGCGCATCAAACCAGCGTTGCGGTCCGCATTGGAACAAGTCTCATCGCTTTACTACTTTGAGGGCGACTGATGAGCGGAGGATTGCATCTTCCCGGTGGGAAGATCACGTGGTTCGTAGATTCGTAATGAGGCGGGTATGGCGAAATTGAGTCACCGTCAGATCCTGGTGGGGCGGGCACCAGCCGGGATGCACGGGCTGAACAAGCTGTTCAACGAGTTGTACGAGCAGGGACGTCGGCCAGGTGAGACGGGCCTGGGGATGGAGTTGGTCGAGCGTGCCCGTGCATATAAGAACTACATTCCCAAGCCGGCGGTTGATGACTTTGCGCAGGCGTTACTGCGCGAATACCGCAAATATGCTGACCAGCGGGCCAGCGGCGGCAAGCCGCAGCCGGTCAACTACGGTACGTGGCGCGGTCACCCGCGTGGGCAGATACCCTGGTTCCCCACTATGGCGGCGGAACTGTGCAACGGATGCGGACTGTGTGTCAAACTATGCTCGTATGGTGCTCTGGCCCCCACTCCCGATGGTAAGGTCGAGGTGGTGGAACCGTTCAAGTGCCTGGTAGGGTGCAGTTCGTGTGCCACCGTCTGCAAGCCCAAGGCCATCACCTTCCCGCCGCGCACTATGCTGGATGCATTCCGGCCGGGTAGATGAGATCGCGCTAACGTGAACGATATCGCTTGCGGACGAAACCGATGTTATATCCTTGTGTGATCTGCGGAGCCGAACTGTACGAGACGGACACCGTGGCGGTGTGCTCCTTATGCGGGCAGGAGACGCCAGCCGAGTACCTGTGTCCCAACGGACATCACGTCTGCGAGGACTGTCAGTTGGCCGATCCGCTGCAAGCGGTCGAGCGGGTATGTGGGAGCACACGGGAGACCGATCCTGGCGTCATCGTGAACCTGATCATGAAGCACCCGGTCATGGTCATGCACAGCGCACATCACCACGTGCTTGTTGCCCCGGCTGTGCTAGCCGCCCTGGTCAACAGCGGCCAGCGGTCGCTCAAGCCCGGCCGGCTGTCCTCGGCCATCAGGCGCACGGCGGAGATCCCCTACGGGGTGTGCGGCACGCGCGGCGAGTGCGGGGCGGCGGTGAGCGTGGGAGCGCTGGTCTCCATTTTGACCGGGGCCTCGTACCTCAAGGACCAGGAGCGGTCGCTAGCCCTGCAGGCCACTGCCGAGGCTCTGCAGGCCATCGCCGAGGGCGGCAGCCCCCGTTGCTGCAAGCAGAGTGTTTACCTGTCCCTGGAGACGGCGGTCGCCTTCCTGCGGCGGGAGTTGGGACTGGATCTGCCCTTGACGATCCGCTGCGAGTTCGCCGGGCGAAACGAGGAATGTAAGAGGGGGAAGTGCCAGTACTATGAGCCCTGAATGGCGGCTGCTGCGGGATGGCATCACCGATGCCCACCACCATTTCGCGGTGGAGGAAGCGCTGGTGCGACTGGTGGACGAGGGGCTTTCGCCGCCCACGCTGCGCCTGCGGCAGGTGCGCCGCACCGTGTTCGTCGGGGTGTTCCAGGATACCTGGGCCGAGGTGGACGTGGACTATTGCCGCGAGTACGGCATCAAAATCGTGCGCCGGGCCAACGCCGGCGGGGCCGTGTATCACGACGCGGGCAGCTTCTGCTATTCGGCTTTCTTCCCCCGCGCGGCGTTTCCCCAGAGCGAGGAGAAACTGTATCGCCTGTTCGCCGCGCCGGTCATCCGCACCTGCGCCGACTACGGCGTCACGGCCCACTTTCACGGGAGGAACGACGTGCTGGTGGGCGAGCGCAAGATCTACGGTTCGGCCCAGATCGCCTGGTACGACACCTTCGTCCAGAGCGGCACCTTTCTAGTCAACATGGACTTTGACGTGATGGATCGGACACTGACCCCACCGGCGCTCAAGTTTGCCGACAAGCCGGCCCGGTCAGTCAAGGAGCGCGTGACTTCGCTGGCGCGGGAGGTGGGGCGGGAGTTGGACACAGATAAAGTCATAGAGCGCTTTACGGCCAACTTTACCCAGGTTCTGGGCATCGTGCTGATGCCCGGCGATCTGACGCCGGAAGAACGGGAGTTGGCCGACGAGTTACTGGCCGTCAAGTACAGCACCGACGAGTGGAACTTTGGTACGCGGCAAGCCTACGGAGCGATGGTGTCGGCCAGGGCGAAGGGGGGCATAGTGTCCCTGTTCGCCGATATGGACGGTGGGACCATACGCGAGGCCCGCATCCGGGGCGATTTCCTCGTCAGTGACCGGGCGACGTTGGAGCAACTGGAGCGGGCATTGGCTGGCTGTCGTCCCAAAGAAGCCCAGGTCGTGGTGCAGGCCGCCGAACTGCCCCCTGACGTGAGGGAGACGCTGGCCAGGCTACTGGCGGAGGTGGGCCCCGAGAAAGAGGAAGCGGCCCGTCCCGCCGAAACAGACAAGGACGGATGAGCCTGGACGAAAAAGTGACACTGGAAGCTTACGTCGCCCGGCCGCCGACGCGCAAGTGCCGCCAGGTCATCGCAGTGATGGAGGAAATGGTGCGCCGCTATCCCGACCAGGTGCGGCTGGTGGTCTTTGAGGGGGGAGCGGAGTGGCCAGAGGAGCCGAGCCGGGCCTTGAGGTACGCGCTACACAAGGGTAGCACTGTCCCGATGTGCTACGTGGATGGAAAGTTCCTCGTCGGTGGAAAAGTGCCGACGCTAGATGAGGTGGAGCGGGGGATAAAAAGTGCGCTTGAGCCAGTTGAGGGCCGGTGAGCCTGTGGCCCTGTGGCAGAAGGGAAATTGCTCGATCCGGTTTAGCTGGAACCATCGCGGGCACGGGCCGACACAGTTCGGACGTGGCCAGTTGGACGGCCTATGGGCTTACGTTCGTAACAAGGGTGAAAAAAGGCTACCCCGAAACCGACGAAACCGGCCAATTCTGGCGCTCTACCATGATCGATATGGATAACCGTCTCCGCGCCGCCCGTGGCATTGCCAAAACGGAAACGGAAGCCAGCAAAGTGTTCGAGACGCTCAAGCGCCGCGGGCACCCCGATGCACCACCCCCTACCATCTCGGATGGCTGAGGAGGGATTGATGACGCGATGGTGGAAGTCTACGGGGTAGTTCCTGAGTACAAGGGAGTTGGACGGCCACCAACGCTCAAACGCCCCCATCCAGGTTGGCAGTATCTACAGGCAGTCAAGCAGCGTGAGAATGGGCGCGTCGTGGGCGTCAGCTTGCGCGTCATCTTTGGTGACAAGGATGAAGTGTTGGAACTCTTGGGGAAGAGCACAGCCTACGTCGAAAGGACACATCTCACGATGCGTCTCTTCAACAGCCGGTTGACTCGCAAGACGCTGGGCTTCTCGAAAGAGTCGGAGATGTATCGTGCGTCTGCTGCCTGGGAAGACCTCGTATACAACTTCGCGCGTCCGCTCAAAACGCTGCGCGTGGAGGTCCATGACGACCAAGCGCCGCTGGAAGCCACGCACGCCTGCTATGGCTGCAGGACTAACTGATCACATTTGGACTGTTAAAGAGCTGCTGACAACCGTTGTGCCTCCCTAACAACACTCAACGGGGGGACTACCCAAACATAGAGGTCAGAAAAACGCTCACATCGTGGAGCAGAGCGAGTTCTCCGGCTCAACGCTCCGTCTCCTGCTATAGGCGCGCGTTTTTCACGGCCATGCCAATCTGCTGGCCGATGGCAGTCAGCAGTTCCAGCCCCTGCTGCGGAATGGCGCCTGGACGTCGCGCCCCCGGGGTCAATGCCCCCAGTGCCCAGCCTTTGGAGACCAGCGGTGTGCTGACCAGTGTTTCGATGCCTTCCTCGACGACAAAAGGAAGCCGGCGTTCGGCAGAACAGTCGGATATGTCCAGCACGGCGTCTGCTTCGGAATCCTCCCGGGCATTGTCTTGCTCAGAAGGGGAAAGCAGAGTAAAACGAAGTTGGCATTACCGGCCGGCCATCCGGGGCCTCCAGTACGCCGACGAGACTATCACCATCTGCTGGAACCGTGTGCGACTGGTACCGTTCAGGAGCAGATCACCGCTCCCACGGATACCCCAGAGGCGGAAGCAGAGCGGGTAGAGGAAACGCGAACCACACCCACTACTGCTGAGGTGGTGGTAGTGGTAGTGGTGACGCCGAACGCGGTCACGTCCACGGCAACGACTACGCTCACCACGACCACGGAATTGGCCGGCACGGTTGCCTGTCCTTTTGGCCACATCAACGATCCGTATCCTGGCCAGTGCAAGCGTCACAAGGTGGGCACGACCAACATCCCCAGCGCACCGCCGACGATCCCCAGGACGCCAATTCTGTGTCAGGCCCCGGATGCCGACGCCAGGCCTTGCTCCTGCCTCAACCCAACAGCGGCGGTACCCGCGCTGTCAGGCCGCGCAACTTGGCCTGGAGTAGCGTGAAGGCGGAGACCAGCGGGCATCGCTCCCGAATGTGGCATCGCAACCGGCCCGGAGACATTCTGCGAGCCGGTTTCTCATCCCAAGACAAGTTCTGGTCTTTAATCCCACCGCTGCCGACGGCAACCCCTAACAGATCGTCTTACTCACTCCTCATCACCGCCGGCAGGTAGACGACGAAACCTTGCGGCTCGACCTTGACAACGACGTTGACCGTCGCTATCGGGCCAACCGGTAGACCTGCCAGCGTGCGCAACTCGGCGCTGATGACGTGGTCGCCGACCAGCAGGTTAGTGCTGGTGACGGTCGTGTAGACCGGCCCCAGTTCCACGCCATCCATCCACAGTTGCCAGTGACCATCGTCTGGAATGGTAAAGTTGGTGGTCGCGACCTCAATGGGGATGGTAACACTGACGTTGTCCGTGGCGGTGAAGACCTGCCCGGCGGTCGGCGACACGAACCAGACGTCCGGCGCGGTCACCATGAAGCTGGCATCGTCCGAACCAAAGCCCGCGTTGATGGAAGTGTAGTGGGCCACGTTGTTGACGGTAGCGCCGTATAAGTCGCTGCTGCTGGTGACAATGGCGGTGAATCGGATGGTGAAGGAATCACCCCCGGCGACATCGTACGGCCCCCAGACGATGGTGTTCTCAGGCGGCGGCAACAGCGCCGATCCCTGCCCGCCTTCGCACCAGTCGTCAAAGCGCACGCCAGCAGGTAGTGTATCGAAAACGACTGCGCTCTGAACTGTGTCTCCGCCGCCGTGAGCTAACTCGATGGTGTAGGTGACCACATCGCCGGGCAGAACGGAGAGCTGAGCTGTGCCACTCGCGGTGCTCACTGTCTTGGTGATGCTCAGCGCAGCGGGATTGACTGAGACAGTGACGGTGGCCGTATCTGACAGTGCACCGTCGGTGAGGGTGTAGGTAAAGACATCGGCGCCGATGAAATCCTGATCCGGCGTATAAGTGAGCTTTCTGTTCTCTACCGGGACCGGATAGCCAGACTGCAAGATAACCGTACCATCGGCCGCCGCGCCAACCGCGATTACGTTCACCATATCACCATCCACGTCGGTGTCATTGGCCTTGACGTCAATAATCACGGGGGTGTTCCTGGCGGTCATCGCGTTATCGTCTACAGCCGTGGGCGCGTCGTTGACAGGCGTGACGGTGACGGTCACGACGGCGGCGGTGGACAGGCCGCCATCGCTGACGGTGTAGGTAAAGCTGTCACTGCCGTTAAAGTTGAGATCGGGCCGGTAGGTCACCTGGTAGCCATCGGTGCTCGCGAAGCCGTTGAGCGCGGGTGTGACTCCGCTGACCATTAGGGGATCGCCATCGGGGTCGGTATCGCCATCCAGGACGGCGATGGTCACGGGAGTGTCTTCCGCCGTGGTGGCGGTATCGTTCGCGGGCGTGGGGGCCGTGTTCGGCGCACCCACGGTGACGGAGACATGAGCGGTGCTGTTCAGGCTGCCGTCGCTGACCGTGTAGGTGAAGGCTTCGATGCCGGTAAAGCCCTGGGTTGGTGTGTACGCGACAGAAACCGGGTTCTTTCCGAAAAACCCGGTTTCTTCGATGCTCACACTCCCATTGGCTGCCGTGCTCACCGCGCTGATACTCAGCGGATCACCTTCGGGGTCACTGTCGTTGCCCAGAACGAAAATGACACGCGGCGTGTCCACAGGCGTGTTGACCGTGTCATCCACTGCATTCGGGCCATCGTTGGCGGCGATGACGGTGACGTTGACAGCGGCGGTGGCGGGCAGGTCGCCGTCGCTGGCGGTGTAAGTGAAGCTGTCGGCGCCGTCGAGATTGGAATCAGGGGTATACGTCACTGTGCCATTGCTACCGATGACCACTGTCCCATAATCGCCTTGAGTCACATGGGTGACAGTGATGGCATCGCCGTCCTCGTCAAAGTCGTTGGCCAGCACATGGACGGCGATAGCCGTGTCCTCTGCCGTGGATACCAGGTCGGTGGCCACTTCTGGCGCCTGGTTGACAGGGGTCACCACGACCGCCACCACCGCGATGTCGTCCCTGCCATAGTCGTCGCGAACCACATAAGCAAAGGTGTCGAGTCCCCTGAAGCCGGGATGGGGTGTATACGTCACCGTGCCGTCACCGTTGACCACCGCCGCCC
This sequence comes from uncultured Anaerolineales bacterium, assembly GCA_964412395.1. Lineage (GTDB taxonomy): Bacteria > Chloroflexota > Anaerolineae > B4-G1 > B4-G1 > CAYPOY01. The sequence goes on along the minus strand of CAYPOY010000072.1, from coordinate 6,229 downwards.
CATTTGGCCCCTGGATAACCTGCGCCACCCGCAGTTCGTCACCGTCCACGTCTGTGTCGTTTGTGAGCACATCGAGGGTTATGCTGATGCCCTGCGTGGTAGAGATTACGTCCATTACCGCGTCCGGGGGATCGTTGACCGGGTTGATGGTCACGGTGACGACGCCGGTGTCGCCCCCCAGCTCGCCATTCCCTACGATGTAGGTGAAGACGTCGCTGCCGTTGAGGTTCCCGTTGGGCAGGTATGTCACCGTGTCATCCACGTTGACGATGACCAGGCCGTTCCTGGGGATCACGCCCATCAGAGAGAGCGTGGTCGTGGGGACGTTGTTCACGTCGTTATCCAGTAGGGCGAAGGTGATCGGCTGGTCCTCGTCCGTGGTGACCGTATCGTCCACCGCGATCACGTCGCCTCCCTCCGGGTTAAAGACGATGTTCACGGCGTCAATGGACTCGTAGACTTTGCCCACGGCGCCGACGGTGTAAGTAAAGGTATCGGTTCCCCGCCCAAAGCCTGGGTTGGGCATATATTTGATCTTTCCGCCCGCGCCGATAGTCACGCGGCCGTTACGTGCCCGGCCCACCCGCGTGACCTCCAGTTCAGCGCCGTCCACGTTCACGTCGTTGGCCAGCACGTCTATCTCGGCCGTCGGAGTGGTAGACGTGGTTGCGGCGGGTGAGAAACCAGATTTTGTGAAAGGCTTCCGAAAAACCTGGTTTCTGCAGACCACGGTTGAGGATACCAAAATGGTAGCGTCTCGCACGCCCTCCGGCAGGTCGTCCACCGGGTTGATGGTGATATTGACCATCGCCGAATCCGTGCCACCGTTGCCGTCGTCGGTGGTATAAGTGAAGTCGTCCGAGCCGTTGTAATCAGGAGCGGGGGTATAGCGGAGGCTGCCGTCGGTGTTGGTGACGACCGTCCCGTGCTGGCCCTGGCTAAAGTTGGCAATGGTGAGGGTATGGCCCTCTACATCACCGTCATTAGACAGGACGTGAATGTCAACGAGTATGTCCTCGTCGGTGGTGACGGGATCGTCCACCGCACCCGGCGCGTCGTTGATCGGGTTGACGGTGACCTCGACCGTGGCGGTGTCATTGCTGCCGTTGCCATCACTGACGGTGTAGTCGAAGCTGTCCGAGCCGTTGTAGTCGGCGTCGGGGATGTAGCGCAGACTGCCACCTGGTCGGAGGATCACCCTGCCGTGTCTGGCCTGGCCCAAGTTGCTCACGGTGAGGGCGTCGCCATCTACGTCCGAGTCGTTGTTCAGCACCGGGATGTCAATGCGCGTGTCCTCGTCCAGCGTGGCGGTGTCGTCCACCGCGTCCGGGGCGTCGTTGACACCATCCACGTAGAGGGTGACCGTGGCGGTGTCCGCCCCCTGCACACCGTCGCTGGCGACGTAGGTGAACGCATCAGGGCCGTTGTAGTCGGGGTGGGGGGTGTAAATTAGAAATGAGAAATTAGAAATGGCAACCGTGCCGTGGTCAGGTTGGCTGGCGCTGAGGATGGTCAGCGTGCCCGTGCCAGTGAGGGTGTCGTTGGACAAGACGGCGATGGTCGAGGCGGTGTCCTCGTTCGTGGTAGCGATGTCGTCCACGGCGTCCACGACGCCCTCTTGCGCGCTGACGATGATGGTGACCGTGGCGGTGTCGGAACCGCCACCTGCGGTGAGCATAGTCGAGCCGTTGCCGTCGTCAGCGGTGTAGGTGAAGCTGTCGAGACCGCTGAAACCGGTGTCGGGGGTGTACTGGACAGAAACCGGGTTCTTTCCGAAAAACCCGGTTTCTTTTGTGACCACAGTGCCGTGGCTGGCCTGGGTGGTTGCGGACACTGAAAGCGTATCGCCGTCAACATCGCTGTCGTTGGCCAGGACGTCAACGTCAACCGGTGTGTCGGCGTCGGTGACGGCGGCGTCGTTCACCGCGACGGGGGCGTCGTTGGCCGGGTTGACAGTGACGTTGACCGTGGCCGTGTCGGAGCCGCCGTTGCCGTCGGAAATGGTGTAGTTGAAACTGTCGCCTCCGTTAGAGTTCTGGGTGGGGGTGTAGATGATTGCCATCGTGCCGCTCAAATGAGCACTGCCGTGGGCCGGGACGCCAACGGTGACCACGGTGAGCGTATCGCCTTCCACATCGGTGTCATTGAACAGCACCTGGATGACGACCGGCGTGTCTTCGCCCGTAGTGGCTGCATCGTTGATGGCATCGGGGGCGTCGTTGACGGCGCTGACGGTGACGGTCACAGTAGCAGTATCAGTACCGCCGCCCGCATCACCGACGGTGTAGGTGAAGCTATCGGTGCCGTTAAAATTCGCGGTGGGGATATACGTGACGTCGTCCCCATCGGTGGTGACGGAGCCGTTGCCGGCTGAACCAAGACCACCGATGGACAAACCATCCCCCTCGATATCTGTGTCGTTGTCTAGAACGGAGATGGTGACGGCGGTGTCCTCGGCGGTGGAGGCCGTGTCATCGCTGGCGGTGGGCGGGTCGTTAACGGGTTCGACGGTGACGATCACGGTGGCGCTATCGCTCAAGTCGCCGTCGGAGACGGTGTAGGTAAAAACGTCGCTACCGTTAAAGTTCAGCGTCGGGGTGTAAATTAGAGATTGGGGATTAGAGATTGCCACTATGCCGTGGGTGGGCGTTCCCACTGTATCAATGCTTAAGGTGTCTCCGTCGGGGTCGCTGTCGTTAGCCAAGACGGCGATGATGCGCGGTGTGTCTTCGGCTGTGATGGCAACGTCGTCCACCGCGACGGGCAGGTCGTTGTCGGTGGTGACGGTGACGGTGACAGCGGCGGTGTCGCTCAGGGAGCCGTCGGAAGCGGTGTAGGTGAAGACAGCGCTGTAGTCCACCGTGCGGTTGGTGGGGGTGTAGATGAGAAATGAGAAATTAGAAATTGTAACAGCGCCGTAGTTGGGCGTGCCGACCGCGCTGACGGTCAGGGTGTCGCTGTCCACATCGCTGTCGTTGGCCAGCACGCTGATGGTCACCGGCGTATCCTCGTCCGTGTTATCCGTGTCGTCCACGGCGATGGGCGGGTCGTTGACGGAGTTGACGGTGACGGTCACCGTGGCGCTGTCGGTCAGGCTGCCATCGGAGGCGGTGTAGGTGAACACATCGGCGCCGTTGAAGTCGAGCGTTGGGGTGTAAGTGACGGTGGCCCCGTCAGTGCTCGCACCCCCGTTGGCAGGCGCGCCGACCGCGACTACGGTCAGGGTGTTGCCCTCGGGGTCATTGTCGTTAGCCAGCACGTCGGCTGTTACTGGGGTGTCCTCGTTCGTGCTGGCGGTGTCGTCTACCGCGACGGGGGCGTCGTTGTCGGCAGTGACGGTGACGGTGACGGTGGCCGTGTCGGTCAGGAAGCCGTCGGAGGCGGTGTAGGTGAACACGGCGGTGTAGTTCGCCGTGCGGTTGGTCGGGGTGTAGGTCACTGTGGTGCCGTTGGTGCTGGCGCTGCCGTAGTTGGGCGTGCCGACCGCACCGACGGTCAGGCCGACGCCCTCCGGGTCGCTGTCGTTGCTCAGCACGCTGATGGTGGTGGGGGTGTCCTCGTTCGTGCTGCGCGTGTCGCCCACGGCGTTCGGCGGGTCGTTGTCGGCGGTGACGGTGACGGTGACGGTGGCGGTGTCGCTCAGGGAGCCGTCGGAAGCGGTGTAGGTGAAGACAGCGCTGTAGTCCACCGTGCGGTTGGTGGGGGTGTAGATGAGAAATGAGAAATTAGAAATTGTAACAGCGCCGTAGTTGGGCGTGCCGACCGCGCTGATAGACAGAGCGTCCCCGTTTGCGTCATTGTCGTTAGTCAGCACGCCGATGGTCACCGGCGTATCTTCGTTGGTACTGGAGACGTCATCCACAGCCGCCGGTGCGACGTTCTGGACCATCACGCCCACCGAGCCTGTGACAGGCGTAACCACCTCGGTGCTGGTGACGGCGGCGGTGTTGGTGATGACTGTGCCTCCCGCCACGCCCATGTTGACGGTGACCGGGAAGGTGACGGTGATCCATTCCCCACCGAAGACGGACAAGTCGGTGACCAGCGTGGGGGGGGAGCCGGTTACGCCTGCTTCCGGTGGATCGAGGACGACCGGACCGGCGAAGGTGAGGTTGGCGGGCAGTGTGTCGGAGACGACGGCGTTGGTGGCGTCGGCGAAGCCATCGTTGGTGATGACGATGGTATAGGTGATGAGCTGCCCTGGGATGGGCGTGTCGTCGTCAACCCCTTTGGTCAGGACCAGTTCAGGGACGACCAACCCCAGGGTATAGTAAGATTCATCGAGTAGCCATTTGGTATCCACATAAAAAAAGACTTGGTCGCCGAAGATGTCAACTGAGGAGTCCACAATCGAAAACTCGCCGCCGGGACCTTGTCGCTCGAGCAACACGTAGGAGCCGTCTGGCGTGCCGCCGATGCCCGCTGCGCTGAAATCGAATGCCAGTTGCACTTCACCGCCGTCGGAGTTGACGTCGGAGATATCCAGGAACCAGACTCGTTCCCAGCGGGAGGCGACCCCGGCAGGCAGGTCGGTAGTCACTTCTGAGTTGGTGGCGCTGTCGTGACCCAATACGATCACGTCATCGGCATCGCTCAAGAAAGTCGTATCGGTGACGCTCAAGCCCGCCGAACTGCCGGAGGCGAACACCCCGGCGCTGGCGCTGATGCCGCGCACGTTTTGAGTGTAGACACTGCTGCTGTACAGCCCTGTACCGTGTAGGTCAATGTCGTACTTGTCCATCAGGTACAGGTCAACGTGGGTGAGGGCAGTGTCGGTGAGGGCGGCGTTGTAAACGATCACCTCGGCGATGTCCCCTTCGTACCAACTGCCGGGGGTATGCCCAAGCCAGAAGAGGCTGTCGGTGTTGGTGATCGGAGTCCATCGTCCCCCGACTGTGAGGACGTTTTCGCCGTTGACGTACAGGTTTTCGGTGTCGCTCATTTTGCTAATTGTCGTCAGGGTAAAGTCTGTCCCCAGGGGCGTTGTTCGGGTGTAGGTGTGGTTGTTGTTCACCTGTCCTGTACCGAAGCGCCAGCTTACTTTGTCCTGCATCGCGTCCAATCCGACCGATCCCCAACTGTCTGTTTCATCCCAAAAGACGATCGTCTCCTGCAATGGATTGGTCTCGGTCTTTAAGGTCTGGTTGACGGCGATGATGGTCATTTCGTCGAGACCGTTGACGGAGAGGTCGCCTGCCAGGAGATCGTCTATCCCATCGAACCGCACCACCGGCTGCCCGTTGACGACGTTGGTGAAGTAGGAAGGGCCGTTCGTCGCTTCGGTAACGTGACGAAAATTTCCGCTCCAGTCTACCAGACAACCGACGGGGTCGCCGTCGTCGGCAACAGGGATCGAACATCCGTCGTCAGTGTAGGCATCCTCGGCCGTCAGCCACAGCACCAGGCTGGAGTCGCCGTCGGTGCTCCCCACGCCGCCGGGGCCATCACCGGCGTAGGCGGGGTATGCCGGCCAGGACGCCAAGATCAAAGCAATGACAACGATTGAGATTAAGAAATTTCGTCTGGCTTTCATTTCGCCCTCTCCTTGCTTAGTGGTCCAGTGATACCTCAACCGGCGCGGTCTCGCCTTTGGAATCCGGCAGATAGAAAGTTTCGCTGGCGCTCAGTCGTTTGCCTCGTTCGCTCTCGTAGACCAGCCAGCGGAACGGTCCTTTGCCCAGGTCGGCCGTGGCGACCCACCACAGCTTTTGGCCCACAATTTCCCCATTCTCACCCACCGCGACCGTATCCAGAGTCCCTTGCCATCCCTCAACGTCGTGCCACTCTCCCCAGGCATCTTGCCACTGCACCACTGTCCACAGGCTTTGCCAGGAGATGATGTCCCGCAGCGCCGGTGGGGTGAGGGGGACGCGCAACTCGATCAGACCTCCGGCGGGCACTGAGGGTGGCAAAGGGGTGGAAGTGGGAACAGGCGTCTTGGTCAGTGGTGGACCCGGCGTCCAGGTCGGCAACGGGGGCGTGGGGGTCGGTTCCTGGGCGGGTGTGATCGCCGTTGGGAGCAGGGTCAGGCCGACGACGATAGCCAAGCCAAGTATGTTCAAGAGAATCCACTTGTTCACAAGTCCTCCTGCGATTTCAGGTGTTCATCCGCCAGAGCAGGAGTACCACGGATGTAGAAATGAACGATGCGGTTCAAGAGTTCATCGTGAATTTGAAATTGGGACAAATGACCTCCAGGTGATATACTTGCGCTATTACCGTCAAGTTA
>CAYPOY010000071.1:0-18886 GCA_964412395.1 uncultured Anaerolineales bacterium | reverse complement strand
CATTTCAGTTTACCCTATTGCCGCGCTTTTGTCCACCAAATGGATAAAGTCGAGCACAAATCTATGATTGCATGGTAGTCTGTCACCCATACGTCGTCTTCTCCATTCAACTGCTGACTGTATTTCGGCCATTTAGTGTCACCAAGAACACGGATTTCAGGACATCAGCGGATCAATCCACGAACCACCCTATGGGGAACTAAACTGGGGCTGCCGCCTGAGCATACGGTCGAAACGTAGGGCGCAGCCTGCATTTCTCCGTATACCAATCTACCAAGTCTAAGGCGTCGGCGTGGGACAGGGCCAGCTATAATACCGATCGGGGCTGGGATCCGTCTCGAACGGGGTCTTTTCGCCATCCACATAAACCTCGTAGACGGCAACGACGTAATAGGCTTGCCCACATCCTGGACTGGGGTCTCCCCAGTTGCGTTTCAGGTTGTCGAGCTGCGCTTCGTCCATCATCCGGTCAAAATGCTCATACGGTGCATCCGCGCGATAGACTCGGAAGCCAATAATATCATTCAAGTGATCGGCATCATAAGACCATGTGATGGTCAAAGGGATGGTTTGCAGTGGGGGCCCGTCGACGTTGTAGGGTGAGGGCGGAGGCTCCGGTTGCCTGGTCGTGATCTGAATGAAAGCAGACCGCTCAATCCCGTCGGCATTCGTGGCGACCAGCCGGTACTGACCCGCTTCTATGATGACCCGAGGGGGCAACTCCCACTCCGCGGGTTGTTCACCCAGGCTCTCGCTGTTCTCAAATAAAGTGACCTGGGCCGCATTATGCACTGACCAGCTAAATATGACTTTTGCCCCGGCCACGACTTCGTACCTGAGGCTGTTGGTGAGTGAGCCGCTTCCCAACAAGGTAACATCGTTCGGGTCTTCGGCTCCTTTGGCAACAAAGTACTCGATAACGGGCTCCGGTGCAGGCGTCGGCGTCGGTGTAGGGGGTGGTGGCGTCGGTGTTGGCTCCTGAACGGTGAGTTCCACCGTTTGACTGGAACTCAAATCGCCGTTGTAGGCAGTCAGGATGAAGAAAGTGGTCGTGTCGGCCGACACGGGGATGCTTCCCGTCCTGGCAAGATTGCTGACCGCGTTCAGCATGGGGCCGCTGATCTCGATGTTGGTAGTATCGCCGGTGACGGACCAGACCAACTGGATGGATTGGCTATTGCCCATGACCACCGTACTGGGCACGACACGAAAATCTTCGATGACCGGCTTCTGGGGTTCTGGGGTTGGTGTGGGCTTCTCCCGTATGGTGATTATCTGCTCATCGCTTTCTCTTGTGCTCGGGCCATCCGGACGTCCCTTACCGTCATCGAAAACAACGATCAATCTATACTTGGCAACCCCGAGTTGTGTCAGTGTCTGGATTGTCTCTCCAGTGAGAGCGGTTTTTTCCTCCTCAGTACCATCATCCCGGACTATCTTGACGCTCGTAGCGTCTTCGACCTCCCAGGTGATCGTTACATTCTCACCCGCGTAAATCTCGCGTGGCATAACGGAAAAGCTCCGAATAATGGGGACTGGCAGAGGCGTGGGAGTCGGCTCGCGAACTGTGACCATCCTCTCTTCGCAAGGACGGTCTTCACTGTACTTGCTCGTCACGCACAACTCGTAGGTGGTAGGAACGGGAGGAGTGTCCTGCTTCATCCCACTTTCGTATTCTGTTTGGTCCAGTATGATTTCCCCGGTGTTGCCGTCCGAACGATGGTACGAGAGAATGACCTCGTCAGCGTTCTCTACTCTCCAGCGTAGGATAACGTCCTGACCCGTGACAATCTCTGGTGCATCTGGGTTGAACACGATGATGCGAGGCTCCAGCGGAAAGACGTCAATTGGTAGTCTATCTTCTTTCGGCTTGATGAAGGGGAGGAGGTCCGAGAGAGAGTTTTCAGCCATCAGGGTGTATATCACATCTTGTGGTGGGTGTTCGACCGTCTGGTGAGCACCGCTTTCAAGGAGAATGGGCGTTGTTACACCAGATTCAAGCCATTCCGCCTTGATCCTCACGTGGGTGAACGGTGGCCAGGTTGCCCAGGTCAACTCCACCGTTTCACCAGGATTGACGATATCATCATCGGTAATATCATCCTGAGGGTGAGCTCTAAGGGGACTGGTGATTCTTGGTTGGAAGATTAGAATGACGAGCGTGCCCAGAAGAATGGCAAAAAGCGCCAGCAGCCAGGGGCCGATAAGTGGTCGAACCTTGACCTGCCCCAGCAGTGAGCGTGGTGTCAGTGGGCCTTCTAGCATCGCAGCGGAGACGGTAAAGGGGTGACTCCGCTTGCGCAGGCCGACGAGCGGCAGGGAAAGTGGAGTGATGTGGATAGGGATGGCAAAGGTTTCCTCGGGTGGCAGGCGCATCTCGGCCTGCCGGGCCAGGTTTGTGATTTCGCCCGGCACCTCGAACTCGAAGCTGAGCGCGCGCGCATCGTCCATCGCTTCCAGGCGAAAGGCTGCCTCGCTGTTGCCCTTGTTGGCGACGTGGATGACCGTCTCCCCGGTGGCCACAGCCCCAAACAGTCGCCCGCCCACCGTCTGCTGCTTGGGCGAGAGTTCCCCCACGGCGAACTCATAGTATGGATTTACAACCAAAGTAGCGCCTCTCTGGCTGTCCCGGCCAGGATAATTGGGCGATGTCACCACTATGGCCAGATGGTGTGCCCCCGCGCGACTGGAAGGCAACCGGGGGGGAGTGATGGTGATGGTCACAGGCGTGCGCTCCCCCTCGTTGAGGTTGACCTGGGGAGGGGAAACATCGACCCAACTCTCGTCCACCCCCTCCACGCGTACCACAAACGTGGCCACGATATCACCACCATTGGTGATGGTTACCTGGCACGTGGCCGTCTGTTCCACGTTCACCGTCCACTCGCGCTCAGAAAGTTCGATGATGATGGCATCATCGGACCGGTCGGGGGGACGCGCGGGCAGTCGGGGCAGCATCTGGGGAGGCGGCGCACCGGACGCCGGTACAGGTGCAGGCGGTTGCTCTACCGGAATCGGACTCACGGCAGCGCCCATGCTCTCAAGCAAGACGATCGTGTATCCGGCAATCTCAATCGTATCCCAGTTGCGCAACTCTGTGGGGATATTGGGGGATAGGGGCTGTCCCCCAAGCATCGTTTCTCCATCCTGGTTCAAGAGCGTGATATGGGAGGGCTTTTGACTGTAGTCCAACACAGCGTGAAAGAGCGCCACGTCGGGGCTGTCAATGATGATGTCGTTATCGGGGTGCCGTCCAATGTTGGCGACGCCCTTGCGTGGGTCAAGATCGCGGAACTCGATGTTTCCACCTGGACTGATGATTTCCAGTTGGTCCTGTGCTGGCATTGCGTGCTCTCCTTAAGAAACACTACAACGAATTTAGAAAAAAGCGAATTGAGAGCAACAGATTCGTTCCTTTCTCGGTGTTCGCCGAAGGTCTCTGACCGAGGCGTAGAGGGCTCGGTCGGGAGACCCTCGCCCATCAGCCTGAGTAGACCCTCGCCCATCAGCCTGGGGAGACCTTCGCCCATCAGCCTGAGATGTTCTAAGTCTTGTCAAATAGTTACAAAAATGGCAGCAAATGGCGGAACCATGAGACACCCTCAATCTGAACGCTTCCCTCTTCAACCACCAACGGGGCATCCGCTTGCTCGATTGACCTGGAAGTCACCACGATGGGATAGTGCTGGGTCTTACGGGGACGTTCGATAGGGTCAATGAGCAAATCAACCGTCAAGGTCTCACCCGGTTCCACGAAGGGAGTCTGGGCCCAGGCGTCCACAATGGTACGGGTGACGGGAGTCGCCTGGCACTCACCTGTTGTCTGTGGTGGTAAGGTCGTCACCCTGGCTGGTGAAACCAGGGACCTGACCCGGGATGTCCGGCCAGGGGACTTTAGGATGCGGCTGAGCACCTGGCGGGGGGCATGTTCAACACGGCTGACCGCGGCCTGCTGCCGGCGCAGTTGACTGGCCCAATTTCGCAGCGGCGTCCCCACGGATCGGGGCAGAAGAGCGCCCACGGTGCCGAGCGCACTGGCGGCGGCTGCGCTAATGCCTTTGGCCTGACCTGCTGTCTGCTGGGCTCTCTCTAAACCTGTAAGTGAGCCTGATGGAGCGAGTTGGTCAACTCTTTTCGCTCTTGTCGCTTCTTCTCTGCCTCGCTCTGGCTCCTCTACCCTCTCGGTAGCTTGAGTGACTTGGCGTTGGTGCAGGTTGACGCCATCCAGGGTAAACTGAAACCTGAGAGCGCCGGCCGGCTCCTCAGCCAGCAACTGATAGCGGCTCCGTACATTCCCCAGGTTTTGGATCTCGAGACGGCAGATTGTTCGAAGCCTTTTTCTTTGCCATTTCAAGACAGTCGTAAATGCAATAACAGCAACGACGACGCCAACGATAACAGCAACGATGACGGCAGCGATCTTGACCAACTCGCCATCACCTGCCGATTGCAGCGGTCGGCCTGCACTCTGGATGCCATCGTAGCCCTGCGCCAATACTCCTGTCGCCAGGCCGAGGGTAAGAAGTATGATCAGCAATGCTGGCCCTCCCAAGCTCCTAACCCCCGGGACGGGGGCGGGTTCGCGGGGCAAATCTCGCCTGAGACGCCCCCGGGACGGGGGCTTCGAGCGGGAAAGTGCGGTTTTTACCCCAATGCCATAATACGTAACGGCGTGATGCGTAAGACAGATCACAGGCCATAATCATTGATTCTCCGGGCCAACTTGGGCTTCTGGCGTCCACCAATCCTCAGCCGATGGTGGTGAGGTGACTTGTGCTGGCTCCGTCTCCGTTTCAGGAGGTGGGCTGGCTTTCAGTTTCAACACTCGGTGCTCCTCGGTCTGTGGCTCTGGGTCACCCTGGTCCTCTGATAACCACCAGTCCTCGGCCGATGGTGGCAGGCTGGCTTTGGCTTGCGCTGGCTCTGCTTCGGTTTCAGGAGGTGGGCTGGCTTTCAGTTTCAACACCTGTCGCCCCTCGACATGCTCCTCGGGGCCGACTTTGACCTCTGACGACCACCAATCCTTGGTTGATGAAGGCGGACTGGCTTCGGCTGTTAGCTCCGGCTCTGCCTCTGTTTCGGGTGGCGGGCTGACTTTCAGTGTAAGCACCTCACGCTCCTCTGCCTGCTCCTCCGGACCAGGCCCAGGCGCCCACCTGCCCTCTATCTGCGCCGGTGCAACCGTTTCGGCCTCGGGCGCACGTTCTTCCTCTACCAGTGCTGGTAAACCGGCCTCGGCTCGTGGCTCCTGCTCCGTTTCCAACAACGTACCGGTTTCAGCTTTCCGACCGCTGTCGGGCCGTCTACGGTCCGCGTCAGCGACCGCTGCCCAATCCTCCGTCTGCAGTAGCGCATCAACTTCAGCTTTGGGTGCTTCCTCCTCCGTTGCTTGTAATGGCGCAACAGCTTCGGCTTGTAGTGCCCGTTCTGCCTCCAGAGGCATGCTCACTTCAGGTTGGGGAGGCTTGGGGACATCCCTCACCCACAGGGATGGGCTAACTCCAGCCGGGGACACGAGATGCAATTTGTGTCGGTAAAAGGGCAGGACTTGGATCACTCGCGACACAGTCGCTTGCTCACCGGGATATGCCCGGGGCGCAGTAGCGCGGACGGTGATGCGACAATCGCCGGCTAGAGGCTTGTTCCCCCGATGGTAGATATGGAAAGATACACCTCTATCTGCACCAGGGGGCAGGAGTGGCCCCGGTTCAATATTGTAGCAATCGTGCTCCAGCCCCTCCAGCTTCAGATTGAACTGGACACCTGTCTGGTCGCCCAGGTTACTCACCACGACCACCCCGCCAAGCGCTTGGTTGGCCGCCAACCGCGTTTGGGGCAGGGAAAGATCCAGTCCGATGTTGTTGCTGTGACTGGTGAAGCTGTCGGAGGTGCCCTCATCCTCATCCCCATAGAAAACGAGGGTGAAATCACCCAGTTTAAAGGCCGTCCCATTGACGATACGGATCACAGAACGGGGAGGGAGCGATTGGTCGTCCGGCGGACCAAGTAGAATGTCCGTATTCCCCAGGTTAACCAATTGGCATCCTGAGCTTTGGGTAGAGACGATCAATTGGACGTGCAAGGGAGCTACGCCCGTGCCACGTCCCGGCTCCAGGACAAGGTCGCTCCTGGGGTTACTGCCAATATGGACGATGGGCCTTTCCAGGGGAAACTCTTTCCGCCAGCCATCTCTATCAATTACCTCTATCCTGGCATACTGACTCATCTTCAGTCCCTGTTCACCGACTCACTATCCCACCAAAAGGGCAGCAGGCGCCAACCGCGGGCGCATGCCAAGCGGGCGCATCTACAAGTTAGGGGAGGGACAGACCTCGGGGGTTTACACAGTGTCTTGCTCGACCAGATGCGCCAGTTGGAGCGGTTTTTGAGCCCGAAAATGGCCTTACGGAAACCTCCGAGGTCTTGACTTGTGATACTCCCCCAAGTTTTGTATGCGCCCATGCCAAGCAGCGTCGCTAACGTGGCCAGGTGGTCTGGATGGGTCACATGGAAGGAAAGACCAGGGTATGGCACTTCGTCGTAGATATAGGTATTCTTAACCGTTTTGTCTGCCATACTCTTGCTTCATAATCCCTTATGCGTGGCGACGATACCTGGCGTAGGCGATGATGTTGCCGCCCCACTCAACGGCGGAACGGATCTGCTCCCGTGATGGCACCCCATCGCGAACTTCCCCCTGCCACAGAAGACCGTAGTTGCAGGGACTGAATATCACCCCATCGCTCACCAGCACCTCTGGCGTACCCTCAGTCTTGAATCCGGGCGGTGGGGCAGCAAAGAGATAAGGATCGATCAATAGACGATGACCCGGCGGCAACGGGCTGGGTTTCATGTCCAAAGCCGTCAGCAGGTTCAAAAAGGTTGTTTCGGCCGTCGCGTCGTCGTTTTCAACGAATAAGGTGCCTCTGCCTCTTTCCACGTAGTTGGATAGGCCATTCATCTGGCCCGAGCTCAATTCGAATTCCCCTCGCCCCACCAGATAGATGAGGGTATGGGTCTCTATACCAGGGGCGAGGGGGACATCGTCGTCAACGGAAACGTGGTAATGGCCCAGGCGGTTGAGAGCGTGGGCCAGGTAGCTGGCCCCGCGCCCGTGCTTCTTGTCCGTCGCCTCTCCCAGGTAGCATACGGCCACACTGGCCTCGCGGGCCACACCGATCTCGCGCCGGAAGCGCAGGTCAATCTCGTTTGGCGCTGGCTGGGCTGGGTTCTGCGCATCCAGGAAGGGATCTTCCCGGTTACGCCGGTTGACACGCGCCAGTTCCACCCACGGAGCCTGCTCTGAGCCTGCCGAAGGGGTAGCTGGCAGGGTCGTCCGGGCGGAGATAGAGAATTCGGTGTACACGTACATAGGGCTGTTCTCTTGGTCACCGCCGTCATCGGCCCTGGGGCGGCTTTCTCCATAACTGAGCAACACGTAAAGAGGGCCTTCCATTTCATGCCCGATGTCGTAAGCCACTGGCTGGGGCAACACAATGGTCTGGCCGATGGGGTCAACCGCAACACCCGGCAAAATGTAGACAGATGTGTCGGGCGGATCGCTGGCTATAACCTCTAGCCCGGTGACAATCCCCGGTCCATGGTGCAGTAGGTTATGGAACTGCAGATGCCGGCGATGATATTCGTGCGCCCCTTCCCAAACTTCGGCCGTCACGGCCATGCCGTCCACGGGCTTCATTCTCTTGGCCGGAAACATTTGTAGCAAATCTTCAACACTCATCGTTTTTTTACCTCTTTCACATTTCACGTCAGGGTTTCGATGCGCAGGGTATAACCTGTATGAGCTGGCTTCTCAGTCTCGATGATCGCTTCGATTGCACGGCGGCGTTCCAACTCCTGCCGGGCACGCTCATTCTGGAAACATTCGTCCTCTGCTTCACCCTCCGCAATCGGCGGCAGGCGCAAGATGACGGTAAAGGTATGCGGCATGTTGTCCCGGCCCAAAGCAATACCAGGGCCTAACCTGGCATCAGGTCCCAGGCAAAAGTTATGGGCCCGATGTTCGATGATTTGTGCCTTCCCACTGGTGTAGATTTCCAGGTATTCCTGTAACGCCTGCTTGGTCCCCCGCCTCCGGTACAGTGAGACCGCCGACCGGATCAACTGTCGTTGCCGCTCCTTCGACAACCGCTCGTCCAGTTTCAGACCCAGCCAGGAAGCCAGCCAGGGCAAAAAATTGACCGGCGTCATATCAGGGTCAAAGTAGCAGGGTACACTACCGATCTGCGTCTCAATGGGCGTCCAGAAGCTCTCGAAGAGCATCAAAAAACGGCCTATGAGTTCATCTTCTTCGTAAATCTCCGGCAGGTAGCGCAGGTATCTCCCCCTGGTCTGGACGGCGATGGTCACGGTTTCTTCGGCCAGGATGCCGTGGTCGCTACTGGTCACCACGACCCGGCTCTCGAGATTCGCGTTCCGCTCCATAGGAGCCACCCTGGCTTGAGCCTGGTATTCGTAACGCGTCCCGGCCGGCAACTCCCCCTCAAACGACCAGACCAGATAATTAACATTGGCATTGACATTGACATGGTCACCAACTTCCACGTAAGGCACGATGCCTTCCAGTTCGGGGGGGGGCTGGTAATCGCCCAGCACCAGCGCCTTTGGAAGGGAAATTCTGAGGGTGAGATCCGATATGGGCTCGCGCACGTCCACGCGGGTAAAAAAAGTGACCAACTCTCCAGGGTAGCGCTGGTAAAAGTCTACCACGTGGGCCACTGTCGCCAGCCTTAGTTCCTCACTGGTTGCGGCTTCAACCCTGGTCAAGGCGCTACCCGTATTGTCCCCCCACCACTCTTTCCGCTGGGTCGTAGCTTCAACGATTTCAACTTTGCTCATCCTCTTCTCCCAACCCTTCTCCCAACTCCACCATCGTAATCTCGTGGTCGAGGGAGCAGAGCAGCGTGTCGGTGGGAACTCGAACGACTTTCTGATCCACCACCCTCAGCTCTTGTTCCGGGGGCAGGTTCTCCTCTGCTTCAGGCAGCAGTTCCTTCCTGGGAATCACGGGGCGGGTGCTGAGTTGAACGTCCAGGACGTGTTTGACGCCGGGCACCCGTTGGATGAGCGAGAAAATCTCGGCCACGTACAGGTTCCGGCCAAAGGGCCAACCCTCCCAATCGCCGCCCATCAACTCATCCTGCTGCCCGTTACTCATACCGTCCTCCGCGATGGTCAAAGGACTGATGAGATTTCTCAAGCTCTCGGCGACTCTGGCTATGACCACTGCTGGCCGGCTGTACTCGGAGGGAATGATTTCAGCGTGCACCTTGACGCCCACGTAATTAGGCTCCTTGATCCGCAAGGTGGTAGTTAGCAAGCGATACTTATCCAGGTATTCCTCTACCGTTTTCGTCAACGTTTCATCCACGTGCAGACCGGTCAGATCACCTGCTCTCAGCGAATCGGCCGCAGCGGGCACCACGAGGATCTCGATCATGCCAGGGGGTAGCCGGCCATGACTGTCTCGGGGTATATTGCACTTGACCCGGGCCACGGCCCGGGTAGCCTTCTGCGCCAACTGTTCGTAATCCTCGGCCGTGACTGCCCGCAGTTGCGCCCTCAGTTCCCGCTGAGCACGCGATTTGACTTCTTCTATGCTCTCCGGGTCCCGGCCGCCCGAGGCCCGGCGCAGGTTGGTGACCCGGGAAATATACGCCAGGGAAGTGGTGAGCACCTGGAGACTATCGACCGGCACATTGCCTTGCACCCCGCCGCCGTAGCGATAGCGGGTGAAACGGATCGAGCGGCCGGCTTCAGGCACCCGGCCGTATTGGTGGACCGTGCCATCGGGCTGGCGGACGGCGGGGCCGAAGCTCACTTCGCCGGTGGCCGCGTCCACTGTAAAGTGCCGGTCGTAGCGATCAGAGTGCGCGAAATCGGGCACGGATTGCCAGGGGACAAAGACGATCTCCCCGTGTCGCTTTTCCTCGACTTCGACCGTCTCCCCCTCCTGCAACGCCAGGATAGGCGCGTATTCCAACTGAAACGTCTGGCCAGGTTCGCCGTCGCTGCGGCCCAGGACCTCGTCTTCCACGATCACCGCGTGGGTGGCCGGGACCGTGGCTCCTAAAGTGTGGGCAGTGAGGCTTGTCACGCGGGGAGACTCGGTGTACATCCCTTGCTCCGGGCGGCGTGGCTCCAGGCGACAGCGCACCCAGGTTGCGCTGCGACCGCCGACTTGACTTGGCTGATCTGGCCTCATACCGAGCGGCAGGTACAGCACCAGGCTTCCTTTGGGGTTGTTCAGGCCGCCGGTAGTGTCTTTTTCGCCGGGGCGGGTGCTGGGTAAAACCTCTTCCCAGGTGCCGTCTCCCATTGAACATTCCCAGACCCAGGGCGGATCTTCACGCCGTACCCCAACCGCCTGGGTGCGCTCACACTCGAAAGTCAATTGCAAGATATGGCCGCTGATATCTCGGCTTTCATCAAATCCCAGGTAGAACGTATCCCCCACCTCGGGCTTTGTCTGGTTGAAGGCGTAAAAGGTCTCTATACCCAGCCGAGGCAAATAGTTCTTGTGAAAGTCCTCTGCCCGCCGCAACTGGGTCAATTTGGGCGGCACGACGGTCAGTTTACGGTCGGTGGTAAAGATGACCTCCTCCTCTTCGCCAGTGCGTCGCGAGACCACCTCCGTACCCTGGGGGACAATTACCGGGTTTTCGTTGTCGGGACTAATGGGCAAGGAGACAGAAAGCCAGAAAGTCAAGTCGGTTCGGGCGCTGCTGGCCGGCTGGCGTTGCATGCCTAACAAATTCAGAAACTCGACGTAATGCTTTTCCGGCACCTGGTTCAGCCGGTAGACGATCATTTCCGTCATCCAGGCAAAAAGTTCAATCAGCGTGATGCCCGGATCGCTCAGGTTATATTCGGTCCACTCGGGGCAATAATGAATGATGCGTCGCCGGGCTTCATCTACCAGGTCTCTCTGGAAACGCAAATCATCCAGGTTGGGTGATGGTAACGACATGTTCTGCTCCTAATATGTATGCGTGAAACGTGAAACGTGATAGGTGGCTTGTTCCTTGTTCCTTGATTCATTGTTCATTGACTACCATTCTTCTTCGCCAACCAGGAAGAAGGGATAGACAATGCTGCGTTCGTTGTGAGTAGCTCTGATGATATAGCTAATTTCAACGAACAGAGCCCCATCAAAGTCCGTATCGGTAAAGACGTTCACCGCTTGCACTTCGATACGGGGCTCCCACCGTCTTATTGCCTCGTCTACGTACCGCTGCATAAGGGTTTCCGTAGCGGCATTACGCGGCTCAAAGAGCAGTTCATACGCACGACAGCCAAACTCGGGCCGCATGATGCGTTCACCCGGTCTCGTCCCCAGGATGATGCGGATGGACTGTTCGATGTCACGCTCGCCGCTGACCAGGGCAATGCCACCCCGGGCGTTGACCTGGAGTGGAAAGGCCAAGCCTTGCCCTAGAAATTCTTTGTTTCTGGAACGGCCATTCATAAAGGAATCCTTATGTTACGGCCCGATCAAGACCATGGCCGCTGGTGTGGGGGCGATAGTGGTGGAGACCGGTACACCACTGTACGGGTTGGCCCCGGTCACCGGGTCGTTGGTGCGGGCCGCCGGCCGGCCGCCGATCAAAACCATCGGACTCCCCATCGCAATGGCCCCCATACAAGCATTACCTGAAACGGTATCCCCGGCAACGGCGGCCGGCTGCCCCATGATCAAAACCGTGGGTACTCCTGGACCGGTGATAGCGTCGCCGGTAACGGTCAAATCGCCCAGACGGGCGGCAGGAAAGCCCATAAAACAACTCCTTATAGTTAATTTAGCATGATTGGATTGCCCTGAACCTTGACCATCGCGCTGGATTGAATCTGGATCGCCGCGTTGGATTTAACTTCCGCCATAGTATCGCCGGTAAGGGAGGTTTTCATGCCCTTGAGATTGAGTTGCCCGGTTGCCTTCAGATCCAGGTTGGACATAGCTTCCAGTTTGGCATTCGCCTGGGTCTTGACGTTCAAGTTCTTGCATTCCATAGATAGGTCGCCGGTACTCTTCAGAGTCATATTTCCTTGGGCTTCGATCGTCGTATCCCCCTTGGCCTGGATGATCAGATCTTTTTCGACGTTGATCGTCATCGTGTTCTCCTTCGAGTTAATGACGATCTGGTTTTTCCCCGTCATGTCCTGGATAATGATCTGTTCTTCGCCCTCTGTGTCGTCCAGGACGATCACGTGGCCACTGCGCGAACGCAAGACGCGCTGGTTGACCTTCTTTTTGTCATCGGCCAGGATGCCCTTGGTGCCAGCAGGCGGCTTGTCGGTGTTGTTCCACAGCATCCCCACAATGTAAGGATAATTGACGTCGCTGTGTTCAAAAACCACCAACACCTCGTCGTCAACCTCCGGCAGGAAGAAGAAGCCCCGCTCTTTGCCAGCCATCGGGGTGGCGACGCGAGCCCAATTGCTGGCCAGGTCGGCATCTTTGTACCTGGGTAGCCAGGGGAACATGACCTGCACCCGGCCCAGTTCCTCTGGGTCTTCTAGACTGGTGACTTTGGCGGTCACTACTCCGTAGATATTCTCTCGGTGGTGACCGTTGTCTCCATGCAACAGATAGCTGAGGGTATTGGGAGTACGCCCGGTGACGCTGAACGTCACCTGGTACGATCCTTTGGCATAGACGTGCCGGGCTTCGGTCACATAGTAGTCGCCGCTGAACTTTTGGCCCACCCCCTCGATGGTGACCAGCCGGCCGGCGATCAGCCGGGGGTCGCCCTGGCGACATTCGCCGTCCGCATGGATAAACTCGCTCTCGGCCTCGGCGAAGCGGGCGGCGGCCATGGCCTTGGCCTGGTTCAAGGTCAAAACTGGGTGATCCACCACGACCTCCTCGGCCGTACTACCTCTAAATGCCTCTTTGGCCAGGGCGCTTCCCTTTTTGTTCAGTCCAATTTGGGGTATTGTCTTGCTACTGTCGGTATCAGCTATGCCCTCAATCGGCTCTTTAGCTTCCGGGTTCCACCCCTTGACCACTGCCTTTTCTACCTGATGCATCAGCGTCAACCGGGGCTCAAAACTGCTCAGGTTGAGGGGCCAGGCGAGATTAGCGGGTTTATCGCTCTCCTGGCCCCGGTGGGCATCGGCTTTTTGAAAATAGAGTTTTTTGTCCTCGACGTACACCTGGTAGCCCAGGAGACACGCCCGCGACCACAGAAATTCCAGGTCGCTCTGGTTGTACTGCATCACGTAGTGGGACTTGACCTTGCTGAGGCCGCTGGTATCTATTGTGCTGCCGGTGATGCCCGCCGTCTCCTGAACGATGGTTTGGACAATCTTGTCTTCGGTAATCCCACTCCCTTTGGGATTGGCATCCCCATACGTGCGGGTCTTTTTCCCCCGGGTCAAGCGATGGGAACGGTCGTAACCTCGTATTTGCAGGGTGGCTACACCGTCTGCCGAGAAGTAGGGCTCTATGGCCGTAATTTCCCCGATGATGATGGTGCCCTTGACCACCCGTGGCACGTCCCGGATCTCATCGGTTTCGACCTCGATCTTGACTTCGGCCCCGACCTTAAAGACGTCGTCAGCATCAGCATAGGTTAGTTTGCCGGTCTGGGGGTCAAGCTCGTCTTTGACGGTGATGGTAAACATGGCCGGCATGTACAGGTGGGTATCTACCACCACTTCTAGCAGATCCAGCCCCAAATCAGTCTGTTCTCGTCCATTGATAGTGATGATGACACTCTCCGGCATGGCCTTCTCTCCTCTCTCCTCTCCAACAATGCTACGGCAGTGGGGGGATCACCAGGATTTGTCCCTGCACCAAATCTCCAGGATCAAGCAAGTTGTTGGCCGCGGCCAGGTGACGCCAGTGCGACGGATGTCCGTATTCCTGGTAGGCGATCAAATCCAACCTGTCTCCTGCCTGCACCACCCGGGTCTTTCTAGCTGTGGTGCGCGTGGTCGGGTTCTGATATGCTTCTTCATCATCTGTCGTGTCCTGTTGCTTAAACGTAACGCTCGCAGTGGCTCGTGCTGGCAAGCCATTCGCATGGAACAGCGTATAGGTTATCGTCACATCCGTGACGACGGCCATGAAGAACAGGAGCTTGCCCCATTGAAACCTGACCAGCGGGGGAGGCAATATATCTCCACCTTGTTTTCGCAACATAGTCAACTTCAAGAGTTCATTGGTGTACTGACGCACGTCCCGATTGGCCACAATGACTTCCCTGGTGGTATCAAACAGAAGGTCGAGGGTAAAGGTGGCCGGTTTCCCACCACCGAAATCTAGATCGGGCGCGTTCCTGCCCGGGGTGAGATCGTTCTTGCCGCTAGCCCACGAAACCGACTTTTGAATCTTTAACTTGTTTGGGTTAAACTGGCACTCAAGCTTAACGTAACCATCTGGTTGTCCCTGTTCGCTGACAGTTTCAATGATAGCGTACTCTATCTGATCGGGAAGCCCTGTTAATGCCATAGTATCACTCCTCTAGTTCAGTACTGAAATGCAAGGCGTTGCGCCTGGTCGGATAGCAAATCCGACCTACCGATCCGGCCTGCGCTCACGCTCAATGACCAGCATGCGCTTGATGAGCGGATAGACTCGTTGGGCCAATTCTTTCAGGTCTGGCTCACCGCCGCTGTCACCTGACGTCCGGCTGCCCTCAGCTCTTTGCACAATTGTAGGGGGCAAAGGCTCTGCCTCCTGAATCAAACTTGTACCAGGTGACACAGGTTGGCGCTGAATCACCTCTGCCGGGGCCGACCGGGGCGCTGGCAGCGGTGCCAGTGGCAAGGACAACTCGTCGGGCTGGCTGGCGATGGATGGAACAGTGATAGCTTTGGCCTGCTGACCGCTGCGGTCGGCCTTTGCCCGCGATGAACGAGCTGAAGAGCCGGAAGAGGCCGGGGCCGGCCGGAGAGGGAGGGGCAAGGTCATTCGCGCATCACCTCTGGCTCTCCCAACCTCGAAAAGCGCCTGTACCTGGGATGACTCGACCGTTCGAGAAATGGACCGGATACTGGCCGGACGCGTGCGATCCAAATGGGTTGACTCAAGTCCTGACAGGGTAAGCGAAGGGCCCGGCCCAACGTACACGTCAGGGCTCCGGGTGTAGAGCGCCGGCGAAGCGATGCGCGAGCGGACGCGACCAAGAGCCCGGTCTAACCTTCTCGTCGTCAGCGGACGTCGCTTCATCTTGACCAGCCCGGGCCTCACCTTCCGTCGCACCCCGGCCGTTCTGCTGCTGGCCGGCGCTGGCGGCTTGCTCAACGGTAGCCTTGTCCTCGCGGCCGCCCGACCCAGGATATCTCTCCCCAAAGTCATTGGAGGTTCGCCAGATGTGTCCTGCTCCACGTGGCGCCGCACCAGTGGCTCCGCCGCCTGGGCCGGTTCCGGCGGACGTGCGGGTGGCCCAACAGGCGCTTCCCGAGGCGGCCGCGCCCGCAACGGCATCTCTGCTGCCTCTTCACGCCGGACCAGTAGCGGCTCCGCTACCCGGCCTGGTTCTGACGGACGTGCGGGTGGCCCGACAGGCGCTTCCCGAGGCGGCCGCGCCCGTAACGGCACCTCCGCTGTCTCTTCACGCCGGACCGGCGACGGCTCCACTACCCGGGCCGGTTCCGGCAGACGTGCGGGTGGCCCGGCAGGCACTTCCCGAGGCGGCTGCGCCCGCAACGGCATCTCCGCTGCCTCTTCGCGCCGGACCAACGACGGCCCTACCGTCCGGCGCGGTTCCATCATGCGTTCCGACGGTTCAGGTACCGCTTTTCCAGGCTGCTCCACCCGCAGCGGCATATCTAATGCCTCTTCCCGCTGGACCGGTGGTGGCTCGACGGCCTGACCCGCTTCTGGAGAGGGCGGGGGTTGGCCGGGCCTTGCTTTCTCGGGCGGGCGCGTCCGAGGCAGCTTATCTGGCTCTGCTTCGCGCCGAGTAAATGGTGGCTCGGCAGCCTGTCCCTCCGGTCGTGCAAACGGCGCTTCTTCCCGCCGGATCGGTGGCGGCTCGACAGCCGCGCCCGTTTCCGGCGGGAGCGGCGACGGCTCGGGGGGCGCTGTCCGACGTGGCTCCGTCCGGGAGGGCATCTCCGGTGCTTCCCAGCGTTGGACCGGCGGTTCGGCGGCCCGGTGGGGCATCCGATGCACTTGCGGTTGGCCCTCTGGCCGTTCGGATATCAACTCTTCACCGGCAGGGGCGCCTGCCAGGCGTAGGGGCATATCCGCCCCCCCTTCACGTTGCGCCGGTGGTGGTTCCACCGCTCGTCGTGGTTCCGGCCCACGCGCCGGTGTCTCGGTCGTCGTCTCCTCAGCGCCCGCTCGATCTTGCTCTCCCTGAGCCCACGATTCTGGCGGACGCTCGGCCTCGGGCCGAGTCTTTTCACCGGGTAAAATTTCCTCGACCCGTGCGTACAGGCGGGAGCTGGGGGAAAGTTTTTTAGGACGCGGCCGGCCCATCGCCCGCGATGGGGCCGCCGGGCGTGGCGCCCAGGGAGCGGCCGCGGAAACAGACGCCAGTGGCTCAATCCGTTGCCCCACAGAAAAAACACTGGGGCCCTTCATCTTCGACCCGACGGTGAATTTCCCTGGGCCTGACGATGGAGAACCAACCGGCAGGACTAATTCCAGATCTTCTTCCCAGTCCCACGCCAGGGGTTGGGCCTGTCGCTGGATACCGATCGGCTGGATACCATGGGAAGTTAGGCGACCGGCAACCGTGCGAGTAAAACGTTCGACCATGCCGGGTCTTAGCGAACCGACGTTCGGCTTCCAAACCGTTCCCCGCTCCACGGTGCGCTGCACGCGGTTCAGCAGCAAACGGGTGTTTCCGACGGTTAGCGCGGTTCGGCCTCGTCTATCTCGTCTGGCGGAACGGCTTTTTTCCCCAGGTTGAGAACCAGTAGTAGCCCGCAGCCGGTCTCGAATCCAGGGCGACAGTGCCTGCCGGGTTCTTCGTTGCAGCGCGATGACTGCCTGCCTGATAGGGGCGATTCGCTCTCGCTCTTCTGAGGTATTTTGAACTGGTTGCCGGTTGGGTGCTTCCTGATCTTTGCTCATTCAGGATCTTTCACCGATTTCAATCCCCTGGGTCTCCATTCATCTTTTGGTCATTTGCCATTTGTCGTTGGAACCAAGTTCCCTATGTTACTGCTTATAATGCAGACAAACCTACCCCCAGCACGCTCGCTCCCGGACTCATTGGGGTGCCAACTTCGTAAGTAAGTGACAGCCCGTGATGCGCGATTTCGATCTCTTCAATGGCGGCCATTGTACTTGACGTAGTAAGGGAGGCGACTTCCCAGTGGACCGGGTAGGCGTCTTCAACATTCCAATGCTTAACCTTACCGAACCCGCCCCCTAGCACCTGAAACGCGATGTTCTGCGCGGCGCTCTGCCAGGTTTCGCCGCTCTCACTGCTGGTGAGGCCAACGGCACCTGCAACTGCCGTCGCGAAATTATGCCCAGGAGCGCCCTGGATAATAGAAAAGTTCATCCGCTGCACATTGAAATCGTATGCCCCGATTGAGAACCAATCCCAGAGCGCTTGTGACAGACTGAGGCCGCGTTTCAGGACAATGTTCTTAAATTCGAGGCGACCGGGTAGCTTGTGCACATAATGATTGACGCCCCCCTCCTTGTACTCTTCGACATCGCGTTTCACCCCCAGCCCGCTACACTCAGTAAACAGCCCTATCGCGATCCCCTCCAACTCTACAACGAAAAGATATGCCGGGGCCGGGTCAAATCGCACACCCAGAACCGGTTGGGTCACCGCAACGGCGATCCTCGCCGCCATTTTTGTCAAGCCGCTTCCTCCAGAAGTGGTTGGTATACGATTCGTCTTTGTATATTTGGTACCGAGAACTAGACTACTCATTTTATTCTCCTCACCACACTCGACACCAGCCCCGTCGCTCGCGCTCCAGTCGCAACTCCTGTTTGAGCAGCGCGTACACCTCCTCGGCCAGGGCCTGCAGATCCACGTCCTCGACGTCTATTGACGAGTCGCCCTCGTCCTCATCGTCTTCGCTTCTAAAAGCGTACGGGGCAGATTGTTCATTGTTCATTGTTTCATTGTTCATTGCCTACTGGCTTCGTTCAGCCTGCGGTTGATCCTGGCAATCTCTTGCACCCACCGCCGTCGCTGCCGGTGCTCCAGGTTCAGGATGTCATCCAGCGGCCAGTGGAAGTGATAGGCGACGTAGGCTACCTCCTCGTGCAGGCGGTCGAGGGGGTAGCCTATGATTCCCCCCCCAGGTTGGCCAGATCCACCTCCAGCGTGTTGTTACAATGGGGGCAGATCACCGAGCGGGTGGTTTTGCCGGTCTCATTGATCTGGCGATAAAATTCCTGCAGATAAGCCAGGTCGGCCGCAAAGAGGTTTTCAACCACGCTGGTGTTGATCTGGCGCAAACTCCCCAGGCTGGTGATCACCCGTGTGAGCAGCACGATGACCAGGTACGCCTCGTTGGCCTGTACCCGCATGTCGTTCAGCGGCGTGATCTCGTCCATAGCCGTCGCCAGGCGCATAGTCCCGTGCTTGTGCACGTTACCTTCACGGTCGACGTATCCTACCGGTAGGGTAAATTCAAATTCAGTCTGCAAGCCCATTGTTCCATCCTCTCGACAAACGGCGGATACACGATTACCTTTGCGGTCGTGCGTCACCCGTAAACTTGTTCGTTATTCTAAAGATATTCATATGCTATAGATTCAGCCTACAGGGCTCGGTCGGGAGACCTTCGCCTATCAGCCTGAGTAGATTCAGCCTACAGGGCTCGGTCGGGAGACCTTCGCCCATCAGCCTGAGTAGACCTTCGCCCATCAGCCTGGGGAGACCTTCGCCCATCAGCCTGAGTAGACCTTCGCCCATCAGCCTGAGTAGTTACC
>CAYPOY010000070.1:0-19370 GCA_964412395.1 uncultured Anaerolineales bacterium | reverse complement strand
TCACCTTGTTTAGCACAAGTCAAAACCCTTTTGGTTCTGGCTTGTCCAGGTTAGGTCAAACGACTCTGATTCTGGATCAGTTCGATGGTGTGGAGAAGACCGTCCGGATGCTCAGGAGACAATTGAAGGCGAGCGGCAAGATGGGAAACATCAAGAGAATCGCTGCCAGGCGTTCGCGAGGCGAGAACGCACTCCAGGTGGCCGACATGGTGGCCGGCGCTATCCTGCGGAGCATGAGGACAGGGGACCATAATTGGTACAGGCCAATCCGGGGGAAAGTAATGCTGTGGGAGTACGTGTGCGACGAAAACCCGCCCAGCTAGCCTGGAGCCTCTCCAAGCAGGCCGCCGTCCGGCGGCTCTTCGCTGGGCGGGAGAAAACCGGCAAGCCGGTTTGTCTACAACTTTATTGTAGCACAGAAGCCCGTTGGTGTCAAGAAGCCGCGGGCTGCGGGAGGGAGGAGCGACGATGGAACTGACCGCACAGGATTGGGATAGGGCCCACGCCATCGCCCGGGAGTTAGCAGTGGACGTGGACCGCAATGAGTTGGGCAAGGCAGTGACCTTCTTCCGGTTGCACAAGGACAAGGAGAAGTTCCTGAAGCTTTTGGAGCGCCTGCCGCGCTCGGAGTATATCCGTAGCGGGCGAACGCGGGGTTACTTTGAGCGCATCCACCGCACCTGCCGGCGGTATCTAGCTGGAGCGGATAATGAGCGAGCGCTCCGGATCGTGAGTTGGGCATTCCGGCTGATGACGTACTACGAGGCCGAAGCGGGGGAGAGGCCTCGCCGCACGGCCCGGCGACGGTGAGGTACAGATACAACCGGGTTATCTTCACACCTTGTTTGCCTCCCAAGAAGGTGACGTGGCTATGGACGGCGAAGAAGACCTTTTCCAAGGCTTTAACCGGCTGGCTAATAGAATTCTGGATGAACGAGACAGACGGGCAGTCGAAGGAGCGAGCGGTGTAGACACAGCTTACGACTTGCTGGCACTGATCTTGCAGCATTATCACGAGGAATATCGCGTCCAGATTGACGGCGGAGACCTCTTGGAAGGCACCTTAGGGCCTTATCCGTTCGGGGAAGCGGAATCCAGTGTGCCGCTTGAGAGAGTCAAGAAATGGCTTTTGTTGCAATGCGATAAGGAACGGGAGTTCTTGCCCAGAAGGATAATTGATGTCTTGCGCGGTGAGTACCTGACTTTCCTCTGGCGGTATTTCGAAAGGATGGAGGTAGTGTCACCACCGACGCGAGGTGTTGGGAAGGGAGGAAAAGTCACTGACGCGGAAAAGGTGCGGTCAATCTTGCTATGCCTTGGTTTCGGTGAGCCATACCAGCCTAAATGGGGGTTCAGGTACATCTGTAGCGAATTCGAGAGGGCTCGAGATACACTCCTGACACAAGCGGATGTCGAATGCATTGACGCTGAGACCGTGCGGGTGGTTCGGGACAATGCCATCCTCGTTTGGAAAGGCTACAAAAGGCTTCTCAAGATGCTGTTGTCGTTCTACAGTCAATATGCCTTTGGAGATGCCCTCGCACTGGTTACAGAACTCAAAACCAATGTTCGTCAACCACGGAGGTATCTGGAGAGCCGCTCATTAGGGGAACTTGTTGAGCTTGTGGACAAGTTTAGCTGGAAGGAATTCAGCGAGACCATTGTCTTGAAACGGGGCTTAATAGACAATCTGCAACGACTCTGCGCCGAGATTAAAGAACCACTTAAGCTGAGCACTGGCGCTGCTTTCAAGCCGGAGGAGATTCCGCCCATAAGCCAGTACGTCTTGAGGAGGATGGTAGCACATCTCCTGGACTTGCAAGAGGAATACCGTGCTGCTTTCCCCCTCGTTGTAGCTTTGAAAGCATACAGGCAGGATGAAGATGGACGCGTCCGAATAGATTACCTGGACGAAAACGGCGAATGGGGTATTCTGAGAAAGGACATTGCATTTCAGCCGCAACGCGACTTTTACCTTTTCCGCCGGAGTGGACGGTCGCCAGTTGTGATACCTGTGGAGGGGAGACACCAGGATTTCATCATCAGAAACGACCTACCGATCCGAAAACAGATGGATGATGCCGAACTGCGCACGCTTTTCGACAAGTTTGAGAGGTGTCGGAAGATATTAAAGCGCTCAGGCGCCCAAAGAGTGATATTCATGGCACCGCCCGTTGCTTCCCCGCTGGAGAAACTGGGCATTCCCCTCGCAGGTCGTGTTGATCGAGACAGGCTCTTCGAGACCGTTCAACAGGGCGAGACCGATATGATCGAATTCAAGGCCACCTGTCGGGATCCCAGTCGGAGTGGAGAGGTTGACCGCGGCAAGATCGCACAAGAAATGACAGCATTGGCAAATACGAAAGGAGGCATCCTCATATTTGGAATCCCGGACAAAGATAAGCCAAAGGACATCGAAAGAGCGCGGGAGATGCGAGAAGAGTTGGGAGCTTCGAGAGAGAAACAGGAACAGATGGGAGAGAGGTGGGGTCTGAAGTATATCCTGGACATCATTGCAGGCGTGGCGAAGGGTTCCAGTCGGGATGCACACGCGTGTTGGCCCGCGGTTACTTGCGCGCCCCAAGTTTTCGACGCCGTAGACTTGGAATTGGAGGAGGGCAAGGTGCTTGTGGTAGCTGTGTTCCCGATGGGCGAGAATCAACTGTGCCGTGTCAGTCAACTCGTCTACGTCAGGGTGGGCACGAGTTGCCGTGTGGCAGATGATCCTTGGGTTGACGAATGGTATCGTTCAAAGAAGAAGATGTGGTTGTGACAGGAGGCTGCTATGAACATCCTCATCTCCTCCCTTGGCCTGGCCCCCGGTGTGGTGACCGGCGCGTATTATGCGCTGCGGGACGGGGACTATGGCGATATGGACAGCATCATCACCGTATCCACTACCAGCGACCTGACCAGGCTGTGCGAGCGGGAAATCGAGGCCGAACTGGAGCGAGCCAGACGGGAACTGGGCGTGACCATTCGATATCAAGAACGGCGCGCTATCCCCAGCAATGAGGTCCGGGGGATTGCCGATGTCTATCGCTTCCGCAAGATCATGCTTGAGCTTCTGCGGACCAATCTGGACGCGGGCCACCGGGTTTACCTGAGCCTGACCGGGGGGCGCAAAAGCATGATCGCGGCGGCAGCGATGGCTGCCCAGGTTTGCAAACCGACTAAAGTCTTCCACGTCTATGTGGATGAAGAGATTGAGCGGGAGGGCAGTATTGCCGTTCTGCTCAGGAAACCCACCAACAAGCGCCGCTTCTACCTCAAACCGCCAGCAGGCAGGATTGGCCTGGTGGAAATTCCCTTCCTGTCCCTTGGCGAAAAAGGGATAGACCCCACGCCCTGGCAATCCCGCATCTTTGAGTTCGCCGTAGGTGCCTATCTGACCACTCAACTCGCTGCACTCTACACTCAGATAAAGCACAAGTTCTATCCCGATTACCTGCACGGTGAAGGTCTAGGAGAGGTAGACATCTTGGCTACTCGACCGGTTGACGGTCATACCGAAATCTTGCTGTGCGAATGTAAGTTGCGCGATGAGCCAGTTCGGACCGAATGGATCACCCGGTTGGCGCGCAAGAGGCAAAAGGTGATCGAGAAACTGAGTGCCGACCATCCCGAAAGGGTCAAAGCCTGGATCGTCACTATTGCCGAGACAGTAGAGGAGGCGGGGAAGGCTGCCGAGTACGGGATCGAACTATACCAAGCCCGTTTGCCTCGCAACTGGCGAGAGCGGGCTGATTGGGAAGTGGACAGCGTGCAGCCCATCAAGTGAGGGACTCGGAAAAAATAATCATCCCCAGTCGTTACTGTCTTGCCTCGAAAAGACACCCATATGCAGGGAAAACAGGCCGGTTTTGCCCTTTTTCGCTACATATGGCGGTGTGGGCTTGGGCAGGTTGGGACACTTTATTTTTCCATGTCTCTGAAGTGTTCTGGCACTGAATTAGACCCTTGGAGAGTTGACCCAATGCCTCATCTTATCACCTTGCCCTTGCAATGGGAGAACGAAATCCCTCCCCCCCAACTCCACCGCACCCTCCATGCCAACCTCTACGCCTGGTTCGCCGCCGCTGACGCGAACCTAGCCGACGACCTGCACCGCCAGCCAGTGCGCAAGCCCTTCACCCTTTCGCCGTTCACAAGGCACGGAGGGAACGGTCCTTTGACAGGCTCAGGACACGGCTGGGCGCTGCGGGTGGCGCTGCTCGAAGACGACCTGTGGGAGCCCTTCCGGGCTGGGCTACAGGCCCGCCCCTTCGCTGATTTGATGGGCCACACTGTCCCGCTGGCGCTGGAGAGACTGGAAGTACACCACCGGTCCTATGCGGAGCTGCTGGAGGGGGCCTCCGCTGGCACGCGTATCGCGCTACGTTTCTTGACACCCACCTGCTTCCGGGCTGGTGACCTGGACTCGCCGCTGCCAGAGCCCCGTTCGATAGTCCGTTCCTGGCTCTCCCGCTGGAGCCAGTACGCGCCGCCTGATCTATGCATCAACGTGGCGCTGGTGGATGTGGCCCAGGTGCACGTGGCCGTCTCCGGCTACGACCTGCGCACGGAGGTGACGGACCTGGGATACGGGAAGCAGATGGGCTTTGTGGGAAGGGTTACCCTGCGGGTAGTGAAGGCGAGAAAATTGGGGGAGGAGATACTACGGCAACTAAACGCCCTGGCCGACTACGCCGAGTTCTGCGGCACGGGGCGCAAGACGACTCACGGTATGGGCCAGACGCGGAGAATCCGACGCTCAGGTTAAGGGCACGACGAAGTACAGAACCAGGTAGAGGACTGAAAGTGAGGGGAAGCGTAGTCGCAACACGCGCGAACAGGGGGCGCCGCCAACCGGGTCTGTCCCGAGTTGAGCGGCTAGCTCTGTCTGCGAAGAAATATAAGAAACCGGGTTTTTCGGAAAAAACCCGGTTTCTCTCCCACTGCCTTCCGTTTTCGTCACGCCTGGAGTATAATGTCCTTATACTGAGGCCAGGCGATAAAAGGAATGCACGGTGCCCCCTACAAGCGCCCAAAGCAGTGCACCAGACCTGGAAAGATGAACTGGTGGCATGGTCACTCTGAAAGTACCGGCCGAGAACCGTGACACGCCATTGCTGGCGGAGGTGGTCGCTGCACTGAAGCAGGGATTGGGCGACAACCTGGTCGCCGCCATCCTTTTTGGATCGCGCGCGCGGGGTGAGGCAGACGAAACAAGTGACTGGGACTTGCTGGTCATCGCCCACCACTTGCCTGAAAGGACCCTCAAGCGACACCTTTGGCTGAAAAGCATGTTGCCGGTCGCCTGGCGGGGGCGAGTGGCTATTCTGGCCAAGACGCCGGAGGAGTTCGAGGCGTACCTGACGAGTTTGTTTCTTGACGTTGCCCTGGACGGTATCGTTCTCCACGACTCAGATGGGTACGTAGCGGAGCACCTGGCTGACCTGAGACGGTTGATCGAAAAGCAAGGACTGCGCCGGGAGCGGGCACAGCGCGACCTGGTCTGGCGCTGGCAGCACTTCCCCGGTTTCGACTGGTCATTGGAATGGTAGGCGACACAGTGATCCCCCCACGAAATCATGCAACAGGAGCAATAACCCATGCCCCGTCGTCGTAAACGCCCCCCCCATCCCCGTGACCCTCGTCCTGCCAGCCGAAGCGCCGACGCAGGAGGAGATCGACGCCATCCTGATGGCCGCGGACGCCATCATCAACCAGGCCGGCCGGAGTGGGCTGACGCTGATCCTCAACGGGTCGCGCAGCAAGAAAGCACTGGAATGGGAGTGGGACAAGTTGCCAGACTATGGCGCTCTGCGTCACCTGACCGCCGACCAGATCACCCGCAAGATAGATTGGTGCATCCATCACAAGTGGCTGCGCCTGGAACATAACCGTAACGGCATTCCCCTGCTCTGCCACCCGGGCCAGTGGGAGGAACAGGCCAAGGAACTGTGGCTTGAACGACTACTGGGCTGGTTTGAGGATTGGCAAGAGACTGGACAGCCGGAAGAGGTCTGGTCCTGGTTAAAGACGACCAATCGGGACATCAAGTTCATGCTGCTGGAGGCCATCGGCGAGCAGGGCCGGCGTGACCTGTCGCCGGTGCTGCGGGCCTGGTTCCCCCACGAGGTGAAGGCGGTGCGGAAGGCGATCAACCACACGCTGCAAGGCCTCGGCCAGCGGACGCTGCCACATCCGGATCGCAGGTCGACTCAGGGGATGAAGTAGAGTTTTCCGCCCAAACGGGGGCCAGAAACCGGGTTTTTTCCGAAAAACCCGGTTTCTCTCCCACTGTAGATTTCTATTCAGGAGTGAGGATGCCCTATGCCGTCGAGTTCCCCATCGCGGATAGCGACCAACCCCCGCCGCCCAACCTCTACCGCGCGCTGTACGCCAATCTGCTGCGGTGGATGGGTGCAGCCTATCCTGGCCTGGGAGACGTGATCCACGACCGCCCGGTGCGCAAACCGTTCACCCTCTCGGCGCTGGAGAAAGGCCGCGATGGGACCTGGCGCTGGCGGGTGACGCTGCTGGAGGATGATCTCTGGGAGCCACTGTGGGCCGGCGTGCAGGCCGTGGGCACGCTCGATCTGAACGGGCATACCTGGCCCGTGCGCTGGCCCGATGCCCTGGTTACACATCGCAGCTACGACCTGTTGCTGACCGGGATTCGCCCGGCCGACTACATCAAAGTGCGGTTTGCTTCACCGACCACTTTTAGCGCAGGCGAGTTAGACTTTCCCCTGCCCGAACCCGTTGCCGTTTTCAAGAGTTGGTTGAGCCGCTGGAACGACTTCGCGCCTTCAGACCACCACATCAGCACCTCGCTGATGGAAACCGTGCTGACCAACGTGGCGATTGACGCACACCGGCTGCACACGGAAAAGCACAGCCTGGGGCGTGGCAGGCCTTTTGTAGGATTTGTCGGGGATGTGACCTTCGTCATCACAAAGGCGCGGAAACTGAACCAGGCGCTGGTGTGGCAACTAAACGCCCTGGCCGACTACGCCGAGTTCTGCGGCACGGGGCGCAAGACGACCCACGGTATGGGCCAGACGAGGAGAATCCGCCACTGAAAATATACTCCACTCTGCTGGGCCGGTGCGAAATGGGCAATCTGGTGGGCAGAGAAGACGACGCTGTGACGCTTTGACAAACGAATCCTGGTAAGGTATACTTTACAAAAGTATCCCGGCAGGGTACTGTCTCAAGGAGTGCGCTATGTTCCTGAACCGCCAGCGCGAGTTAGCCTATCTGGAAAGCCGCTACGCCCGCCCCGCCGCCGAGTTCGCCGTGCTCTACGGCCGCCGCCGAGTAGGCAAGACAACTCTGATCTACGAGTGGTGTCGGGACAGGCCACATTTGTACTTCTTCGCTGCCCGACTGCCCAGCGAAGCCCTGCTGCACGAGTTCTCGCAAAAGCTGGCCGAGGCTCTGAAGCAGCCAGAGCGGACTTTCACCGATTGGAGTAGCGCCTTCTTGGCCCTGGCCGACCTGGCCCGCGAGCAACGTTTCGTGGTAGCGATTGACGAGTATCCCTACCTGGCCGATTCTGTACCTGGCCTGTCTACCATCCTGCAACGAGCCTGGGATACCTCCTTGCAACACACCCGTTTGTTCCTATGCCTGACCGGCTCCACCCACAGCGTGGTGCGACGGGAGATCCTGGATGGCCATGCCCCCCTCTACCGTCGCCACACCTGGGCCTACGAGCTGTTGCCTCTCCAACCAGCCGATTACCGCGCCTTCTTCCCGACCTACAGCGCCGAAGAGGTGATCGAAGCTTATGCTATCCTGGGTGGAATGCCCCGCAACCTGGTGGCTATGGACCCCCAGGCCGGACTGATACGCAATGTGGAGCGGGAGATCCTCAGCCCGGCTGGTAGCCTGTTCAACGAGGTGCGCCTGCTGCTGCACGAGGAACTGAAGGGCGAGGTGGACGTCTTCAGCCGGGTGTTGGAGGCTATCGCCGCAGGCAGCCATCACCGTCGGGACATCGCCGCTGCCACTCATATGACGTTGGCTGCGGTACAGCACTACCTGAACGACCTGCAAGCGATCAGGTTGGTAGAGCATCGCCGGCCGCTGACCCGGCTTCGCGACGCGGGCCGCCAGGGTACCTACCACATTCTCGATCCCTTCCTGCGCTTCTGGCATCGCTGGGTGGCCCCCCACCGGGCCTTGCTAGAGATCGATCAGCGCCAGGCAGAGACGCTGAGCGAGATTCGTAACAACCTGCCCTATATCGTGGCTCCGGTGTGGGAGACAGTTGCTCGCCAGCATCTTCTGGTCGCCTCTGGGCAAGGGCAGATTCCGTTCTCGGTGCAGGAGGTGGGGACCTGGTGGAGGCGGGGCGCTCAAGTGGATGTGGTGGGAGTGAATCGTAGCGAACAACGGGTGGTATTCGGTGAAGCACGCTGGCGAGCCACCAACGTGACAAGCAAGGACCTGAACGCTCTGACGGAGAAAGGGCTGCTGTGGTTGCGGGGAGACACCTCACGGTGGGACGTGCACTATGCCTTCTTCGCCAGAGCCTTTGGCCAGGTCCAGGTCGAAGGCGTGGACGAGGAAGCGATGCACCTGTTCATGCCAGAGGACATCACCGCTGGCAGCGCATTGTGAGGATAGATCAAAGTATCGGAGACAGCGATGGCTGAAGGCGTTATTATCGTCAACTTTGCCCATCCGCTGACGGAAGCGCAGCGAGCGCAGGCCGAGGCCCTCGCCGGGCAGACCGTGGCGCGAGTGCTGGACGTGCCAGCGCACGTGGATGTGGAACAGGGGATGGAACCGCAGGTGGCCGCCCTGGTGGATCAAGCGGGGTTGAGCGCCGAGGAGTGGCAGACGGCGCCGCTGCTGGTCAACCCGCCGGGGCTGGCCCCGCTGACCGCCGTCTTGCTGGCCGAATTGCACGGGCGGATGGGATACTTTCCCACACTGCTGCGCATCCGGCCGGTGGCAGGGGCCGTGCCGCCGCGCTACGAGGTGGCGGAGTTGCTGGACTTGCAAGCGGTGCGCGACAAGGCACGGGAGCAACGTCAGATGCCGGGAATAGCAATGATAAACGATGAAACGCCGGTTTGAATTCACCCGTTTTGTCCGTGTCGCACTTTTGGCCGCCGTTGGCCGGTCGGCGTGGCTGATAGTGGTCTTCGCCCTGGGAGCCGTGGCCCTGGAGGTGCTGGCAAACTTTGTGTATGATCTGGTCACTGCCGGCGCGATGCCCACCTGGGCAACGATTGGCCGGGGCGTTTCCCTCTTGGCAGTGCTCGCCGTGGCCGCCTACGGCTTTTTCCTGCTCGACCGCCGACGGGCGGCAACCGTGGGTTCACGAGTGCACATGCCAACCATTGCCCCTCATCCGGGCCTGATCTGGCTGCTCAGCCCTGGCAAGACTAAGCCCCTGATCATCGCGATGCGCCACCATGCCGGCCCCACCGCTCCACCGGAGAGCCGCCTGCGTCACTGCTGGATCATACTCACCGATGCCGCCAAAGAGACCTACGAGGATTTGCAGGCCGAGATGAAACGGCACGGAATCGAGGGGGTGGAACTCTATCCCGTTCCCCTGGTCCAGGCCGACATCGAGCATACCTGCCGGGCTGTGACCCGCGTCTACGACGACATTGATGCCTACGACCTGCAGCCGCTTCAGGTCGTCACCGACTTGACGGGGGGGCTCAAGACAATGACTGCAGGTGCGTTACTGGCCTGCCTGCCCTACGACCGTCCAATGGAGTATCTGCTGTCGGAACGAGATCCGAACGGCGAACCCATTCTCGGCTCGGAGCGACCGGCACGGGTGGACATAGAGTTCTTCGTCCAGAAACAGGTAGAATCGTGAACACATCTCTACACCGCCAGGTGCTGATCGCCACGCTGGGCACCCAGCCGCAAGTCATCACGCTGGCCGTGGATTTGCTGGAAGATGACGAAGACATCGTGGTGGACGAGGTCTACGTGATTCATACGGAGGACAGGGACCGCGTTGGCGAGGCGCTGAAGCAGTTACGGGCTGAATTCCGCCATAACCGCTACCGGGAGCGGCATTGTTTATTCAGACCAGTACCCATCCTCACCCCAGAGGACCGGCCCGTGCGCGATATCCGGTCCGAGGAGGATGCCAGGAATACCTTTCGAACCATCTTCCGCACCGTGAAGGAGCGGAAGAAGGAGAGGCGGATCGTCCATCTCAGCATCGCCGGGGGACGCAACAGCATGGGCGCCTACGGAGTGGTGACAGCCCAGATTCTCTTCGGCGGGGAAGACAAATTGTGGCACATTATCTCCAGGGAGAAATTCGAGCGTAGTGGTGCGATGCACCGACGCACACCTTCCGACGCGGTGCTGACGGCGATCCCTGTGTTATACTGGAGCGGTGTTTCTCCTCCTGTCATGGCAGCGCTTGCGCGGGAGGACGATCCGTTTCGTGCCATTGAAGCCCAGCAGCAATGGATGGAGCGCCAGGCTGACCTGCAGCGCGAGGAGTTTCTGACCCAAGTTCTGACGCTTACCGAGAAGCACGTGGTCGAGGACTTTGTGACGCACGGCGGCACCGATCGGGAGATCGCTGCCCGGCTGACGTCCCTCCTGGGCCACAACGTTTCAAACCGTGCCGTCAGTACCCACTTACAACATATCTACGGTAAGATGCAGGACTTTTTCTTCGATTATTCTGTTCCCGTCAATCGAGGCACGGTGATGCAGCAATTCGCCGAGTTTTTCGACCGGCATCCCCATCTGAAAGCTTGCTCCCCAAAAGACTAACTTGATTCTTAGACCCTTCGGGTTTCGGAAAACCCGAAGGGTCTGTCTCGAAAACGACGAGATTCGGCGAATTTCGTCGAAATACGTAGAAATACATAGGGCGTCGTACTGAGATTTGCGGACGACGCCCTCTTCTTTTTGTGGCATCATGTAGTCAGAAACGGGGAGAATGGAGAGGGGAGAGAAGCGATGATGAAACAATGGCTCATTCGCGTGGCTCAGATGATTTGGGAAGTGTTGCTGAACCCGCGTAACCGGTCTCTCTGGTGGAGGCGCATCTGGCGTGGATGTGGAATCGCCTTGATCCTGCTCCTGCTGCTCAGTTGCCTGAGTTGTCTGCTACTGGGCGTGCTGGTGGGGCGAGTTAACGCAACCGGTGCCGATGCCGGGTTAAAGGTGATGCTCGTGGTGGATAACTCGAATTCAATGTTCGACAAAGGGGGCATCGGCTCCGACCCACACCTGCAGCGCGTCGAGGCAGCCCAGATGTTCATCAACTACCTGGGGGTGGACGGCAGCCGGGGCTCTCACCGGCTGGGCGTGATCTTCTTCGGCGGCGAGGCGGAACTGGTTGTGCCACTCACCCCGCTGGCGGATCAAGCCCGCCGGGCCGAGATGGCGTCGCTCATCGGTGATCCGCAGCGAATGGAATGGACCGACCCGGTCGCCGCGCTCGCGTTGGCTCGCGACGTTTTGCCGGCTGAGAAGGGCGATG
The DNA here is from genome assembly GCA_964412395.1 of uncultured Anaerolineales bacterium. Classification (GTDB taxonomy): domain Bacteria; phylum Chloroflexota; class Anaerolineae; order B4-G1; family B4-G1; genus CAYPOY01. The sequence continues at coordinate 7,894 of CAYPOY010000070.1, read as the reverse complement.
ACAGCCAACCGGTCGTGGTCCTCCTGACCGACGGCAAGCCCGAGCGGGGCGGTGATCCCACGGATGTCAGGCGGCAGGCCGTCATCGAGGAACTGGAGCGGATGGGCCAGGATTACGCCGATGATGGCATCCGTCTCTTCGTCATCCTGCTCTCTAATGAAGCCACCGACGCTGATCAGGAGATCAAAACGGTCTACGTACCACTGTGGCGGGAACTGACCAGGGTGACCCGGGGGCGTTTCTACCCGGTGCGCCAGGCCAATGACCTCATCGCCGTCTATCACGACATCCTGGTCGTCCTGAGCGATGTGCGAACAGCCGGCGCGGTCATCGAGGCTGAGATCGAGGACGAAACGCAGGTGGAGGTAATGACCATCGAACCGAACCTGGCGCGGGCCACCTTCGTCGTGCGCGTCAGCCGGCCTGGTGCTTCGGCTGGGCTCCCCTCGGATGCGCTTCCCTCAGCTTCGCTCGGGGCAGGCAGCACAGGCATCACGGTCACCATCCACCGGCCCAACGGGCGACCACTCAGGCCGGGGGATGGTGACGTGCAGCACGCGGCGCACGGCAGCACGGCTATCTGGGCCATCACGCGCCCTCGGTCGGGTGACTGGACGGTGGTGATGACCAGCCAGGGCACTGTGACTGTCTGGAAGGACTATGTGCCCGCTCCATCCACGCCGACGCCAACATCTACAGCGACGCCTACTGCCACCCCGTCCCCCACGCCTGTGCCTACTGCCACCCCATCCCCCACGCCGGCGGTGCAACTGTTGCGCGTCGAACCCTACCCCTCGTTGGAACTCGTCGCGCCGGAAGCCGGAGACACCTGGCGGGTTGGTGATCCGGCCATAGTGCAGGCGCGGTGGGCAGTGGATGGAGAACCGCTGGCGACGGGTGGATGGCTGACTGCGACGCTCTACTCCTCCAACGATGTAAACGATGCAGTAGATGTAAACGATGTACCACACACGGCGGTGACCGGAACCGTGGGGACGCCCATCACGTTGGACGCTCCCCAGGCGGCTGGCACCTACACGCTTTCGGTGCAGGCAATGGGAGTCTCCCCGGCTGACCTGCCATTCCAGGGAGAGACGGCCACGACAGTCGTCGTGCGCGGCTCACTGCCGGGATGGGTTTGGGCAGCCGGTTTGGGGCTGTTCCTGGTGGGGCCTGGCGGCTGGGTGTGTTATCGCTGGCTCCAGCGCCTACCCCGTCTGGCGGGTCGTCTGAGGGTTCTGGAAGCCCCGGCAGGGTACGCAGGCCCGACCCTCACTGACCTGTCGCTGCTGGATCGCCGCTCGGCGCGAGTAGGTGGGGCAGAGGCTGAATTACCAGTGCCCGCAGAAGGTCAGCCGTGGGCCATCGTTCGTGCTCTACCGGACGGTAGCGGGATGGAAATAGCGCCCTGCGACGGGCGAGAGGTGCGGGTTAACGAGGCCGTGGTCGTCAGTTCGCACCTGCTTTCAGACGGCGACCGTATCGCCACCGATGGCCTGCGGCTGCGCTACGAGCATTTGCAAACGTGAGACGTGAGGCGTGAGGCGTCAAACGTCAAACGTCAAACGTGAGACGTGAGGCGTCAAACGTCAAACGTCAAACGTGAGGCGTGAAACGTGAAGCGTGAGGCGTGAAACGTGAGACGTGAGGCGCAACCATTAACGACTAACAGCTAACCACTAACGGCTAATCACAGGAGGTGTGAGATGTTGGAATGGAATGCAGAGGTTCTGGCTGTAGAGGAACAGAACGGGAACGGTCACCGGTCAGAGTTGGTCCCATCTTCGTCCGGCGTCGTGGCGACCCAGGCGGACGTTCGCCCCACGCTGTTTGTTGGCCTGGGAGGAACGGGCCATCGCATCGGCGTCTACCTCAAGGCCCTGTTCGCCGGTCACCAGGGGAGCCAACCCGGCTGGCTGCGCTTGCTGGTCTTCGACACGGCGGATGAGGCTCTCGTGGTCAGGTTGGAGAACGGGGAGACGGTGAGCCTGGAACCGGGTGTGGAATTCGTCAACATCGGCCACGTACCGGTGGGACGGATCATCCGCCACCGGCAGAAGCAGCGGGCCATTGCCGAGCGGTTTGGCGAAAGCCTGATGCGTCTACCGCCCACGGTGCTGCGCCACGGGGCCAAACAGGTGCGGTTGTTAGGACTGATGGCCCTCTACTGGCACTTTCACAAAGTCGAGGGACACCTGCAGCGAGCCATCTGGCATCTGGCCGGGCGCGAGACCGGGCGGCGGGCGGTCGTAGATACCGGGCAAGGCATCAACATCTTTATCGTCAACTCGTTGTGTGGTGGCACAGGCGCGGGCTCTTTTCTCGACGTGGCCTACCTGGTGCGTGCGCTGGTCGAGGAGCTGGGTGACCTGGGCGACTTATGCCAGGTCACAGGGCTGGGCGTGTTGCCCGGCGCTTTCCCCGACGTCAGCGGACCCAACCTGCTGCCCAATACCGTGGCATCGCTGATGGAACTGAACCACGCCATGACGCGCAGCGACTTCCGCGCTGCCTACCCCAATGGGCGGGTCATCGAGCCCACGTCCGCTCCCTTCAATCTGTACTACGTGGTGGATGGGGTGGACGAGCGAGGCCGGGTCTGGCCAGGTATCAACGCGGTGTGCCGGCTGGCAGGGTGTGCCCTCTATCTTCAGATGGGTTCCCAGGTGGGACGCAAAGGGGAGAACGATTTCGACAACCTGGACGAGGTACTCAGCCGCACGACCGACGGAGGCGTCGGCACCTTCCTGGGCAGTGTAGGGTTGAGTGTATGCCGGTTCGACGCCCACGCGGTCCACGACCGTTGCGCCCGCCGCCACGCAGTGCGCTTGATCCGCCAGGGCTGGCTGCGACCTGCCGATGAGAAGGCAGCGGCCCAGGCGGCGACTACCTTCTGGGAGACAGAGCGGCTGGAACCGGAACCGCTGATGGGCAGCCTGGCGGTTGACGACGAGGGAGTGGTCATCGGGATAGACTTGACGTTGCCTGGTCACCTGCGGCGGCTCTCGCTCTCACAACAGGCGCAAGAGACGGTGGCCTACATCGAGCGGTATGGCGCTACGCGGCTGGAGGGCCTTTTCTCCACTGCCGTGGAGACACGGCGGCGGGAGCTGAGTGCAGAGCTGGAGATGAATCTGCGTCGCCAGGTGGCGCGAGCGGCCGGCGATCCGGAGACCGGGGTGCAGGAAGCCGCTATGATGCTGACCGCGCTGCGGATCCGTCTCGACAAAGCCCGCACGGCGCTACGAGAGAGCCAGACGGAGCTAGAGACCCAAATCGAGCGCTTTGACCAGGATGCGAGCCAGCGACGAGCGGCCTTGCTGCGGGCTCCCACAGCCGGTTTTCTGTCGCGGGGCAGCCGCGTGACGACGGCGCAACGACACTACGTCCAGGCGGCCACCGCTGCCTACCGTGCTCGCCTGTCGCACGTACTGGGTGACGCTGCTTTGCAAGTGTTGGACAGCCTGGCGCGGACCCGGGCCGAACTGGCGGATGACCTGGATCGGGTCAAGGCCCGACTGCGCGATGCCGCGCGGCTGCTGGAGTCTGTACCCGACAGCCCCGGTGACGGGTTGCCGGTCGACCTGGAGTTAGCCGATCCAACCTACGTAGCGGAAATGTACACTCGCTATGCCCCGGCTTTGGGCGACACGGCGAACGTCTGTTTGTCTGGGGATGGCAGCCTCCTGGACCGGGCCAGCCGGCCGGCGGTAGAACTGGCCCGGTGGGTTCGGCAGGGAGCGGCCCAGCCGTTTGAGCCGCTGCTGCGGATCAACGTCGAAACGGTGTTACAGGAGCAAGCTCAAATCCAGGACAACGGGGCGTCGCCCGAAGCGCGGCGGATGTGGTTGCTGCAACAGGCCACCCCTTCGTGGAACCTGGACCGCGCCCGACTGGAGGATGGTGGGGCGGGATTGGTCTCTATGACTGTACTGGGGGTGCCGGACGAGCACGAGACGTTGTTTGCCGAGCGAAGCGGGATGCTGGTCTCGACCCAGGATGATCAACTCATCGTCGCGCTACGGGCCACTGTGGGCGCACCCTACACCGCGCTCCAGCAGTTTCCGGCCTGGAAGCGCACCTACGAGCAAGTGCGCGGGAAGCGTCCGCTGCACGTCTTGCCGAGTTTCCACACCAGCACCGAAGTGGCACTTCAGGCTTTCGCGCTGGGGCTAGTCTTCCAGCTCATCTTTGCTCAGGGTTCCTGGTACTACTACCGGCCCGTGGACCGATTGGACGAACCGGAGCGATTGGCACAGGGGTTGCACAAGACCATTCGCGCCTTCGCCGCCCGTGAGGGATTGGCACACGAGGTGATGGAGCGGGTGGAGCGGCACATCCTGGTGCGCCTCACCACGGCCCAGGCGATTGAGCGACTGGACGCCTACTGTGCTGCTGGGGAGAGTGGTGGGGGAGGGGACGAACTGGACCGGCGGCTACGCAAGGCGGCGCGGGACTACGCCGACCGACTGCGGCAGATGCTGGTCGCCAGTGAGGGGATTCTGGAATGAGGGAGCTACTCTTTCAAGGGGATGGGATACTGGTCGGACCGCAGGTTGAGCTTTTGGGCAGTGCGCCGGGTACTGCCGTAAAACTCCTCGCGGGTCATACCCGACTGAGTGATCATACGCTTGATCAGTCTCACGGACAACTGCCTGTAGTGCGTGCTGACCGTTACCAGGCACGTCCTGTCTCGAATGACCCCCCGGTAGTACTCGTGACCGCCGTGGGTGTGGTCCAGGACAAAGTTGCGGGCACGCAAGATGGCAATGACCTCGCGGGGAGTCAGAGGAGGATATGCTTTGGGCATGGTCTACGCCGGCGCAGGCTGAGCCGGTGTCAGCACAGGGCCAGCGACACGCTCGGTGTAGACCCTGAAATTACTAAACCGCCGCAGGAGCAGAGCCTTGAGCAGGGAGGAAACATAGAGGCCGTAGAACTTGAGCCAATCACGGAGGGGAGCGGGCCGAGGTATGAATGGCTTGATCTGTCCCTGTTGCTCCGCCCACTCCAGATAGCCCAGGATCATCTCCCGCAGGTCACGGATGGCCTCTTGCATCGTGGCACCCTGGCTCATCAGCATCAGGTCGAGGCAATCCGCCAGAAACAGGTCGCCGTCCTGGTAAGCATAGCACCGGAAAGAGTACACCTGAATCATCTCACAATCCCCCGGATAAGTAGCATAGAGATTACTGCTCAGCCGCTCGGTCTGGATTGCCAAATCCAGGCCAGAGGCCGCACGGGACGCAGATTCCCAACGATTCTCAGCCATACAGCGGCGTTTTTGAGTCACCGACCACCGGATCTGGCGATCCGGCGGGAGCGGCTGAGTAATTACACGTAGAGATTATACCACAATTCGACGAGGAGAGACAGCTATGGGGCACAAGATGAAAACGGCGATTCAACGAACGTTGATTCTGACGCTGGAAGAAACAGGGGCGGCGGTGGGCCAGCGCCTGGTCCAGATGCTCGATGAATGGGGGTCTCCTCCTGTCGTGGCGGTACGGCATCTGGGTCCTGATGGCTCGACAGTTAACGAAGCGGCGCTCGCCGAAGCTGGCGAGACTCCCGATGCAGAGGTAGTTGATGCAGCGTTGCACGAGATATCGCGCCTGGCCCATCGGGCTACGCTGGGCAGGATTGGCTACAGCCCCAACCGCCTGGGCGAGTTGGTGATCTGGGTGGTAGGCCCGCCGGACGCGCCGCTGGCCGGGGTAGCCCGTCTGGCCGCCGAGCGTGCCACGACGCTCCTGGGGATCGACCCTTTCACCCTGGGCCTGGCCCTGTGGGACAACTATCCGGCCGGTTCGCCCGTTGAAGAACCATCCGGTCAGGATCGCGACGCGTGTACCGGCCCTCTCCCAAATCCGCAATTCGCAATTCGCAATTCGCGATCCGCAATTCCCTCCCCTCTCTCCCTGCTCTACCTGGTCGCGCCGGTCAACGAGGTTGGCCTGACGTTGGACGATGCGCCAGCCCTCTACGAACAGGCGGCGCGCTTCCTGGCGCTGCATATCTGTACCCCACTCTGTGAGACACCGGTCTGGGTAGACCAGGCAGAGGGCTGGGGTGATGGACCGGTGAATGCTTCCTTTGGGTTGGCCTGGATAGCCTGGCCCGGCAACGTGGCGCAGGCCCGCGCTGCTCGCCGGTTGGCGGCGGCGCTTCGACGGCAGTTGCTGGAGACGTCCGGTGAAGCGGTAGATGCCGATGCGCTGCTGCGTGAAGCGGCGTTGGCCCCGCCATTGCTGGCTCTTCGACTCACGCCACCCGCTGCTATTGAAACGGTACGCAGTGCTGCCGATGATGGGCCAACGTTTGCTCCCTGGGCGTTGCTGCGTCCCGCTGGCGGGGGTTCAGCACAAGCGTCTGTCCTGAGTGAGCTTGTCCTGAGCGAACCTGTCCTGAGCGAAGCCGAAGGAGCCGAAGGAGCCAGGCGGGGTGAAGAGTCCAGCCGCGCGGTAGGTCATCCACTGGTAACGCACCTCGAAGCGATGGTAGAAGAGCGAGTGGCGGTCCTGGACAACTGTGGCCCGGCATGGGAGCGAGCGACGCACGCCGGTATCGAGGACGTCATCGTACAGGTGCGGGCCTGGGTGGCGCACACTCTGGACGCGGGGGGACTGGACGGGGCACGGGCGTTGACCGGTGTGTTGGAGCGACGGTTCGGCGAATGGGCCGGTGGCGCCGAGCAACACCACCTGGAGGCTCAGGAGGATCTGCTCCGCATAGAGCGCGAGGGGGAGACAGTGCGAGCGGCGTTGGTCGCACTATTGGAGGAGATGCCACGCCGTCGCCTGGGCGAGTTATTGCGCCTGCTGCGCAGCCCCGCGCGTTGGGTGTGGCTGTGGCTCCGCTGGCGCAAGGCGGAGAGCCTCTGCGCCCGCTACCTGATGCTCCAGGCAGCGGCGTTGGAGACGCGGGTGGTCATTGAGCAGATGAAACGGGCGTGCGGCATCTATTGGGCGGCCGGCGCCGAGTTGCAGACAGTGTCGCGGGAACTGGATCGGTGGGAGCAGGGGGTGTACGACCTGTTCAGCGACACGGATGATGTCCCTGAGTGGCCCCGGATGGAGCTCCTGCTGGGAGACGATCCGGACGCGCTCCTGGATGAACTGGCAGAACGACATCTACCCTCACCACCGGCCCAGGTGGACACGTTCCTGGCTCAGTGGGGGCCACGCTCGCGCTGGTGGAGGGAGGAGCTGCCCAACCGCAAGGAGGTGGATGAGTGGCTGGTCGAGCAGGTCATCCCACTGACGGAGGTTTCGGTGTCGGAGGTGGTTCGCTGCCGTCATTTGCAGGAGGTGCAACCGGACGCCTTACTCACGTGGGTCGAGGAACTGGCGGCACAGGCCAGCCCGCTGTGGCGCTGGGACCCTGCAGCGCTCTCGGAGGCGGAGCGTGCCCACATCAGCGGCACGACGGTGGTTCTCAGCGCAATGGACGGCATCACGTCGTGGGGCGACGATGGATCTGGATGGCGGGCGCTGCCGCTGGTCCGAGCCGACCGGCTGGCCGTGGTTGTCCTGCGCTGGGGTATCCCGCCAGTGAAGCGTGAAACGCGAAACGTGAAACGCGAAACGTGAAACGTCAAACGTCAAGCGTAAAACGTGAAGACGTGAAACGTGATTACTTTAACAATGGCACATCTGTTCGCCGAAGGTCTCCCGACCGAGGCGTAAGGGACTCGGTCTCTGTTCGCCGAAGGTCTCCCTCTGTTCGCCGAAGGTCTCTGACCGAGGCGAAATGGGCTCGGTCTCTGTTCGCCGAAGGTCTCCCGACCGAGGCGAAATGGGCTCGGTCTCTGTTCGCCGAAGGTCTCCCGACCGAGGTGAAATGGGCTCGGTCTCTGTTCGCCGAAGGTCTCCCGACCGAGGTGAAATGGGCT
>CAYPOY010000069.1:0-20047 GCA_964412395.1 uncultured Anaerolineales bacterium | reverse complement strand
TGAGGGAGGCCGCGTGATGTCACTGCTCCCACAGATTTTAGCCAGACTCATATCAATTAGACAATTGCGTATTTCAGGAGGTTCTGGTGCCCACTGTGATTTCAGCTATGGAACTTCACCGTCAGGCAGGTGACTTGCTGGCCCGTATCCGCTATCGGGGCGAGTGCTTCATCGTCAAGCGGCGAGGCCAGCCAGTGGCCGTGTTGTTGGGTATAGAAGAATACCAGCGCATGGAAACGCTGGCGGCTCGGCAGCGGGCAGCAGAGCGGGCTCGTCACTTTGCCGACTTTGAATTCGCGCTGGAAGTCGCTCCCCCGCCGGAAGCAGACCCGGCTAAACTGAGCGACGAGGCAATCCAGGCCGAGGTGGATACCGTCCGCGAGGCCCGTTATGCCCAGGGTCTTCATTGACACCAACCTGCTGGTACGGATGGTGACAGGCACGCTAGTCTCTTCCCCGCTGTACCGCTTGTGGCGGGCGGGCTGCCTGGAATTGCTCATCTCCTCCAACCTGCTGGACGAATTGGCTGAGGTACTGGGACGCCCTCGCCTGCGACGCTACCTGCGCCCTGGCGCAGCAGAGGCTTTCCTGATCCTTCTCCGCACCGAGGCGACAGCAATCACTCCGACCGCACACATCACCCTGTGTCGTGACCCCAAGGATGACGTATTGCTGGAAGTCGCCGCCACTGGCCGGGCGGACTACTTGATCTCAGCCGACCGAGATCTGACCGACGACTCGCATCTAAAGGCGACAATGAGAGCCCTGTACGGCGTCAAGGTCGTCACTGTGTCCGAGTGCCTGGCCGCGATTGAGCCCCCTCAAACCACTGAGCACGCTGAATTTCGCCAAGACCGCTGAAAGCATCACTCCATCAGCGTTCTCAGCGCCGTCAGTGCCTCAGTTCCCCTCCACACCCACACCGTGCCGTCCCCTGACCCCGATGCCAGGGCCACCCCATCGGGGGAGCAAGACGCACCCTCACTTACCAGGCCGGCGACCAGCTTTCACCATTGTTGGGAGTGTTGGTGACCTGTACTACCTCCCCCGCCTTGGTGAGGCGATATATCTCCCGCTTCCCGTCGCGGTCCGAGGTGAAAAGAACGGTACCATCCGGCACCAAGGCTGGCGACCAACTTTCACCATCGCCGGGAGTGTTGGTAACCTGTACCACCTCCCCCGCCTTGGTGAGGCGATATATCTCCTGCTTCCCGTCGCGGTCTGAGGTGAAAAGGACGGTGCCATCTGGCATCACGACTGGCGACCAGCTTTCACCATCGCCGGGAGTGTTGGTAACCTGTACTACCTCCCCCGCCTTGGTGAGGCGATATATCTCCTGCTTCCCGTCGCGGTCCGAGGTGAAAAGAACAGTGCCATCCAGCATCACGATCGGCGACCAACTTTCACCATCGCCGGGAGTGTTGGTAACCTGTACCACCTCTCCCGCCTTGGTGAGGCGATATACCTCCCGCTTCCCGTCGCGGTCCGAGGTGAAAAGAACAGTACCATCCGGCACCAAGGCTGGCGACCAACTTTCACCATCGCCGGGAGTATTGGTGACCCGCACCACCTCCCCCGCCTTGGTGAGGCGATATATCTCTCGCTTCCCGTCACGATCCGAAACGAAGGCCAGGTGAGCCCCCAGCACACTGTCAGTTGGGTAGGTGGCCGCCGGGGTGGACGTTGGACGTAACGCGCTCGTCGCCTGGGCTACGACCACCACCGCTGTCGGCGTGGCCCTGGCGACCGGTCGTCCTGCACTTCCCACCCCCATCACTATTCCCACCACCAGCGCAGCCAGCCCGCCCAGCACCCAGGCCCACACGGGCACACGCTTCCACCGAGGTAGGGCCGGCCGTGCCCCCGGCATCATCTTCGTGCGCTTCCGCCTCGGTGGGGCCGGGCGGGTCGGGGCAACCGCTTCGCCCCTCAGTGCCGCCACCATCTCCTGTGCTGTAGAGAAACGATCCTCGACCGTCAGTTCCATCGCGCGCAGCACCGCTGCCTCGGTTGCGGACGAAATACGCTTGTTCAGCGCGCGCGGCGGCTGGAAGGCGCCCCGACTGGCGATGCGCTGTGTAGCCGTGGGTGGGGCCTGACCGGTCAGGGTGTGGTACAGCGTCGCCCCCAGGCTGTAGATGTCGCTGCGGGTGTCGGTGTGACCTAGTTGCGCGTCGTATTGCTCCGGCGGGGTGTACTCTGGCTTCCCCATCCCTCGCATCACCGTCTTTGTGCGCGGGTCGCCGGGGTCCCACAACTTTACCAGCCCAAAGTCCACCAGCGCTGCTCGCCCGTCGGGGCGGACGATGACGTTCTGCGGGCTGACGTCACGGTGGATGATTCCTTGGGTATGGCAGTACGCCAGCGCGTCCAGCAATTGGTCCGCCCAGGCCAACACCTGCGCCTCCGGCAGCGAGCCCTCCCGCTCGATGCGGTCGGCCAGGCTCTCCCCCTCGATGAATTTCATCACCAGGTAAGCATTGCCTCCCTCCTCGAAAAAGTCGGTGACGTCCACCAGGTGGGGATGGTCGAGGCGGGCAAGGACGGTCGCCTCCTGTTGGAACTGCTGGCGCAGTTGGGCCAGCGTGTGGGAGTCAAGCCCCGGCTGGGGGGTCATCTCCTTGAGCGCCACGGGCACGCTGAGCCGCGTGTCCCAGGCCCGATACACGGCCCCCATCCCCCCCTCCCCCAGCGGGGAGACGATGCGGTAACGATTCTGTAGCATTTGTCCGGTTGCAAGTGTCACACGTCACCCTCCGTGGTTCGCGATCATTCTATATCCTTCCACTTCAGTACTATCACCGTGCCGAGCCCGAACACCAGCCCGAACCCGATCAACATCAGCCAGTCCCAGCACAGGTGCCCAGCCGTGTGGATGTAGTTAATCTGGAATTCCCGTTCGCTAGCGATGTCCATCGGCTCCGGCTCGACTGTGACCGTCTCTGTGACTGTCTCCGTCACTGTCACCATTTCGTGCGTCGTTACATCCGGCACGGTGATGGGAACAGTAACGTTGATTCCCGACGGACAGGGTACCACGATTTCCTGCGTCTCTGTCACAACTGTCACCGGCTCCCAATCCTCGGCAGGACGCTCAACTTCCGTCGAGATCTCCTCAATGATAGGGTCGGGTTGGAAACGAGTGCGTGTCAGGCCGTTCAGCCATTCCATGTTGGCCGACGTGCCCAGCCCCTCCATCGTCCAGCGGGTCAACGTTAGTGTGGAGAGGTCCCCTGCCACTCCTGGCAGGTCGAAGATCACGCCGGCGAAGATGATTTGGAAGAAGAGGGCCAGGAGCACGACATAGATGACGGTGTTGGTGTTGGGCACCAGGGCGGAGACGAGGAGCCCCATCATAGTAGCCGCCAGCGTCCCCAGCACCAACGTGGCGTACATCTCAAACGTGGCCGTGAGGAACACCCCTGTACCAGGCAGGTCCACCTTCCAACTGATGACAAACAGCAAGAGCAGGCACTGGAGCAAGGCGAAGGCACCCAGCACTGCCACTTTGGAGGCCAGGTAGGGCAGGATGTGCAGCGTGACCATGCGCTCCCGCTGGTAGATCGAGCGCTCCTTCACGATCTCGTAGGCAGCGGCGAAGAGACCCAACAGCACCGCCGCCAGCGCCAGCATGAGTAGCAGCGTCTGGCTCTTGCCCACGATGGCGTACGTGGCGCTTTGCTCGCCTGCCGACAAGTCAGCCGCCAGTTGGCGCTCGATCTCCGCCCCCGTGTCGCCGACCAGCCAGTTAGGCCCGGAGATGAGCAGGAGGAGCAGACCGATGATCGGCATGATGGCCATCAGAACCGTCAGTAGAAGCCTATCCCGCAGCACCAGATCCAGGTAACGGCGGGTGAGGACAAAGAACTGCCGCACGGGGTTCACGCGGGGACGTTGCTGTGCCGTCGCGCGGGCGGCCTCGTGCTTCATCTGCGGCAACGTCCTCTGGCGGTCAGCCACGTACCGCTGGTATTGGGGCGATTGGCGAAAGCGTTGCTCCCACTGGGCTGCTTTCTGTCGTGCCTGTCTGGGGTCGGGAGCATCCAACTGAGCATAGATGTCGGCGAAGTCGCCGTTTGTCACGCCGAAAAACTGGAGCGCCTCGTCTGGCGGCCCGAAGTAGACCATACGTCCCTGGGAGAGGAAACATACGTGGTTGCACTGGGCGATGTTGGCTGTGGCGTGGGTCACCAATACTACAGTCTGCCCTCCGTCGGCCAGGTGACGCAATGTGTGCATCATCTTCTTTTCAAGGCCGGGGTCCAGTCCTGAGGTCGGCTCGTCCAGGAAGAAAAGACACGGCTTGGCCAGCAACTCCACGGCAATGCTGGCCCGCTTGCGCTGTCCCCCGCTGAGACTGCTGACAACCTGATTCTTTTGGCCGGTCATGCCCACTTGCTTGAGGACAGTGTCAACGTGTTGCTCGATCTCCTGGGCGGAGGTATCGGGGGGCAGCCGCAGCCTGGCCGCGTAGCGCAACGCGCTGGCGACGGTCAGGTCTTTGTGGATGATGTCGTCCTGGGGGACGTAGCCGATCATCGTGCGGTAGAGGTCAAAGTGTTGGTAGAGATCGTCCCCGTTGACCAGCACCTGCCCCTGAGCATGGGCGAAGCCGTTGAGGGCCATCAGAAGAGTGCTCTTCCCTGCCCCACTGGCACCGACCAGGGCCACGAATTCACGGGGGTGGATGGAGATGTTGATGTCCTTGAGGATACGTTTTCGCTTCGCCCCTCGTCCCACCTCCCGCGCCAGTTGCACCCCGTCCAGCCGCATACCGCCTGTAGTGGCGTACTGCTGGAAGCCGGCCGCCTCGTACACCAGTTTGAAGGGGCCGATCTGCACCACGTCCCCCTGTCGGAGGAGGTGGGGGCGCACCAGACGTTGGCCGTTGATGAAAGTGCCGTTGGTGCTGTGCAGGTCGGTGAGGATGTGGCCCTGAGGGGTGCGATTGAGACGGGCGTGGTGCCAGGAGATTACTGGCGCCGGCAGGTGGATGTCGGCCTGGGGGTTGCGGCCGATGACAAGCGAGGGCTTCATCCCCAGGACGGTGGTTCCCATGCGGATAGTGCTGGGGACTGGGGTACCCACTGTCCCAGCGGTGCGGAAGGTGAGGCTGACCGAGTTGCCCTGGGGGTCGCCGATGCGCAGGATGTCGCCGTCACGGAGGACGGCGCTCTGCACGCGCCGGCCGTTGACGAAGGTGCCATTGGTGCTGCCCAGGTCCACGCAGTGCCAGAGGATGCCCCGCCGCTCCAGCCGGCCGTGGTGGCCAGAGACGTAGTCGAGTGACAGGACGACGTCATTATCCGGCTTGCGCCCGATGGTGAAGGTCGGCTGGTCTAGAGGCACCTCGCGCAGCGGCTGCCCGGGGATGCGGATGACCAGGCGCGGCTGCTCCTGGGTCCCCCTCCCTCTAATCCCCCCCATGGGGGGGGAAGAAAGGAGAGGACCGGGGGGGGAAGAAGGGAGAGGGCTGATCGGGGGCAGTGAGCGTCCGCAGGCCGGGCAGAAGCGGGCCTGTGGATTCTTCAACTCTTTTCCGCAGAAACGGCAGAAGCGGGGCATTAGTCTCTATCTACATATGGAGTCACAGCGGCGAAGGCAGGCAGGACCATTTCCTCTGGGCAGCCGAACAACCCTCCGGTCACCCGTTGTCTGGCGAAGCGGCGCAGATTGACCGTTTCCACATCCGGCGATGGATAGAATTGTTCCAGCATGGTGCTCACTTCCAGATGTGGTCACCTGGGCGTTGTGCTCAGTTGAGCGCCATTATAGCGTTGAGTGTCATCTCCGATTTCATCGTGCTATCCCTATGCCGCTACTGGTACACCACCCGCAGGTGATACGGTTGCGTGCTGCCGGTCCCGCTGGCGTTGCTCACGTGGATATAGTACCGACCGGACAGCAAGACGCCGGTCAGGATGTGCTCGTCAGCGTTGCCAAGTTCGCCAGAGTGCTGCACCGTATCCGTGTTGGCATCACGCAGGGTCAGGTCGTAGTTGTGGCCGGCCTGGATGTTGGTCAGCCAGAGTTCGACGGTGTGTGCGGCGGGCAGGTCGAAGTAGAAGTAGTCCTTGAGGTCGGCCGCGCCGGGGAAGACGCCGTAGTAGATCAGGCCGGAGACGACGGGGCCATTGGCCTGCGTCAGGGCATCTTCGTTTGGCTCCGCTTCCCAGAACACGTCCACCGACTGCACGTTGGACCAGCCGCTATCTCCCCAACTGTTGTGCGCCTTGATGCGGTAGTAGTAGCGCGCTATACCCCGGCTGGCGACGATGTGGGATGTAGCTGCGCCAGTATAGATCACCGTCGCGTCGGAGAAATCGCTGTCCGTGGCCTCTTGCAGGACGTAGGTCTCGGTCAGGTAGGCAGCGTTCCAACTAACAGTGCAATCCGCGTTATCGCCGGGGGGGCTGATAGCGTTCAGCAGTGCGTGGTATAGCGTCGCTCCCAGGCCGTAGACGTCGCTGCGGGCATCGGTATGTCCCATCTCAATGTCGTATTGCTCCGGCGGGGCGTACTCTGGCATCCCCATTCCCCGCATCGTCGTTTTCGTGCGCGGGTCGTGGGGGTCCCATAACTTCACCAGCCCGAAGTCAACCAGCACGGCCCGCCCGTCGGGGCGGATGATCACGTTCTGCGGCTTCACGTCCCGGTGGATCGCTCCCTGGGCGTGGCAGTACGCCAGTGCGTCCAACAGTTGTTCCGCCCAGATCAGCACCTGCTCCTCCGGCAGTGCCCCCTCCCGCTCGATCCGGTTGGCCAGACTTTCCCCTTCGGCGAAGTCCATCACCAGATAGGCGCTGTCTCCCTCCTCGAAGAAGTCGCCGACGCGCACCAGGTGGGGGTGATTCAGGCGAGCCAGGATTTGCGCCTCCTGCTGGAACTGCTGACGGAGTTGGGCCAGGGTGTGGGGGGCGAGACCCGGCTGAGGAGTCATCTCCTTGATGGCGACGGGGACATCCAGCCGGGTGTCGCGGGCGCGGTAGACCGCGCCCATCCCGCCCTCCCCCAGCGAGGAGACAATGCGGTAGCGGTTTTGCAGCATTTGGCCACTTGTGAGGGTCATGCGTCACTCCTGGTTGCTCGCTCCAAGTGCGACGCACTTCCAAAGTGCGTCGCACTTTCCTCATGCAAAAAAGTTGAGTTTCACCCGCCCAAACCGCACCTCGTCTCCGCTGTTGAGCGGATGTGGCTGTCCCGGCGTCAACCTCTGCTGGTTGACGTAGGTGTAGTTGGTGCTGTTCAGGTCCTCAATGAAGACCTGGGTGCCCTGGATAAAGATGCGGGCATGCTTCCGGGAGACGCCCCCTTCGTCCCCGCCGTGGTCAGTCAGGTCAACGTCGGGGAAGACGCCGCTGACCGGGTCTTCCCGCCCGACGACGATCTCCGTCTTGCCGGGTGGGAAGGGCAGCGTGGCGTTTGTGCCCTGCACCACCAGGCGGCCCTGGACGGCAGTCCCGACTGGATAGGCTGGCAGGGGAGCGGGGCCTGCCGGTAGGGGCTGTACAGGCGGAGTTGGTGTGGGCGTGGGCAGCGGAGGCGACGGCGCGGCTGCACCAACTGGCGTGCCGCACATGTCGCAAAAGGCGCTGCCCGGCTCCCGTGGTGCACCGCACCTGGAGCAGCCCAGCACGCCCCCCCCCTGCCCCCCCCCATAGGGAGGGGGAGTTTGCGCCGGGGCGGGGGCTGCCGCCGAATAAGGTGGGACAGGGGCAGCGGCCTGCGGCGGCGAGATGGGAGCCGCCGCGCCCAACGCCGCGCCGCAGTTCTCACAGAACGGTTCGCCAGGCGTGATCGGTGCGCCACAGACAGGGCAGGTCGCGGCCACAGTAGTGGGGATAGGCTGCGCTGGGGGTGCAGCCGGCGGAACTACCGACGGCGCTATTTCTCCCAACGCCGCGCCACACTCGTCACAGAAGGCAGCCCCATCGGGCTGCTGCGAACCACAATTTGGACATACAGGCATGGCTTTCCTCCTTTTCCCAATCTACCAATTTACCAGTTTCCCAATTTACTAATCTACCAGTTTCTGCGTCAACTTGCGCGTCTCGTAGCGCAGTTTTTTCGTACCACGGGCCGAAAGACCCTCCCCCCGCTCCATCCGTTGGGCTTCCTCCAGCGCGGTCTGGGCCAATTCCTCCTCGCCCAATCCCAGCAGACGGGTGGCAGCAGCGCGGAGTTTCTGTGTTGCTCCGGCGATGTTGCCCACTGCCGCTTCGTCCAGCGCCCGCGTCTGCAACTTGTGCGCCGTCACCTTCTCCACGATATTCAACACGTAGGGGTTGGTCTGCATCGCCTGGGCCGGGTCGGCCGTGAAGCTAAGGATGATGTCGGTCTTGACCTTCTCACCCACCAGGCCGGTGGTGGCCACGTCGTAACTCACCTCAGCCTGAGCGATGCGGTAGGTACCGGGCTGCCTGGGTGGGACCAGCATCTCGATCAGCACGCTCTGGCCCTGTTCGCGGTCCATATTGCCCAGCGTGACCTGGACGTCGCGGTCCGAAAGGGCGCGATGACCTAGTTTGGCGATCAGCGGCGTCACTCGCCAGACGGCACGCGGCATCACCCCAGGCACCAGTCGCAGGAGCATCTCTGCGTTCTGCACGACAGTGGCCTGGGCCGCCAGCACGTGGCGTTCGAACGTGTTCAGGATGATGTCGGGGCGGTCCTCGGGGATGAAGTCGGATGTGCCGCCGCTGGCCTGGGCGATGCAGTCCAGCAGGTCCTCGTTCCAATCCTCGCCCAGCCCCAGTGCGGTGATGGGGATGGCCTCTCCTCCGGCCTCGGCGGCCAGGCGGCGGCACACGTCCTCGTCGCCGAAGGTCTCTCCGTCGGTCAGGAGGAGCATACGACTGACTCTGCCGGGGCCCAGCCCCTTCCGCAATTCCTCCAGTCCCTTGCGCATACCTCGCGACATCTCGGTGCCGCCGCCGTCGCGGATGCGCTCGATCTGGCGCTTCAGGTCTGCCGCATTGGTGACTGGTTGATTGGGCCCGATGACCTTGACCTTATCATCGAAAATGACGATGGAGACCAGGTCCTGCGGTCCCATGCGGTCAACCGCGAGTTTTGCCGCCTCCTTGAGATTGGCCAGTTTAGCTCCGCTCATTGAGCCGCTATGATCGAGCACCAGGCCAAAGTTGAGCGGCATCTGGACGTTGGCGACTGCGCCGGTGGGCATCGCCTCGATAAGCACATAGACCAACTGCTGTCCTCCGGTGGCGGGGAACGTGGTCTTGTTGGTCTGGACGGTCAGTTGTACTTCTCCGGGCATACGTAACCTCCTCGTTTTCAGATATCCAGTGCGACGTATTCTTAAGGCCGTAAATAACTTTGCGCTCAATATGACAACGAATAAAGAGGATTGAACGAATGAGTACACTCATCTCACGACTGCGACATCAATCCGGCTACCCCGCCGATGATTGAAATCACCGGCTGATAAAGTGCGTTAAAAATGTACTGGCGGCGTCTGTTCTTCACGGGTCTGAGGTGTCAGCGGGTGCTTTGATGCTTCGCGTGGCTGCTTTGGTTAATTCTCCTGGGCTGAGGCTCTGGCGGCTGGGGAGGGGTTTCCTCCAGCGGCGTGCCGCACCAGGCGCAGAAGCGCGCTCCGGGACGATTTTCGTTTCCACACGATGGACAGATCATCTTTCGCTCCCTTGCAGAGAGTAGGGCGGCTTTGCTAACCGCCATTCTGGTCGGATAGGCAAATCCGACCTACTGGGTACTTTATGGGCCGAAGAGGTCCGGCCGCTTCTTCGTATGCTGGTACAGCAAATAGGTTGAGAGAGCGATGGCAGCCAACTGAAGAGGTACTGTGAAACAGAAACTGATTCCGATGGTGGCCGCTCCGATGAAGGCGAATATGACGTTGCACACGAAATCCGCCACCAGCACGATGACGCCGGTAGTGGTCTCTCCCGCGTAGATCCAGCCGATGCCCAGGAAGGCAAAGAAACCGGGCAGGAGTTCGAGGATGATGGCGATGGAGCGGTCCTTACGTGGCTTGGCATAGCCTGCCGGGGCGCTGTACACCGGTGCAGGCGACGCATAGGCTGAACTGGGCGGGGCGGGAGCGGCCATCGGTGGCGGCTCACTCATCAGGCGGGTGGCCCCCGTTTCCCCTTCGGCAGGCTCAGGGCAGGCTCCTTCAGCATACACTGTCAGCGCGGTGTTGCCCATCTGGACGACGTCTCCGGGCTGAAGCGTATGGGGGCCTTGCAGCCGGACGCCGTTCACGAAAGTGCCGTTAGTGCTCCCCAGATCGGTGAGCACCAGCATATCCCCTCGTTGCTCCGCCTGCGCGTGCCGGCGTGAGACCTGGTCATCCTGCAGCAAGAGAATGTCGCACTCCTCACGCCCGATGATCGTCTCCGGGCGGGTGATGGGGTATTCGGTCCCGTCTTGTGCGATCAGTGTGAACATCATGCCTCCCTTATGCGTAATGCCTGAAGTGTGAGAACGACCTTCCGGTTTTCACGTCAGGGTATCAGCGGCACCCACCAGATGCCGTCGTCGCTCCCCGCCAGGAGCCGGGGATAGGCGTCAGTTATCTTTATCACCTCAAGCCCACGTATGTTGGACGTACCCAACCCGCTGTTCGGAAGTGGCTGGCAACAGCCACCCGACTCGCAGGTGTAAATTCCGTGGCCATAGGTGCCCACGTAGAGGCGAGATTGATGGGGCCGCAGACCGAACCGGTAGATGGTGACCGCTGACATGCTGGAGACAGATGTCCAATTTGTGCCCCCGTCGGCGCTCTGGTACAACCCCTTATCTCCACCCAGGCTGACGTAGAGCACATTGTCCATTTGCGCAATAGCCCACACCTGGGCGTCTTCGCATCCTTCTCCCTCGTCAAGGATAGTCTCAGAATTCCACGAGTTACCGCCGTCGTTGGAGTAATAATAGGTGCATTGCCTGCCGCCGGCGTACAGCGTGTCGCTGATGATGTAGAGGGAGCGAATACGTAGGTCGTCGGGAGGGATGCCGTTGTTGATCGCGATCCAGTTGACATCGGTCGGGCTTGTCGTGTACACTCCCTGCGTGCTGCTCCCTGCGTACAGCGTCTGTCCATCGTCGCTAATCGCCAGGCCGTACAGGTATGGCTCATCCAGTCCTTCAAGGAGGGTTGCTTGATTCTGACCCACAACGCCATATACGCCACTTCCCCACACAGCAACGAAGGCCTCGGCGCAGTCGAGCGGATTTGCGACCACGGGAGTGGCCCTTCCTTCTAATGCCCAGTGTTGCCAGGTAGCCGATGCATTGTCGTAGCGGTAGAGACCTGACTCTGTTCCAGCATATAGCACGGGAGGGTCGTCGGCACAGACAGCGATGTCGTAGAACTTGATTCCACCTGTGCCACTGGCCTGTTGCCAGGTTGGGGGATAGTTACGCACCACCAGCGGTAGATAGATGTAGCCCCCTCTGATGGTGGTGGTATCGGTGACGGTGGCGCGGACGTTGTGATCCGTCAGTTTGGTCGCGGTGACCACAGTATGGTCTGCGGTCCCTCCGGTGGCGGTGGCGGGCACGGTGAGACTGACCACGAAGGTATCGGTCACACTTGCGTCCAACGGCAAGGTGAGCCGAAGGGTTCCGGTGGGCCAGATGCCGCCCAGCAGTTTGACCGGCCAGCCTTGTGAAGAGGTGGCTTCCAGGGTGAAGGTAGCGGTAGTCTTGCCGGTGTTGGTGATGATGTGGGTATAGGTGACGATGGCGCCAGGGTCGGTGTCCTGGCTGTAACCGGGAGATAACTCGACGCCAGCATGCCGCTTGATGGTGCTGGTTTCGGCGATGATGGGTGCTGCCCTTGTGTGCGGACCACCCAGGAGCAAGAACAGAGCGGTAAGCAGCAAGGCGCTTGCCAACATGCCCGCGATGAGAGATAAGATCTTCTTTGACATCGGTACACCTCCTGAAATCCACTTGTTAGTTTGTTTGCAGTGGCCGCTTGAGTGGCCCTCTCCCCACACATCCCAGGGGGCGGAGGATCTGGTAGCGGTTTGCCAGAACGGCGCCGGGAGGCAAAGAAGCAGTGACCAATGCTAATCCTCTGGCTTCGTCGTCGGCTTCGCCGTCGGCTGTGTCGGCGGCTTCGGCGGCCGCGGCCCCGATCCCGACTGCGGCGTCTCGGTTGGCTCAGGCGTCCAGGTCGCCGTCGGCGTATGGGTGTGGGTCGGCGGGGGCGGCGTATTCGTCGGTGTATTGGTCGGCTGAAGCGTGGAGGTCGCCGCACTCGGCGTCCCCGCCCCGGTCGGCTGCACCGTGGTGGGCGCCACGACTGGTGCGGTCCCTGTGAGCACGGCCTCTACCGTGGCCGTAGGTACAGAGGTGGGCGTCGGCGTCGCCTGCCGCCAGCCGTGCATCCACCAGCCCAGCGCTGCCATCGCGCACAACGCTGCCGCCACCAGCACTGCCCCCACCAGGAGGATGGTCTTCTGCTGCCGGGGCATCTGCCGAATATCGCCCAGCAGGCCACCGTCGGCCGGCGGCTTCTTCCCTCCCGCCCGGGCGATGACGACGGAGATGTTATCGAAGCCGCCCCGCTTGTTGGCCGCCGCGATCAGCCGCTGTGCCGCCCGTTTCGGCGAACTACCACCTACCAGACGGGCAATCTCCGCGTCTTCCACCATATCCGTCAGCCCGTCGGAACAGAGGAGCACCACGTCGCCAGAAGCCAGTTGCAGCGGGGGGAAGATATCCACCTGTACCGTCGGCCCGGCCCCCAGCGAGCGGGTTAACACGCTGCGGTCGGGGTCCAGTTCCGCCTGCTCAGGCCGGATGAGCCCCTGGTCAATCTTTCGCTGCGTCAAGGTATGGTCACGGGTCAGTTGGGCGATCTGGCCATTGCGGATGAGGTAGGTGCGGCTGTCGCCGACGTTGGCCACGTAGAGAGTGTCTCCATGGATGACGACCGCTGTCATCGTGGAACCAGCCTCTCGTGTTCCGGTGCTCTGGAGGTACTGGTAGAGAGAGTTGTTGGCGTGCTCCACGGCAGCCCGCAGGTCGGCCCCCAGGTCGGGGCCGGGCAGGTCATAGTACCGCTCTACCGCCCGTCGGATAGCCCATTGGCTAGCCTCGCTGCCGGCCTTTGCCCCACCCACGCCATCAGCGACGACGAGCAGTTGTCCCTTCTGGTCCAGGTGCTCCTGTCTTGGCTCGAAGAGGGAGGGACCTGGGCCGGAGTGAGGGTAAATGGAATCCTCGTTGCCTTCTCGCTCGCGGCCCTTGTCGGTCGCGCCCCACATCTCCAGGGGCAGGGCAGGCGGCTGCTTCGACTGTGAGCCGGGCTGCGGTTGGATTGGCTGGGGTGGATGATTTCTGGTCATAGCGGTTGACCTCCTTCTGGGGTAGGGGTACGGGTGGGCGGCAGGGGCGTGTTGGTGGGCGTAAGCGTCGGCGCCGGTGTGGATGTGGGCGGCCCGCCAGTCGGCGAGATGGTCAGGGTGGGCGTTGCGGGCGTAACAGTCTGGATGAACGTGGCGGTCACCACAGTTGGCGACGGTGCAGGGGTAGGAGTTGTCGTAGGATGCACCACATAATTTCTGACACCCCAACTTCCGGCAGTGATACAGGCGACCAGCGTGACGCTGGCGACGGTGCGTCGCGCGGCCGCCCCCCAGTCAGACGGCATCGGCACCTGTGCGAGGGCCACCCGCATCTCAGCAGCCGTCTGGAAGCGGAAATCCGGGTCCTTGGCCAGCGCCCGCATCACGATTTCCTCCAGTATTGGCGGGATGGAGGGACGCAACTGGCATGGGGGCACAGGTGCATAGGTTGGGTCGATCACAAGGACAATGTTCTCAAAAGGCATAGCCCCGGTGAGCATCTCGTAGAGCACGACGCCCAGTGAGAAGATGTCGGAGCGGGCGTCCAGCCGCCGGTGGTGCCGGCCCAGTTCCGAGGTCTGCTCCGGCGAGACGTACTCCGGTGTAGCGACACCCAGCAATCCGGCGCGAGGATAGCGCAGGTCCCTGGAGATGCCAAAATCGCACAGCACCGCCTGGGGCACACTCCCGCGCAGGTACCTTAACCGCCGACGGCGGAAGAGCACGTTGCCGGGTTTGACGTCCAGGTTGACGACGTACTGCTCGTGGATGTGCTCCAGCGCGGCGACCAGTTGGCGGGCGGTGCCCAGCGTCTCCAGCAGGCTCAGGCGGCGTTCTCCCTCCTGCGGCGTGCGTAGGAGGTCAGTAATGGTGGTAGGACGGGTCAAGCGGCGCTGGAGTGATCCCCCGTCCACGAGTTCCATGGTATAGTACCAGCCCCAGCCAAAAGCGAAACGCTCGCGGGCAGCGTAGACTGGTTTGTGGTAGCCAGCGATGGGGAAGATGCGCACGACGTTGGGATGGTCGAAGCGGCGCAGGAAATCGGCCTCCGCTTTCAGCGCGGCCTCGTAGTTCTCTTTGGCGACCTTGAGCGCCAGGCGGCGGGGCAGGTTTGGCCGGCGATACTTCTCGCGCACTGCGACCTCAAAGACACGCGCCATGCCACTGCGCCCTTTGAAACGGTGCACGATGCGATAAGGGCCGACGGTACTGCCGGGTTGGATGTGGTTCAGTTCCTCGCTCATTTCTCATTTACCTTCTACCTTCACATCGGTCCATGGCGACCAGAGATTACCGCTGACGGCATCATCCTTACGGTGGCCCTTGCTGGGTCGGCCCGCCCCATTGACCAGGGCCGGATTGTGGAGGTTGCTGGGCCGGGCCAGATGGTGGGGCCGGCTGAGTGGGGGGATGGGGCCACTGAGCCTGTCCAGGCGGCGGGGACGGAGCCGCGGGTGGCGCACTCGCCCCCTGCTGCCCGGCCAGTTGGCGTGTTGTACCGCCCAGGCGTTTGAACTGCAGCCGCGTCTGTCCCGTCTCGATGATCGAATCCGGTTGGAGCAACACCCGCTGGTGCGCCTGGAGCGGTACACCGTTGACTCTCGTGCCATTGGTGCTGCCCTCGTCGGTGATAAAGAACTGGGTCTGCTCCAGTTGGATCGAGAAATGTGGGTTGGAGACGAACTCGTCGTACAGCGCCAAGTCGCAGAACTGCGGATCGCGCCCCACCTTGACCACCTGGGCCGCGAGACGAAACTCTCTCACTGGGCTGGGCCCCTGGATGACGACCAACTTTCCCGGAGCACGCTGGGGCAGGGCTCCCAAACGCTTGGTGACACCCTTGAGCACGCCGGTGGTGCGTGCGACCACCTTACGGGCCAGTTCGCCCCGCGTCCGGATGAGCAGGATGAGCAACACTAATAACCCGATCACTAGCATGATCAGGATCAAAATCACCCACCAGTTTTCCTTTACCTCTTCGGTGGTCTGTTCTACAATGGTGACCTCTTTCGCTTTCCAGGTCACGTGAATGTTAACCGGTTGACTCGTCATCCCCGTGCCCAGGTAGGCATCGTCGGCGTTGACCGCCAGGGTATAATCCTCCGACCGCGTTTCCTCGGTCGGCGTCACGACGTCGCTCACGCGCCAGTCAAATGGAAAGTCAGGCGGTGTGGTACCCGTGCCGATGAGTACGCCGTTGGCGAAGTAGCGTACCTCTGCCGGGTCACGGGGGGCTCCATCCACCGGCGTGACCTGCACTCGGAACTCAATAGTGGTAGGCACAAAGCCTTCCAGAGAACGCGAGTATGGCACCGTAACCTGCAAGTCATCGGTCGGAGAAGTCAGCGCAATCTGCGGTGTCTCCAAAATTGAGGAGCAGGTGACACTCCTCTCTGCCGAACCGATAGAGGTGTCCACCTCGATGTTCAGCGTGTAGTCCCCCTTCGGCTGGTGGGTTTGGTAAGTGATCAGGTACTGTTGCCGTTGGGTCATCAGGTTGTCGAAGAGGTCCAGCACCTGCTGGTGGGCCTCGTCGTTGTTGTGCAATTGGTAGAGGCCGTCTGTCTGGTGGGCCAGGCGCACCAGATTGCCCTCGGCGCTCAAGCGGCCATTTCGCCGCGCCATACCGATGGTGTAGAGGGAGATGTCGGCTGCTCGAGCCTTGCTGGTAATGTCCCCCTCCCGCGCCTCATCGCTGAAGTTGGGGTCAATGCCGTCGGAGAAGACGACGACGATTTTGCGGCGATGGGAGAGGGTGTCGCGGATCGTTGCATCGGTATTGGCCGTGAGCAGGCGCAGTGCCTCGTCTAGTCCCTCGTAGAGCGGTGTTCCGCCGCGCACCGCCTCTCCCTCCATCGTCACCAGCGCGTTCAGCACCAGGTTGGTGTCCACCGGGTTCCACGAGAAGTCCTCCTCCGGTTTCAGCGCCCCGTCCTGCCCCACGCCGACGATAGCGATCATATCGTCGGCGTCGGCACCGGTGACGCTGAGCCGGTTCACCAATTCGCGTACCAGATCGGTGGCCTCTTTGATGCGTGGGTCGCCCGGAGCGGAGATGCCCCCTCGGTCTACCACGACCACGACGGCCAGGCCAGCCGGTTCGTAGGAGACGACGGGCGTCCCGATGCCCGTCCCGGCTTCTTTGACCTGGAAGGCATCGGCCGTCAGGCCCTCAATGATCTGGGCTGTGCTTTTGTCAATGGCAGAGATGTAGGTGCGCACCTCCGGCGGAGCGGTGGTCGTGTCCGGCGTGCCCTGAATGATGGCCAGTGGGCCGGTTCCCTGAGCCTGACCGGCTTGAACCGCTATCAACAGAATCAGGGCTACCATCAAACAATGAACAATGAACGATGAACAATGTCCGATGTGCAGAGAGCGCAGGTTCTTATTCATGGTCTCCATCCTCTTTGCTACGTTGGTAGAGTGTAGCATCAACGACTGACCTGAACGATTACCACAGTGACGTTATCCTCCCCCCCGGCCTGGTTGGCCGCCTCGACCAGCCGGTCGCAGGCTTCTCGAGGTGAGGTAGAGGTACGCCAGGTGTGCCAGATTTGCTCGTCGGGCACCATGCCGCTCAGTCCGTCGGAGCAGAGGAGCAAGGCTTCGCCAGCGTTCAGTCTTTGCTCGAACAGGTCCACCTCCAGCCGGAGCTTGTCGCCGATGACGCGGTAGATGACGTTTTTCTGGGGGTGATCCACCGCCTCCTCCGGCGTGATCTGGCCTGTGGCGACGAGGCGCTCGACCAGCGAATGGTCGGTGGTGATCTGAACGATCTCCTCTCCTCTCCTCTCTCCTCTCTCCTCTCTCCTCTGTCTGAGCAGATAGGCGCGACTGTCGCCTACGTTAGCGATGATAGCCGTGTCGCCGATGAAGAGCGCCATCACCAGCGTGGTGCCCATATCGTTGCCAGCGGCCCGGCGTTGTTCGTAGACGGCCCGGTTGGCGGCCTGGGTCGCGGCGGTGAGCCATTCCCTGGTATCGGGCAGCGGCTTACCAGCAGCCGCCGGCGACAGCACCTCACTGACGGCCAGCGGGGCGATGGTCCGAATGGCCAACTGGCTGGCCACATCACCGGCCTCGTGCCCGCCCATCCCATCGGCGACGACGAACAGACCCACCGGCGCACTGACGGAGCGAAACACCGGAGCGATGCTCAGGGTCAGCAGGCTATCCTCGTTGAGCGAGCGTTCCTGCCCCACGTCGGTGCGATGGCCGACGACGAGGGTGACGCTGGCTGGGCGGCGGAGTTCCTCCAGCGCGGCCTCCAGGGCGCTGGCGAAGGCAGCCACAGTAAGTCCCGCCGGCGCAGTGAGCGCCTGGGAGAAGAGCGTCGTCACCTGTTCGGGCAATGATACGTCAGCGGTGTATTGCTGCTGTCCGGTCGCCAGGTAGAAGAGTGCAGTCGCCAGTCCTTGCACGTCCTGGGCGAAGTAGCCCGCCGCCGTCGAGCGGGCCTCGGGTGGGACGACGTAGGCCGTGCCCAGGTGTATCCAGCGAGCCGTCTTTCCCTCCACCGCGATGTGGTTCAGGCCGACCTCGCGCAGCGTGATCTGGTGGCGGTGCAAGTAATCCAGCGCCTGCGCCAGCGAGACACCCCACTCCAGTACCTGGTTGAGTTCCTGCGGCACTGAGAGGGTCGTTGCCAGAGGCGGGGAGAACTCGGGCTCCACCAGGTAACGGCGATGAGGGCCGTAGGGGGACTCCACGAAGACATCGCGAGGCAGGAGTAAATCGGGATGATCCAGACGCGTCTCCAGCAAGTGAGCCTCCACCGCGAAGGCGTGCTCGTCGGCGCTCTCTCTTGTCAGGTAACGAAGGTGCAGTGGCTCAACGCCAGAGAGATCGGCCCCGCAGTAAGAACAGAACCGCTCCTCGGGATCAGCCGTCTCCGCCCGGCAGTTGGGGCACAGGCGTACCGGCGTGGTATCCTCTACCAGATAGACATTCAACCGCTCGGCCTTCTCTAATCCTGGGGTGCGCGTTTCCACGACCACGTACTGCCCCTCGTGGAGCAATGCGCCTTCCGGCAGGGGAGCAAAGGCAATGCTGGCCTCTGACAGCGGGCGGGTGGCAGGCAGGGAATGTAGGGGTGAGGCAGTGGGGGGGAGAGGTTGGGTTGGCTGCCGGGAGACGTCCAGTGCGGCGGGATTCTGCGTTGCCAGCGCTGCGCCGCAGCCCTGGCAGAAGTGAGCGGTTTCGCGGTTCTCGTAGCCACAGTTTGGGCATTTCATCGTTGTGCCTCCCCTGTGCTGGTGCGGAAGACGAACTCCACTCCGCCGACGCCCAATCGCCAGCCGTCGCGCAGGAGGTTGCGACCGGTGCGTCTCCCGTTCACGTAGACACCGTTCATCGAGTCGAGGTCCTCGACGATCCAGCGGCCTTCCTGCTGGTAGATGCGGGCGTGGTGGCGGGAGATAGTCTCCCAGGCGGGAAAGTCCTGGGTGATGACCAGGTCGCTTTCCGGCGCCCGCCCGATGGTGAGACCGTCCGGCTTCAGGTCGAAGCGGCGCGGGCCGCCGGGGATGCCGACGCTCTCCAGGTGCGGGGCGATGGGCATGGGTGGTGGGGGTGGGGGTGTTGGCCGCGGCTTCTTCCGCCGAAAGGCCCACAGGATAAGCAGCAAGCCCAGGATCAGCAAAAGCAAGAGCAGGCAACCTCCCCCGATCAGGGGCCATTTCTCTGTCAAGATGGTGATCACGCTGGCGGGCATTGGGCTCGGCGTCGGGGTAGCGGTGGGAGGGATGGTTGGGACAGGTGCTTCGGTCGGAGCGATGGTTGGGATGAGTGTCTCGGTAGGAGTGGAAGGTGGCAAAGGAGAAGGGGTAACGGTCACCTCACCTTTGGGCTCGGTCGGGAGACCTTTGCCCAACGGAGAGGCCTCAGGTGGCACCACAACGACCTCAACGCTGTCACTGCTCAGTAACGTTTCGGTTATGACGTACTGCAACGTGGCGGTGAACCACAGGGTTCCCGAAACCTGCTCCGGTATGCGCAGGGAGATCGGATGAGACACTGGTGTGGCGGGTTCAATGAAAGCCCACTCACGTGTCAATGGGGTTGTACTGGTGATTATTGGGGGGGGAAGTGTGAATTCCAGGTTCACACTGGTTATCGAAATAAGTCCATTATTGCGGATTGCCGCTGTCAGTGTGAGGTTCCGTCCCGCCGTCACCGTCGTCGGCGGTGTCGCCATGATGTCAAGCGTTACTTCCCCTGCCCCCTGAGACTGCACCGGTTGCAACAGTGGCGCGGCGCGAAGCGGTAGAACCACGCCAATCGTCAGGAGCAATCCCATCCCTGCCGCGGCGAGTAGCCCCTTGATCGCTTCACGAGTCATCGTCATTCTCCTTGTGCGCGTAATATAGTGGCCACATCTGCACTTGCGAAAATGGAGTCAAGGCTTCAGCCGGATTTGGCCTCCCAGATCCGCCACTGTAAACGTTCGATAGTGTAGCACTTTGTGCCAAACGTTGCAAATCGCCGACGTCACGGGAAAACGTAGCAGTTCTGGAGCTCTCTAAGGCCCTTTAGAGCCGTTCTGCGGCGTTTGGCAAATTCATCAACCCCACCCTCAGCGGCGAGCAGGCCACTAGACGCGCCCTGTGGCCTTCTAAGCGTTTTTGGGTTTCGTTCTGCTACGATTTCCCGTCACGGGAAAACGTAGCAGTTCTGGGGCTCTCTAAGGCCCTTTAGAGCCGTTCTGC
>CAYPOY010000068.1:0-20195 GCA_964412395.1 uncultured Anaerolineales bacterium | reverse complement strand
TGCCAAGCCGACAGGGTCTACGCTACCATAGTTATGTCAATGGGAAAGTCCTGTTGCTTAGTGGACATGGCGACCTGCTCAGGTTATACTACAACAGTAGCACTCGCACAAACGACAATGCCCACCTCTTCGCTTCCCTCACCCCAACCGGCGCCGGTAGGCGAAAAGCGCGGGGCTGTGTATCGAGTTGCCAAAGAGATGTGGGCTCGTCTTGCGGCCAAACGCGCCTTGACGCAATCGCGTTTTCGACTACAATGATGCTGCAATGGAGACCACCGTTCAAGCCCTGCGCCGTATCTCCCTCTTCGCCGGCCTCTCCGGCGAGACGCTGGCCCGTATCGCCAGCGTAGCCATCCGTCGCACCTACGCGCCGGGCGAGACGGTCATCTTCGAGGGTGACCCCTGCCGGGCAGCCTATTTCGTCGCCGAGGGGCAGGTGCGCGTCTACCGCCTCTCGCCCGCTGGCCGCGAACAGGTGCTGTTGCGGCTGGGGCCAGGCCAGACTTTCAACACGGTGCCTCCCTTAAAACCCCACGGCGTCAACCACGCCACCGCCGAGGCTCTTACCCCCGTCACCCTCTACGCCATCACCTGCGAGGACTTTCACCGCCTGGTGGTTGAGTGCCCGGAAGTAGCCCTGGCCCTCCTGCGGGACTTCGCCGGCCGGCTGGACCACCTGACCAACCTGGTGGAGGACCTTTCACTGCGCACGGTGCGGGGGCGGCTGGCGCACTTCCTGCTGGAGCACGCCGAAGCGGGCGCGGTCACCCAACGCTGGACGCAGGAGGAGATCGCCGCTCACCTGGGGACGGTACGGGACATGGTGGGCCGCACGCTGCGGGCCTTCGCCGATGCCGGGTTGGTGCGGATGGAGCGGCAGCGCATTACGCTCCTGGACCGGGAGGGACTGGAGGCCGAGACGCAGCACTGATTATGGCCAGCGTCGAGGTCGCAGCGAAATCTGGCAGAGCGGCGAAGGAACGACAGACGTCGTCGCTGCCTATGGACAGGGCCAGGGTCGGGGCCGCGGGAACGGAGGCAGCGAGGTGGAGTCACCCAATCGGGGCGCCTACGAGCGCAGCCAGGGCACATTTGGCGGCGGAGCTTTCGGCGGCAGGGGGGTTCCTAGAGTTGTTCATCCTGCGAGCCAGCGATGGGTTAATAGTTGTCTCCACGGAGCAGGAGCAAAAGGGGAAGTACAGGGAAAGCAGTCCCTATTTTGTGGGTGGATTACTGCGGGACGGTATCGGGCCGGGATGAGGACAAGTGGGTGACGTGTGCGGCAGATTCTCTCGTTGGGCAGCCACGACCTGTTTATCGGCAAGGTGGTGGCTGTCCAGGTGGATGAGGCTGTGCTCGACGAGCGAGGTCGCCTCGACTTTGCTAAGGCCAATCCACTTGCTTTCCTCGATGGGGAGTATCGGCAAGTTGGGGAACGACTGGGCACATTTGGCTATTCCAGGGAGCGGTGACAAGCTGGCGTACTGCGATTGCTGCGAGTAGGAGCGGCCGCCCAATTGCTGACGTTGACTGAAGAGGCTGAAGGAGTAGCATGCAGTGTTGCGATTTGAGCTCGCTCGCAGGCAAAGAAGAAAATGAGAAGTGCAGGAGGTTGACAAGGCTATGGCCCGCATGTACCCCAACCAACTCAGTCCAGACACCAAGAGCGACGCCGAGCGGCTGCTCTACGAGGTCTTCCGTGATGGTCTAGGTAACGACTATACCGTCTTTCACAGCGTCGCCTGGCAGTCGCTGGATGGTGAGGGCCGTCCCCGGGACGGGGAGGCCGACTTCGTCATTGTCCACCCGACGCGTGGCATCCTGGTACTGGAAGCTAAAGGCGGTGCTATCCACTGCGATCCCTGCACTGGCTACTGGACCAGCACCGAGCGGCACGGTCGGACCCACAAAATCAGGGACCCCTTTGCCCAGGCACGGTACAGCAAGTACACGCTGCAGGATCAACTCCAGGTCATGCTAAACATGTCCCAGCGTCGCATCAACGTTGGCCACGCCGTTGCTTTCCCTGATGTCGTCGTCGGCGAGGCATTGCTCGGCCTGGATAAGCCGCGCCAGATCATCTTTGACGCCACTGACTTAGCCAACCTTTCTGGATGGGTCGGTCAGGCCTTGGCCTACTGGCGCGGCCAGGAGAGCCAGCGTGAAACCGCCCCCGGTGAAGAGGCGGTCCAGGTCCTTATGGACCTCCTGGGCAAGGCCTGGGAACTGCGTCCCGCCCTGTGGGGCGAATTCGTCCAGGAGCAGGCACAGCTCATCCGCCTCACCGAGCAGCAGTACCTGATCCTCGACGTACTCAACCGGCAGCGCCGGGCGGCCATCTGCGGCTGTGCCGGGTCGGGCAAGACCATGCTGGCCGCAGAAAAAGCCAGCCGCCTGGCCCGCCAGGGGTTCCGTGTTCTGCTCACCTGCTTCAACAAGCACCTGGCTGCGGATCTGGAGGCCCGGTTGAAGCCATCCTCCAACCTCGACATTGTCAACTTCCATGCCCTGTGCTACAACCTGGCCCGGCAGGCTGGCGTGCTGCCGGTGAAGCAGGACGACCGGCGTTTCTTCGATCAGCAACTGCCCGAGGCGCTCATAGACGCCACAGACGCTCTGGATATCCGCTACGACGCCGTTATCGTGGACGAGGGGCAGGACTTTCACGAGGACTGGTGGATCTCGCTGCAGATGCTACTGCGCGACCCCGACAATGGTATCCTATACATCTTTTTCGACGACAACCAGCGCCTCTACGTGCGGCACAGCACGTTCCCCATCCAGCAACCACCCTATTCTCTGACCGTGAATTGCCGCAACACTCAGAACGTCCATCAGATGGTTATGAGATTCTACGAGGCCGAGGTCACTCCTGCTGCTCGCGGCCCTCTTGGTCGGCCGGTGGAAGTGATCTCCTACGACGATCCGCAAAGTCTACGGCTCACCCTGCAAGACATTCTGCACCGGCTGGCCGTGGATGAGCAGGTTCCCACTGACGAGATTGTTGTGCTCACCCCGCGGTTGTTAAGCAAAAGCCGGCTCCTGGATGGCAGTATCAGCGGCGGGCCACAGTTGACCGATACCTGGCCGCCCTCGCCGGGCCAGGTCTACTGTACTACGGTCTATGACTTCAAGGGCCTGGAGTGCGCCGTGGTAATTCTGGCGGGTATACACCGCTGGCCGCCAGAGTGGGATGAAATGGTGCGGCTGCTCTATGTGGGTTGCTCACGCGCCCGCAACTATCTGATCGTACTCCTGCCCAAGAACGCCCGCTCGAAGGTGCAAAGGGCCTTCATGGCGACCAGGGGCCGTAGATAACACTGCTGTTGAAGGGAGTAACGGTGGCAAGGACATTGGATGAGGGGTTCCGGTTATTTCTCGACAGTTTGACCCCTGTGGGTAGTGAGTCGGATGCCGCCAGGAATCATCGAGAGAGTATCAAGGAGTGCTTGGACAGCAGTTTCGGCCTGTACGCGTTCTTTCTCGGTGGTTCGTTTCAAAATGGCACGAGTGTCCGTGAGTGTAGCGACGTGGACTATTTCGCAAGTATCGTCCACGACAGTATACCGGATGACTCAGCTTCGTTCCTGGCCGAGGTGGGCGACGCACTCGACAAGCGGTTCCCGAACACGGGCGTGGCTGTGAGCGATCGCGCCGTCGTAGTGCCTTCCGGCTCAGATGGCAATGAGACCATCAGGGTTATCCCGGCAAATTTAATCGGACAGACCAGCGGTGGTCATCGAATCTATGCGCTTGCCGACGGCACAGGCGGTTGGATGAAATCCAGTCCAGGCGCCCATAGCGCATGCGTTGCGACTCTAGATTCCAGGCTTGACGGTAGGTTGAAGCCTCTTATCCGTTTTCTGAAGGCGTGGAAGTACTTCCAAGACGTTGCTATCTCGTCCTATTATCTTGAGCTGCGGTGTGCAGAATACGTCTCTGGTGAAAGGATGATCGTCTACACCGTTGACTTGCACGACGTGTTGGAGTTGCTGTGGGATGACCAGCTTGCGGCTATACAGGACCCGAAAGGAGTATCGGGTCACATCTCTGCACGGTCGGCTGGTGCTGATAAGAAAATGGCTATTTCAAGACTCGGGACCGCACTCTATCACACCGATAGAGCGCAGGAAACTGCAAGAGAGGGGAGAATCGAGGAAGCATTTCGGTATTGGAACAAGGTTTTCAACGGGCACTTTCCGGCCTATGGGTAACAGCCAGGTCGTGTAAAGCCAGTCCCCTGGTAACCAGGTACAGCGTCACAGGATGTGCTCCTCCAGCATCCCCCTGATGCGCGCGGCGACTATCTCGATGGCGACCTCGTTGAAGCCTCCCTCCGGGATGATGATGTCGGCATAGCGCTTGCTGGGCTCGACGAACTCCAGATGCATCGGGCGCACCGTCGAGAGGTACTGCTCGCAAACCGATTCGACGCTGCGACCTCGTTCCTCAATGTCGCGTCGCAACCGGCGGATGAAGCGCACGTCGGCGTCGGTGTCCACGTAGATTTTGACGTCGAACAGTTTGCGCAGTTCGGGCTCAGCGAAGACCAGGATGCCTTCGACCAGGATCACCGGCGCTAGCTCCACCCGGCGCGTGTGCTGCGTACGCGTGTGGGTGGTGAAGTCATAGACCGGGATTTCGACGGCTCGGCCGGCGTGTAGTTCCTTCAGGTGTTCAATCAGCAGTTCGGTTTCCAGTGCGTTGGGGTGATCGTAGTTGACCTGGTCGCGCTGGCGCGGCGGGAGGTGGCTGAGGTCGCGGTAGTAGGCGTCGTGGGGGATGCAAGCAATGTGCTCGGCTCCTACGCGCTGCAGAATCTGGTTGGCCACTGTCGTCTTACCTGACCCAGTTCCACCGGCCACTCCTATCACAATCGGTCGCATTTCTTCTCCCCTGTTCAGGATTGGACTTTGGACAAGGCTGAAGAAACCCGTTTTCTGACGACTTCGCAGGTCAAATCCGCTCGAATTCAGGCCTTTTCAGGCGCAGCAAGAGACATTTTTGGATAAGAAAACGGGTTTCTGGTCGCTCCCGTGGTTTTGTCCAAAGTCCAGTTAGGATCGAGCATCCAGCATCTAGCATCCAACGGCCAGTACGATGAGCAACGACGCGGCTATGGCGGTTAGCGCTGCGCGTAGCCTGGGGGGCTGGCGTGGACCCAGCCAGGCTGCACTCCAGGCCAGCCACGCCCCTGCCAGCCTGTCCTCGTCGGCGGTTCCTCCCCACGCCGACCCTCGCTGCCACAGGTTCACCAGCGCCGTGCCGCCCACCAGCAGTGTCAACAGCGCGTATGTGGCAGCGGATGGCCATTCGACGTGTGGGGTCGAGGTGACGATCTCGTTCAGGGCCTCGCCCAGTGCCCGCGCTCCAAGCCCACCACAGAGGATAGCCGCCAACTCCACCAGCGCGACCGGGAGGTTGCCCGTTCCAGTCCCAATGGGCTCTGAGGTCCAGAGAAGGCCGGCCCCGGCCAGTATTAGCGATGGCAGGATGAGCACCACGTTGCTCCAGGGAGAATGGCGACGGCAATGAGTTCCCGGTGGAGCGGCCAGGGCCGCCATCAGGATCAGATGCAAGGCGGGCGCGGAGAGGCTGTGGTCTCCCTGCCACGCGAGCAGCGTCCCGATCAACAGAAGCGCTCCTGCCAGCCAGCAGATCGCCCGCACAGCGTGGGAAAGCCCAGGCACTTGCCGGAAGCCGTCCCACAGCGCCAGCCCGACCGCAGCCAACAACATGCCGCTGGCCAGTCCT
This sequence comes from uncultured Anaerolineales bacterium, assembly GCA_964412395.1. GTDB lineage: Bacteria > Chloroflexota > Anaerolineae > B4-G1 > B4-G1 > CAYPOY01. Next base: position 14,441 of record CAYPOY010000068.1, on the reverse strand, counting down.
GTGAAGATCACAGAGGACAGCATGTCAGGGCTCTCCGTCTCTCGCCAGTGTTGGCGGGAGATCGCCAGTGCCCTTGGCTTTCCCAGTCTCCTCGCGCAACCATAACCGGCGCACGGGCCATGTTACGCTTCCCAGCAGCCCCGCAACCAGGAGCACAAGACCGGCGCCGATGGGCCAGAAGCCGGGATTGAAAGTAGCGGTCAACCGCGCGTAGGGCACGCTGGCAAGTTGCAGCGTCACGTCGTCCACCGTCAGTTCTGCATCTCCCTCCACCACGGTCTCGGTTGCCAGCCGTCCAGCGGGGCTGCGGTAGACCTGGAGGAGCACGGGGCTGTGTGCCTCGATGGCGCGACCGGGTTGCGGTGCCAGTCGGACAACCAATTGGGCCTCCGGGATGGCAAAGTACTGGTCCTCAGTAAGTGCCACCGTCAGTTGCGTGACCGGGTCGGCCTCGGGGGGTTGAAGTAGCAGAGGGTGCCCTGTGCTATCGGCTGCACTGGCTTGCACGCCGGGCCCGCGCGCTTCGACAAACGTCATGATGCCGGGGCTGTGTGTTGCTCTGCGGGCGTCTTCATCCACCGCGATCCATTTCTCGGTGCCGGGCAGCGTGACTCTCGCGCCGCTTTGGACGGTCAGCCCTTCGACTCGCCAGCCCCACAGGTGGATGATGAGCAATCCGACTAGAAGCAGCAGAGCGCCGCCGTGAGCTAACAAGGGGAACAGATCGGCCCAGGGCCAGCGGTCAGCCTGGATGAGCGGGGGGTTGCTCAGCACCCGATAGTGTAGGCGGCGCAGGTCATCTATCACGTTGGGCAGGTGCACATCCGCGAGCCTGTGCCATTCTCCCGCTGGCTTTGCCATCTCTCGGTTGTGCCACAGCCAGTCGCCGTTTTCGATCAGCCGGAGCAGCAGGCAGCCGGCGAGAAGCACCAGCAGCGCGCGGAATCCGAAGGAGCGCGTAATGGTGAACAGGCCCAGTGTCTGCATCGTCGGGGTTGCGGTTCCAAAGCGGGCCTGTACTTCGGAAAGCCACTGTGCGTAGGCCGCCGGGTTGGCCACAGGCATCTGAGGCAGCCAGGTTATAATAGCCAACCCTGCTGCAGTGCTTAGAAGCAAGGCGGCGATCAAATAGTCGCCGGTCGCAACCTGCCAGATGGCTCGCCAGGGGTCACGTGGGGGTTGATCAATCATCCGCTTGTTGCTATACCGTTCCTACTAGAGAGAAGGCCCCACTTGCGGGGCCTGCGTAGTAAGAGCCACCCTTGGGACTTGAACCCAAAACCTACCGCTTACGAAGCGGTTGCTCTACCGATTGAGCTAGGGTGGCGCGTGGGTAAATTATACCAGCATCGCAGACGATTGGCAAATCACACAATGGAATGAGAAACAACGGGCTGGAATCAGGACAAGGGTTCACCGTTCACGCAAACCCTGTGCGTGCTGCTGACGGACGTCTGTCTGCTCACGCTTTACACCCTCACGGGCTGAAACGGAACAGACACACATCGCTGTCCTGGACTTTGTAATCTCGGCCTTCTACGCGCAAGATTCCTCGCTCTCGTGCCGTTTGCCAGTTCCTTGCTTCTATCAGTTGCTCGAAACTCACTACCTCGGCACGGATGAAACCGCGCTCCATCTGGCTGTGGACTTTGCCGGCCGCCTGGGGTGCTTTTGTGCCCCGCTGTATCGCCCAGGCTCGTACCTCTCGACCACCTGTGATGGTGAAAAAAGTGATCAGATCAAGCACCGCGTAGCCCGCCTGAGTCAGCGCCTCCAACCCGGAGTGCTCCAACCCTACATCTGCACGGTAAGCGGCGGCCTCGTCGGGTGGCCACTCGCTCAGGTCGGCCTCCAGTTGGGCACAGAGGACGACGGAGGGAGCGCCTTCCTTTTCCGCCACGCGAGCAATCTCCTCGGCCAGGGGGTCACCATCAGGCAGGCTCTCCTCGCCGACGTTGGCCACGTAGACGCGCTGCTTGGCGGTGAGCAGGCACATCTCTCGCGCCAGCGCTGCCTCGGCCACCCCGCCTGCCGCCCAGGCAGTGGCACGCTCGTCGGCCTGCAGATGCGTACGCAACCCCTCCAGTGCTTTCAACTCTGCGGCGTAGTCGCGCGGCCTGGCCCTGGCTGCCGAACGCACCTTGTCCAACCGCCGCTCTGTTACCTCCAAATCGGCCAGGATCAGCTCCAGGTCGAGCACCTCCAGGTCGCGTGACGGATCCACTGTTCCCTCCACGTGGGCCACGTCGGGGTTGGAAAAGCAGCGACAGACCAGAGCGATAGCGTCCACAGTGCGGATGTGGCCGAGGAACTGGTTGCCCAACCCTTCTCCCTGGTGGGCATCTCGCACCAGGCCTGCGATGTCCACAAACTCGACCATCGCCGGGGTCACCCGTTCCGGCCCGACCATTCCTGCCAGCACCCCCAGCCGTGGATCGGGAACCGCCACCACGCCCCGATTGGGCTCAATCGTTGTGAAAGGATAGGCAGCCACAGCAGCCCCGGCCTGCGTGAGGGCGTTAAATAGAGTAGACTTGCCCACATTGGGCAAGCCTACAATGCCGATTTGCAACGCCATACAGCCCCCCGTCGTCTATTGTAGAACCTCCGCCTCCGGTGACGCTATCTCACCGATAGGCAAACTGACGTGAAACGTGCTCCCATGGTCCAGTTCGCTATCTACCCACACCTTGCCGCCGTGCCGCTCGATGATGGACTTGACGATTGCCAGCCCCAGGCCAGTCCCTTGTATGCTCACCGTGTCGCGCCGCTTGACGCGGTAGAATTTCTCGAACAGGCGCACCTGGTCGTCCGGAGCAATGCCGATACCCGTGTCTGCGACGTGGATCACTGCCTGCTCGTTGCGCACCGATAATCCCACCGTCACGGTGCCGCCACTGGGGGTGTACTTGACCGCATTATCTACCAAGTTGGTGACTGCCTGACGCAACAACGCCGCGTCGCCTGCGATCACTGCCATGCCTTCAGCCGGCTCCAGCCGCAGGGTGAGCCCCTTAGCAGCCGCTCGGGCCCGCATGCCGTCCACCGCTTCAACCAGGATCGCTCCCACGTGGCAGGGCTTGCGCTCCATCCCCACGCCGGCCTCGATACGTCCCAAATCGAGCAAATCGTCAATCAGTTCACTCATCTGCCCAACGCCGTGCAGGATTTTCTCGACGTACTCGTGTTGCTTATCGCTGAGTTCGCCCACCATTGGGAGCATCGTCGTGTAGCCGCGCATAAACGTCAGGGGCGCGCGCAAGTCGTGCGAGACTGTCGCCACAAACTCGGACTTCATCTCGTCCAATTCCTTGAAGTATGTGACGTCGCGCATCACAGCCACGCGGCCGATCCGCTCACCATCGGCACTCAAGATGGTCGAAACACTGGCGTACAATGTCCTGCCATCGGGCAGAGGGATCTCCTCGGTCAACGCACCACTTTGGGACAGCGGCTCCTCAAAGACCCTCGCCAACGCGGGTGCCAATCCCGCCTCGTTAATCTTCTGGCCTACAACCGTGTCGTCTGTGATGTCAAAGGCCTGTTCAGCAGCCGGGTTGACCAACAGGATGCGATCATCGCGATCGGTGACCAGAACGGCGTCGGTGGTGCTGGCCAGAATTGCCGCCAGCCGCCGCCGCCCGCCCTCTGCAGCCTGGAACAGACGAGCGTTCTCCACCAGCACAGCCGTCTGGCTGGCCAATGTGGAGAGCAGGTCAATCTCTGAGGCATCGAACTGACGAACTGTGTCATATCCCACCCACATCACAGCCGGCACATAGTCCTTGGTACGCACGGGCGGCGCGATGACGGCCTTGATCGGCCCCTCTAGCGTCTCAGGCTCGGCCAGGGTTTTGGCCCGGGCCAGATTTTCCACGACCAAGGGAGACTCCAGGTCTCTGGCCGCTGTAGCGAGCACGCGGTCGAGTGTTCCCAATCCTTCGCGTGGTTCCCCCCGCGCCATCACCATCTGCGGGTCGCCGTCAGCCGAAAGGAGGACGATGCGGGCCACCTGGGCCTTGGTTGCCTTAAGTGCTCCTTCGAGGATGAACGGCATCCCCTTGGGCAGCTCCAGCGTTGACGAAACCGCCTGGCTGATCTGGAGCAGCAACGAAAGGTCTTCCAGACGATCTTTTAAGCGCACACGCATGTCGTCAAACGCGCTCCCTACCCGGGCCACCTCGTCGTCGCCAAGCACTCGCACCGGCTGTATAAGGTCACCCTCAGCGATGCGGTCGGCCGCAGCAGCCAACTGCGTGAGCGGCCGGGTCAAGCGGTTGGTGAAAAACGGGATGATGATCACCAGCCCACCCCCCAGCAGAACCTGGAGAAGCAGCAGAGGGGTGGCAACCTGTGTGGCCTGCTCCAGCACAACTTCGTAGGGAAGACGGATTACGACCGCCCAAGGGTACCCTTCCACAGGCAGGTAGTAGACCAACTGACGTGTGTTGTCCTTGGGATTACGGCTTTCGTAGGCCCAACCTTGCATCATGGTGACGATGCGGGGACGGTTCTCGTCCACGTGCCACTCAGCGAGAAGCATGCCGGGATCGGAATGGGCAACGATATGTCCTTCTGAGTCCACCACAAACCCCTCGCCACGCGCGCGGGTCCACTGTAGACTTGCCAGTGCCCGGTCCATCACCGGATTGACGTCAAGCCGAGTGCGGCCTAGCAATGCCCCGAAGCGGTCAGCGGTCGCCTCATCCCCCACCGGTGCCAGGAACGAAAGGATGGCCTCTCCCCGCCGTGAGTGGTGCACAGTGCTGATCTGCGTTGCCCCACTCTCGAGTACATGCTGCAAGAGCACCTCCTCCTGTGCTGTCAGTTCTGGGTCACCGGTTGGTGCTGGGGGATACATTGCCAGCCGCTGCCCAGTCAAGTCAAACAATGTCAACTGGTCGAAGAACGCCATCGTTCGCAAGTCGCTGCGCAGAGTGTTCTCCAGCGTGATCGGATCGTTGTGCCACAGTGTTTCATCGTTAGCGAATTCCACCAGCAGCCCTTGTCCGGTGTGGATAAAGTAGGGGATGTCCTCAGCGGCGCTGTTGGCATCCCGGGCCATCTCGTCCACCGCATCCGAAGTTGCCACATCCAGAGTTGTCGCCGTCACAGCATAGACCAGTGCAAAGGTCATGATCAATATCAGGGGCACGAACAGGGAGAGCAATCTGCGACTCAGAGTGCGGCTATAGGGAGGGGATTGGTGCGCCGCGCGGACAGGACAGAGGCGCGGGAAGAGCAGGTAGACCGCCTGGACAATGATTCCCGCCACAAGGCTTTCCAGCAACGCGGGGCCAATATTGGCCCGCGTCAACGTCACCGCGTAATCGAGTCCCGCCACGCCCGAACCGGCTGCATGCGCGAATACCGATGCCAATCGCACCAGCGATGCGAAGAGAGACGCCAGAGGCCCTGCGACCAGAGGCTGGCGCGCGACGAGCGGCAGGCGGCCTCGATAATTCTGGCGCAGAAAGAACCCGACCAAAAAACCAAAGCAGGCAAAATGGAAAGGATCAAGAACACCGCCGGTTGCCATCCCAGCACGCAAGATTCCACTGACTAACCCCACCAGCAATGCTGGCCCTGCCCCCAGCCAGGCCCCGGTCGCAGTGACCGGCAGCATCGCCAGCAGTGGCACAAGCGGCTGGGAGGGCCCAACGGGAACACTAGGGGGTGGTAGCAAGCTGGGTAGAGAGAAACTCAGCACCAGCAAGTGGTTAGCAAGCAGCGGGCTGAGCAGAAGGCCCATGAATAGGGGCAAACGATGCCAGCCCAGTTTTCTGAAATCCTCCCGGGAACGAACGAGAAGCCCAATCGCCACCAGTACGTAGAGCGCCAGGAGAGGGTATTCCCAGGTTTCAGATTCAAAAAAGGCCAGTCTATTCCAGGATCTCCATACTTCAAAAATCATACTTATGCCCTTTCTTCGAAGAATCGTGATCTCCAAGGGATTGGCAGGATATGGTTAGAAACACGACTTCTCACAAATACTGATTATAGCACACCATAGGAATAATTCAAACCTTGCCCACACTTCCAACCCGAGTATAATATGGCTGAGATAGAGGTATCTTCCTGAGTTAAAGGTCAAATGGAAATCGAAGTTGCTGTCGTCAAAGTGGGCAAGTGGGCTACCAGCGAGAGCGGGGATACGCTGGAAATGATCGAACGCCCTCGGGGTGGCTTCTCCTTTGTGCTGGTGGATGGCCAGCGTTCGGGACGGGCAGCCAAGGCCATCAGCAACCTCGTGGCCCGCAAGGCAATCTCCGAATTGGCAGAGGGAGTACGTGATGGGGCGGCAGCCCGTGCGGCCCACGATTATCTTTACACCCACAAAGGCGGCAAGGTCTCAGCCACGCTCAACATTCTCTCGGTAGACCTGGCTTCCAGCACGCTGGTGCTTTCGCGCAACAACCATTGCCCTATCATCGTCATCACTCCCGACGACAGGTTATGGCTGCTTGATGAGCCGTCGGAACCGGTCGGCGTGCGACGTGGCACCAAGCCGCTGATCACTGAATTGCCACTGGTCAGCGGAACTGTGGTCGTGGTCTATACGGACGGGCTGGAGATGGCCGGGGCGCGCTCAAGCCGCGTCTTCGACGTCCCGGCGGCGGTACGCGAACTGACAGCCGGGAGTAACATGAGCGCCCAGCAGTTGGCCGATAGCCTGCTGGAGCAGGCACTGGCACTGGACGAGGGACGCCCCCACGACGACATCAGCGTGCTCGTGCTGCGCATCCTGGACCGCACAGGCGACGGCGTGCGCCGCCTGGCACTCAGTCTCCCTCTGTGAGGTATACGATGCAGTTCCACCACTTCCGTCGCTACCTGCGAGCCCTGTGGCGCGATACTCGAGTGTTGGTATGCCAGTTTCGCGTCTCTTTACTCGCCTTCGCTACACTTCTGTGCAGTGGCACCTTGGCTTTGCATTTCTCTTACATCTACCCTGACACTGGACAGCGTCTCACCTGGGCCGAGGCGCTGCACGCGATCTTCATGCTCATCTTCTTCGATACTGTCCTTCCATTCCCCCAAGCGCTGGGACTACAAATCCTGTTCTTTGCCGTCCCCGTCATCGGGCTGACCGTCGTCGCCGATGGTGTCCTGCGCTTTGGGGTGGCGCTGTTCAACCGTCGCGAGCGAAAGGAGGCCTGGCAAGTGGCTATCGCTTCGACCTACCGTGATCATATCGTCGTCTGCGGCCTGGGGAAGGTCGGCTACCGGGTCGTGAAAGAGTTACTCTGCATGGGAGAAGACATTGTCGGCATCGAACGCAATGCCGAAGGCGCGTTCCTGGAAGAGATACGCCAACTGAACGTGCCGGTGTTGCTGGGCGATGCCCGGCAGCGGGAGATGCTGGAAAAGGCCCACGTGCAGGAAGCATCCGCCATTGTCGTCTGCACCCAGGATGATCTGGCCAACCTGGACATCGCGCTCGACGCCAGGGAACTCAACCCAGGCATCAAAGTGGTGATGCGCATGTTCGACGCGCAACTGGCAGAGAAAGTACAGCGCGGATTCGGCATCCACACCGCCTTCAGCACCTCGGCGCTGGCCGCCCCCATCTTCGCTGCCGCTGCCACACGTGCCCAGATTGACTACTCATTCTACGTGGGCGACGTACTGCTCAACGTGGCGCGGGTGACGATGCAGCAGGGCTCGGCGCTGGAAGGGCACACTATCGCCCGGGTAGAGCAGGAACTCGACATCACTATCGTCTTGCACAAGGGGCCGGACAGCCTCGACCTGCACCCACCCCCCGACATCACGCTTCGCGCTGGCGATTACCTGGTGGTCTTCGCCTCGCTGGATGCTCTGGCCCACCTGCGCGAGATGAGCGGTGAACAGCCCAGTTCCTCCCGGGGAGAGAACAGTGGCCCTCATCGCCGCCCGTGGCTGGCGCGTCTGCTGTCCAGAGAGAAATCTGCAAACCGGTGAAACAGGCCGAACAAGAGAAACCCCCGCTGATCGCCGTGGTCGGCCCGTGTGCCTCGGGCAAGTCAACGCTCGTGCAGGCACTACGAGGGCGAGGGTACAATGCCCGCGAGGTGGTACAGGAGCACTCCTACGTGCTCACAATGTGGCAGCGCATCACCCAACCTGACCTGCTCGTCTACCTGGATGTCTCCTGGGAGGCTGCCCGCCAGCGCCGGCCCACTGACGCCGGAGCAGACTGGTGGGATGAACTGACACGGCGGCTGCACCACGCCCGGCAACACGCGGACCTTTACATCCACACCGACGAGTTGACACCGCAGGAAGTCCTTGATAGGACGATGGCGTTCCTCAAAAAGACTGTAGCCTGAACCCAGTTATGCGTACATTGCCTGCGCAGAGCTGACCGCTGCTCTGCGAGGATCTGATGTTGCAGGTTTAGGCCGCTGAGGGTATAATATAAATAGATAAGTTGAGCCGATGGGTAAGATTTGGCTGCTAGATGCAGGCTCAGAAGAAAACGAGGCGGGCGTTGCAAGCGTCCGCTTCTGGGTGAAGGTGTGAGAATGGATTGGATTAACGTCATATTCTGGCTGGTTGGCACGCTGGCTGTTGTGTTGGGACCTATCATCCTGATTCACGAATTGGGCCATTTTATCTTCGCCAAGTTGGCGGGAGTGCGAGTCGAGGAATTTGGCTTGGGCTATCCACCCCGCTTGTTGAAATTGTGGCGTGGCAAAGGCTATCTGGAGATCGGCACCATGCGTGTGAATATCCCGGTGGGTTTCCGGCTGCCTCCCAGGCTGAAAGTGGGCACCCAGGTGGACGCCGTCGCCCGACGGCGTGACGATGGCACCTACGTCTTGCGCCGTCTGGTGGTACCCGATTCGGCTGCAGAGTATCGGCTGCTCGACTCCGAAGCCACGCACGAGGAACTGCGCTTACGTGGCGAATTGACCACCCTGGAACCAGGCACTCTGTACAGCCTCAATCTGTTGCCAATGGGCGCATTCGTGAAAATGACTGGTGAAGAAGACCCCTCCGATCTGCACAGCCTGGCAGCCCAATCCAAGCGCTGGCGCGTGGCCGTGCTGGCCGCAGGTCCGGTGTTCAACATCATCGTTGCCCTGATGCTGCTCGTCGGCGCTTACGCCACTGGCTTCCCCGACAAATGGCTGGTCGAGATCACCCGCGTGGAACCAGGGAGTGCCGCTGAAGAGGCGGGACTACAGCCCCATGATATTATCCTGGCCGCTGATGGAGAGCGTATCGAGGAGGGGATGGAGCATTTGCGTCGCATCATCCGCGCCGTGCCAGAGCAGACCATCGAGCTCACCATTCTGCGCGAAGAGAAGACGCTGACTCTGATGGCAACGCCACGGCGTACCCCCGAAGGCTACGGCCTCCTGGGCATCCTGATGGCTGCCTGGCCCGACCGGAGCGCGGTGCGACATTATCCTCTTCCCAAAGCGTTGAGCGCCGGCATCACGGACATCACCGGTGCTATCGTGGCGACCGTGCAGGCTCCGGCCCGCCTCGTCCAGGGCGACATAACCCCTCAAGAGGCACGCCCAGCCAGCATGGTCGGCATCAGCGGAGTGCTGGCCTTCATCCTCCAACAGAGCATCGAGTGGGGCTTGGCTTTCCCCGTGCTGCAAACCGCGTCACTCATCAGCCTGGCCCTGGGTCTGACCAACCTGCTGCCCCTCCCCGCTCTCGACGGCGGGCGCATTCTCTTCGTGTTCATCGAGGCTGTGCGAGGTCGCCGTATCTCGCCCGAGCGCGAAGCGACGGTTCACTTCGTGGGCCTGGTGATCCTGGTCAGCCTGATGGCTTTCGTGATGCTTCAGGACTTTATCAACCCAATCATTCCCTGGTCGTGGCTGAAGTGAGATGGAACATCCACTCGACGTCTTGCTTGGTGAACTATACGGAAGCGCCGAAATGCCGGCTCAGGCGTCGCTGTACCATCTTTCGAGCCTGGAGACCGAAGACGTGGCGCGCGTGCGTGAGGCATGGCCGTGTCTGCCTGTCGAGTTGCGACAGCGACTGATCAAGCGGCTGGTGGAACTGGCCGAAGCGGATTTTGAGGTGGACTTCGGCGCGGTTTTCCGCCTGGGATTGGAAGATGAGGACGCCGAAGTGCGAACGGCAGCGATCGAAGGGCTGTGGGAGGACGAAGACGTGCGGCTGGTTCCACTCCTGGCAGCCCGCTTGTGGGAAGATGAGGCCACCACTGTGCGAGCGGCTGCGGCCACGTCGCTGGGCCGCTTCATCCTGTTGGGCGAGCTTGATAAGATCCGTCCTGATCCACAGGCCATAGCCTATGAGGCGCTATTGGCCGTATGTCAAGACGCAGAGCAGCACATGGAAGTGCGGCGGCGAGCGCTGGAGTCGTTGGCCTATGCCAGCGATGAGAACGTGGCGAAGTTGATCCGCGAGGCCTACGTTGCGCCGGAGGAGAAAGTACGCATCAGTGCCGTCTTCGCCATGGGGCGCAGCACCGATATTCGCTGGGCTCGCCATGTGCAGCAGGAACTCTTCAGCCCCAACCCCGAATTGCGCTACGAAGCCGCTCGGGCCTGTGGTGAATTGCAACTCTCCGAGGCCGTGCCCGAACTGGAGGAACTGGCCGACGATGCCGACCCCGAAGTGCAAGAGGCAGCCCTGTGGGCCTTGGGACAGATCGGGGGTGACAAGGCGCGAGAGATTCTGGAGCGCTATTGCTTGGCAGAGGACGATGCCGCGCGGACAGCAGCTGAGGCCGCCCTGGATGAATTGGGATTCATGCACGGGGACTTATCAGAGTTCTTCACCAGGCTGATCAGAGAGTCCGACTGGTGAGCGAATTACGAATAGCGAATTACGAGCGGCGAATAATCACGAGTCTCACCCTGGCACTCTGGCTCCTGGTGGTTGCTTCCATTTGCGATGGGCCTTTTCAAGCCGCAGCCGAGGGCATCGCCGTGGTCGAAAGCAGAGCCAGCCACAGTTTCGCCCAGCAAGTCACCTTCACGCTGCATGCCACCTCCGACGCCGAAATCACCCAGGTCTATCTGTTCTTCCGTGCTACAGGCGACGAGCAGGCCGAGGCCGTGAATGTGGACATCGAACCAGCCCGCGAGATCAGGGCCAACTACATGCGCGACTTGCGCAGCTCTCCCCTGCCGCCGTTCGCCACGGTCACCTTCTGGTGGCAGATTGAGGACGCTGCAGGCAATAGTCTGATCACAGGGCACCAGCATTTTGAGTACACGGACAATCGCTTTCGGTGGGGACAACTCAGCGCGAACGGCTTCACTGTCCACTGGATCGAAGGGCATGGCGACCCGATCTTCGGCCAGGCGGCACTCGACATCGCCCAGGCCAGTGTGGGGGAGATCAACACAGAATTGCGTGCCCCTGTACCGGAGTCTATTGACATCTACATCTACGACGCGCAGCACAATCTCAATGCGGCGATGATGCTCACGGGACGGGAGTGGGCAAGCGGGCAGGCACATCCTGAACTGGGAGGGGTCGTCGTCGCGATCCCGTATGAGGAAGGCTACACATCGCGCATGAGGCGCTACATTCCACACGAGGTCACCCACCTGCTGGTTTACCAGGCCGTCACGCCGGCCGGCTACAGGTACGTCCCCGAGTGGCTGGACGAAGGGTTGGCCACAGCCAATGAACAACTGCCGACGCCGGAGTATGCTATGGTGCTCGAGGAGGCCCGCACACAGGGACGCCTGCTCCCCCTGGAAGATTTGTGCGTCCCCTTTTCGCCCGATTCGCGCACCGCGTTCCTGGCCTATGCCCAGAGCGGTAGCGTGGTGCAATTCATCCGCGAGCGATACGGAGCTGGCGGGATACGCACGCTGCTGGCAGCCTACGCCAACGGTGCCAGTTGCACAGGGGGCGTTCAGGAGGCTCTGAACGTCAGCCTCAGCGGCCTGGAGACCGTATGGCGGGCCAGCCTGGAGCCCCAGGCTCCCTGGCGGGTCCTGGCTGAGCAAGTCGGCGTCTGGGTGGCGCTATGGCTGTTGAGCCTGCTTGTGGCTGTGCTGATGATCGGCGGGCTCCGTCGCCGCTAGAGGCGTGGTTACCGCATCCCCTTTGAACGAGGAAAGTCAAATGCGCAACATCGTCGTCTTCGATCTGGAGACCCAATATGCAGCCGACGAGGTAGGAGGCTGGCGCCACGTCCGCGATATGTGCCTGGCGGTTGCCGTGACTTACAATGCCGCCGAGGACGTCTACCGCGATTACACTGAGCAAGAGGTGGAGCGCCTCATTGCTACCCTGCGCGGGGCAGACCGGGTAGTTGGCTACAACGTGCTCCGCTTCGACTACGAAGTCCTGCGCGCCTACACGGACGATCCCCTGTCGGACCTGCCGACGGTGGATATGCTGCAAGACCTGTACCACGCGATGGGCTGGCGACCCAAACTGGACAACGTGGCAGCCGCTACGCTGGGGGAGACGAAAAGCGCCGACGGGCTGCAGGCCGTGCGCTGGTTTCGCCAGGGCCAACTGGACAAGGTCATCGCCTACTGCCGCCGTGACGTCGAGGTGACCTGGCAGGTCTACCAGTTCGGCCGGCACAACGGCTATGTTCGATATCGCGACCGCAGGTGGCGCGTGCATAAGGTGCCGGTACAGTGGTAGTAGCACAATGGATATTACTTCCATTGAACCCGCTTATCTGGCATTGCTTCACTCAGGCGAACTGAGGAGGCGCGTGCGGGCAGCCTACGATCGCTTGCGTACCTGCGACTTCTGCGGCCGGGAATGCCGCGTGGATCGCTACGAGAGGCCGGGGACCTGCCGGACTGGGGTGCAGGCAGTGGTGTCCAGTTTTGGCCCCCACTTCGGAGAGGAGGCTCCACTGCGGGGCTACCAGGGCTCCGGCACTATTTTCTTTGCCTGGTGTAACCTCAACTGCCAGTTCTGCCAGAACTACGACATCAGCCAACTCGGTCACGGGCGCGAAGTCGAGCCGGAGGAACTGGCCAAGATGATGCTCTCACTCCAATCACAAGGATGCCACAACGTTAACCTCGTTTCCCCTACTCACGTAGTGGCCCCCATCCTGGCGGCCCTCCTCATCGCCGCCGAGGCCGGGTTGCGGCTACCCCTGGTCTGGAACACCGGCGGCTACGATTCCCTCGCGGCGTTGGCGCTGCTCGACGGTGTGGTGGACATTTATATGCCGGATATGAAGTACGCGGATGAGGGGGTAGCCTACAAGTACTCAAAAATCAAGAATTACCCGGCGGTCAATCAGGCGGCTGTCAAGGAGATGCACCGGCAAGTGGGCGACCTGGTGTTGGATGAGAATGGTATCGCACTGCGAGGGCTGCTCGTGCGCCACCTGGTGCTGCCCGAGGGATTGGCCAGGACGGCCGAAATCGCCCGTTTTCTGGCAGAAGAGATCTCACGCGATACTTACATAAACGTCATGGATCAGTATCGCCCTTGCTATAAGGCTGCTGGACTGCCGCCGCTCGACCGTCCCATCACACGGGCGGAATATGAGCAGGCGCTACAACAGGCCGGCGAGGCCGGCCTGCACCGCTTCGATAAGCGAGAACCGCATACTCTCCGTATCCTGTGGGGAGCGTAAAGTATGGGAGAGAGGTCAAAACCAGAGGCCCGTCTGCACGCTGTCGTTCACGGATACGTGCAGGGGGTCAACTTTCGTTACTATACCGTCCACACCGCACAGCGCCTTGGCCTGACTGGCTGGGTCGCCAACCGCCGGGACGGCACAGTGGAGACTATCGCTGAGGGCAGGCGCAAGGCACTCGACGAGTTCTGGGCTTTCTTGCATCGTGGTCCTCCCTCCGCTGTGGTGCGGCAGGTGGACGTTGAGTGGGAGGACCCCAGCGGTGAATTCGAACGCTTCGGAGTACGGTATATATGAGAAATAATCCCGAGCGGCTGGCCTGGGTTGTTTTGCTAATGTCGTTCTTTACCTGCGTAGGCCTGACGGTAGCTGTGCCTCTGGGCATCCGCTACTACGTCCTCTACGCCGATGTAGGGCAGAACGTGAGCCTTGAGGTGCAGCGGGGACCACTGCGCGTCACTCTGGCTGGCCGGGGGGCACCGGTCGCGATCGCGGAAGACCGCTACGACATCGCTGAACGCACAATTGTGGCCACAGACTCCACCGCTGGCCGGCTCGTGATACGCGTGCCTCACGCAGGTAGCTCCGTCATCGCCACCGCCCAACTTTATGACAACACCGAAGTCGTGCTCTCTTCGGCCCGTTCCCCACGTTTCTCCACCAGCCCCCTGCCCCACAAAGTCGCGCTGGAAGTAAGGGCCGGTCGGGTGCGCATCAACGTTTCCAACAATGACGGCAGGCCTACGGTTGTCGAAGTGCACATGCCCTATGGAGAAACCCGACTGACAGCAGGAAGCTACGAGGTCAAGGTCAACGGGACAACGATGGAGGTCACGGTACGCGATGGACAGGCCGACGTGATCGACAACGCAGAGCATCTGATGCC
>CAYPOY010000067.1:10170-20215 GCA_964412395.1 uncultured Anaerolineales bacterium | reverse complement strand
TCCAAAGTTTGCTGGAGGTTCTTCTATTGGAGAAGTGGGAGTGTTGTAGTATACTGGATGAAGCAAAGGAGGTGAAAGGGTGCAAGAATTGAGGGTGAAGTTGGAGGTGGTGGGGCTGGTGGTTTTTGGGGGAAGGGGAGGCGACAAAGAATGAGCGATTGGAGACCATATCAGACTGATTGTCTTTTTCTGTTGATTGGCACCAACCCTCTGCCAAATTACATCGCTGCTCTTTTGCTGGGTAAAGATGAGGGAACAGCGTATCTCTTGCATACACCGGACACGGGCAATGTCGCAAGTGTGTTAGAAAGATCTGTCCATAACAAGCGTCCCGAATTGCAAGTGGTTCCACGTGAAATTGACAGGGTGGACAACTCTCGCATTGCACGCAAGATGCAAGAGATCCTAGACACGATCAAGCCGTCTGCTTCGATAGGGCTAAACTACACTGGTGGCACCAAAGCGATGGCGGTACACACTTATCGCACTGTGGTAAGATATGCTATGACACAGAGCCAAAAAGTGGTGTTCAGTTACCTCGATGCGGAAACGCTTTCGATGCGCATAGATGGCGTGAGCGGTGTACCGACCAAAGATATTCCAGTCGAACAAGATTGCCCGGTAACCCTTGAAGAACTGGTGGCACTACACGGCAGAGTCATGGCTCCCCCTGAACGAGAAGCTGTTTTCCGAGAGGCTTATCTAAAGCTGGTTGATGTGCATATCACAGACCCAGGTGTGTGGCGAACTTGGTGTCAAGAAAACTTGAGACGTTCCGATAGGCCAGATAGGTTCAAATCCAGGACAGCACTGAAAGCGGTGGAACTGCCTATGAGTAACCCCACATTGGCGCCGATTTTTACCAGTTGGGGGAGTCCACAAACACTAGGTGACATATCCTTGCCGGCAGGATGGAAAATTGACAAGTTAGCCGAATGGCTGGATGGGCAATGGTTGGAGCACTATGTGCTTGACTGTGTCAAAGAGGTAGCAGAAGAGAGTCGGGTTCAAGATTATGGGATGAGTCTGAAGCCGAAGTTGGGGGGGCGGGAATTTGAATTTGACGTAGCCGCCATGCGGGGTTATCAGCTCTTTGCTATCTCGTGCACAACTGGGACCAAGCGGGGAATGAACAAGCAGAAATTGTTTGAAGCCTACGTCCGCGCCCGCCAGATGGGCGGGGATGAAGCGCGTATCGGCCTGGTCTGTTGCTATCCTGACCCGGCCGGGCTGAAACAAGAAATCGAAGAAACCTGGTTCACCGAGGGACGGGTGGAGGTCTTTGGTATGCAGGATTTGCCGGACCTACCAGCTTGGTTGAAAAGGTGGTTTGAAACTGCCAATAGCCTGAAAAGAACATAAGGAGGGGCCAATGGGCCAATATACGCTCACGGTAGTAGATACTAGCGATATTCAGGATTATATCTTTGGCACCAACAACCTTCAGCAAAACGTTGGCGCGTCGTACCTCGTGGGTTGCGCCACGAGAGAATGGATGGTGAAGGCTCTGCCTCCTACCCTTCATAATGTGATTGATTTGGACGGCAAGAAACCTTTTACAGAACAGACGATCGAGGAGGGCGAGTTGGAAGCTGAGGTGGTGTACGCCGGAGGCGGAAACGCAGTCATTCTCTTCGCTGACCACGACCTTGCCATAGACTTTGCCCGCCGCTTGACCCACCGAGTGCTGCTAGAGGCACCAGGGTTACAAATCGTCCTGGTGCATAAAGAGTTTGACTGGCAAAACCAGCCCTTGGGTGGAAAAGCAGGGATAGTGCAAGACGCAATGGATGCTTTGGCTGCCAGCAAGACGGACCGGCCTGCGTCGTCACCGTTGCTGGGCCTCGGGGTCACGGCGGCTTGTGTCTACACCGGGCTGCCGGCGGTTGCCAAAGATGACGAGGGCCGCTTGATCTCATCAGAGGTTAAAGCCAAACTGGACGTTGAATCAGAGGCAAGTAAGCGGCTCAAGACTCTCGTTGACTTTGGTAATTATCGGCCCGCCCGAGACTTTGACGACTTTGGCCGCACCGAGGAAGAGTCCAGCTACATCGCTGTCGTTCATACCGATGGCAACGATATGAGCAAGCGCATTCAAGGGATTAGAGACAAGTTTCCAACGCCAGAAGAGAACCGAGAGTATGTTCAGGCTATGCGTAAGTTCTCGCTTTCTGTTCAGCGGGCGGCTCTGGAAGCTCTTCAAAACACAGTGGACAAGTTGGTTGAATCCGTAGATGAGAGAAAGGTCATTGGTGACGTGATCGAGTTGCGGGAAGACAAGTTGCCCTTTCGCCCCATCGTCTTTGGTGGCGACGACGTGACCTTTGTCTGTGATGGACGGCTGGGATTGAGTCTGGCGGCGTATTACCTGGAGCAATTTTCCGGTCAAAGGCTTGCAGATGAGGAGTTCGCCCACTGCCGGGCCGGCATAGCCGTGGTGAAAACCCACTATCCCTTTGCCCGCGCTTATACCCTGGCTGAAGATCTATGCAAGTCGGCCAAAAAGTACATCAAGGAACGGCAACAGCCACCCTACAGCGAGAGCGGATTGACGGCTATGGACTGGCACTTTGCCGTGGGTGGACTGGTGAGAGAATTGAAAGAATTGCGAAAGCGCGAGTACACCATCGCGTTACAAGAGCGACAACGCATTATCACCGGAAGGTTGTTGATGCGGCCAGTACTTTTGACCAGCCTAGAGGGAGAATGGCGCACTTGGAATACCCTGAACCGAGTTACGCGAGAATTTCAAGCAGGCGAGTGGGCAGAGCGGCGTAACAAGGTCAAAGCCCTGCGAGATGCTCTACGCGCAGGACCCAAAGCGGTCGAGCATTTCCGCATGGCGTACAGCCTGGATAAATTACCATCCATTCCGGAGCAGCTAGAGATGACCACTCAAGGCTGGCAAGGCGGTCGGTGTGGCTACTTTGACGCCATTGAAGCTATGGACTTTTTCATCCTGTTGGAAGGAGGGCAACAGCTATGAATACCTATTTCCTGAAATTTGTGCTGGAAAGCGACGCTGCCTTTGGCCGGGGCGATGGCGTGGCCGGGATGGTGGATGCCGAAATACAACACGATGAATGGGGATGTCCCTACCTGGGCGGACGTTCTCTGAAAGGGTTGTTGGTACTGGAGTGTGCCGAGATTCTGGCCGCGCTGCCGGACAAGGCCCGATGGGAAGGAGCAGCTCAACGACTCTTTGGCAATCCGGGCAGCACATTGGAGGACAATGCCTTGCTGTCCATCGGTGATGCTCAACTCCCGGCCGATCTCCGCACGGCCATCGCCCAGGACGTTCGGGAAGAAAAGATCAGGCGAGAAGGGGTGTTGGAATCCATCACGGCCCTGCGACGCCAGACGGCTATGGACGAAAGCGGCGTGCCCAAGCCGCACAGCTTACGGACTGGACGGGTCATTTTGCGACAGACACCCTTTGAGGCGGATATGCATTTTGCGGCCAAGCCAACAGAGAACGATTTGGCCTTGTTAGCCGCTTGCATCAAGGCCTTCCGCCGGGCAGGCAGCGGGCGCAATCGGGGTCGGGGCCGGCTGGCAGCGGAACTTTTAGATAGCACTCGCCAACCGATTACCGACAAATACTTTGCCACATTCCGAAAGGAGGTGGGCGTATGAACGCCTTGACGTTTCAGATTCGGGCTTTGCAGCCGTTGTTGGTGACTCAACTGGGCGCCGGTGAGGAAAACAGTTCCAAGACGTTCGATTTTATCCCCGGCAGCGTGTTGCGAGGTGTCGTGATTAACCGTTATCTGCGCGAGCACCGGGTGACAGACGTAGCCCAGGACTCGACCTATCGTCGCCTGTTCTTTGAGGGTGCTGTCCGTTATCTCAATGCTTATCCTGTCAACCGTTCCGGGCAACGCACTCTCCCCAAGCCGCTCTCCTGGCGGGTCAGCAAAGACGATAAGGATAACGACTATGCTGACATCTATGATTTTGCTATAGAGCTAGATAAAGATATAGATAATCCCGTATCGCCTTCAGGTGTCTTTTGTTGGCAGGAAGGGAGGCAAGTGGAACTTGGCCGACCTGGCTGCTACGTCAACGTGCATAACGCCAATGAAGATCGGAACGTCAAACGAAAAGGCGAGAGCACTGTCTACCGCTATGAGGCTATTGCCGCCGGCGAGTTGTTTGGCGCGGCCATCCTGGCTGAAGACCAATCAGACCTGCAAGCCTTGCGTCCCTTTTTAGACCGGGCAGAGCTGAATCTGGGCGGCTCTCGCAGCGCCGAGTATGGACGGGTGCGCTTTGAGCAAGTCCGGCTTGATCCAGATTGGCACGAGTATGAACCAGACGACGAGCCTGATGAGGACGTCGTGATCCTGACCTTGTTTAGCGACGCCATTTTGCGAGACGCTAATGGCCATCTTACCACCAACCTGGATGCAGTGCTGGGATGGAAACATTGGCGGGCATATCAGGAAACACGGGTGATAGGAGGCTTTAATCGTAAGTGGGGACTTCCCCTGGTACAGGCAACGGCATTGCAGGCAGGCAGTGTGTTTGTGTATCAGGCCGATCAGGTAGATGAGCAAATCTCGCGTCTAAAAGATGAGGGTATCGGCGAGCGGCGTGCTGAGGGCTTTGGTCGTGTTGGTATCAACTGGCATACACAAACCAGGCTACAGCGCCGTCCTGCGGTTCGAGACTCCCGTATTAAACCCGTCTCGTTATCCAATGAGAGCCGGCAACTAGCAGAGCGAATGGCCGGGCGGCGACTCCGGGCTATGCTGGACCAAAAGTTAATAGAGGGGGTTAGTCAGTTGAGCATTGTTAACCCACCCCATAATGCTCAACTCTCTCGCTTGCGGTTGACCGTGCGTCGTGCCTGGCGGGAACGCAACCCCGATTTGATTGCTAACCATTTGAACGACCTCAAGGCAGCCAAAGAGCAATTTGAACAGGCTCGCATAGGTGGTGAACGGCTCTTATCCTGGCTGATCAAGGAAATTCAGGGAGATCATCTCTGGAGGACCTATTTGCAGCCCAGGCTTGGGCCGTTACCATCCATAGCCGATGTGACTGCACAACTCACTGAGGACCTGAAGCTGGAATACAGTATGCGCTTGTTGGATGCGCTTTTGAAAAAAACTGCCAGGCAGGCGCGGCTCGAAGGAGGTGCCGAATGAATGCTCAATGGCAAAATCCGCGTGGCATCCGGGAACGAATCGTCGTCGAGGGAACATTGGTGTTAGAGACCCCCACCCACCTGGGCAGCGGCGATGCCCAGGACTCCCTGGATATGCCTCTGCTTTTAGACCCATTGGAAGGGAAGGCCCTGTTGACCGGCGCCTCTATCGCTGGCGCTGTGCGTCACTATCTCCGAGAGCACTCGGCGTCGTTGGCTGATTCGCTCTTTGGCAAGGTCAGCGCCGAGGAAAAGGAAAGCGTTCAGAGTCCGCTGATCGTAGACGACGCTCTGGGCGGTGAACCTGATGTGGAACTGCGGGATGGCGTGGCGATTGAGCCCACGACCTGCACCGCCGAGGCCGGAAAAAAGTTCGACATGGAGCTTTTAGCTGCCGGCACTGAATTTGAACTATCATTTGAGCTCTCGGTGCTCAAAGGCCAAGAAGATAAGTTGCGAACGGCGTTTGTGCTGGCGCTGCGAGGGCTGGAAAAAGGCGAGATTCACCTGGGCAAGCGCAAGCGGCGTGGGTTTGGCCGCTGCCGCGTCACCGGGTGGAGGGTTCGCCGCTACGATGTGACCAGCCCCCAGGGGCTTGTTGCCTGGCTGGACAATGATTCTTCTGACCAAAAGGAAGGCACAGACATTGCGGCTTTGTTGGATGTCCCGGCTCCGGATGAGTATCACCGGCCGGTGTGCATCCTGGAAGGCATTTTCGACGTTGATGGATCGTTGCTGATTTGCTCCGGATCGGGTGAGGCCAGTGCACCGGATATGGTACACCTGCACTCCAATCGCAGCGGGCAAGAGGTCCCTATCCTCAGCGGCACCAGCCTGGCCGGGGCTTTGCGGGCTAGAGCCTTGCGCATCGCCAACACGTTGGGCAAAGATGGCTATGACGTTACCAATCAACTGTTCGGCTACCGCCAGCGGGAGGGCGACCAAGAAACAGATCTCACGGCCAGTCGTTTGTGGGTGGCAGAGACGGTGATTCGGAATCCGCTGGAACTGGTGCAGAGCCGGATCAAGATCGATCGCTTTACCGGCGGCGCCTACCCAGGCGCACTTTTTAGCAAGCAGCCAGTCTTTGGCAAAGGAGACACCCAGGTAAAGATTTACCTGACGTTGCCAAACCCCAAAGAGGCGGACGTGGGGTTGCTCCTCTTGCTACTAAAAGATTTGTGGACCGGCGATTTGGCCCTGGGCGGTGAGAGCAGCATTGGGCGAGGCAGGTTGAAGGGGAAACGCGCTACTTTGACCTATAATGGCGCTTGCTGGACGCTCACCCGGCGAGACGATGACACTATTCACGTTGAGGGAGACAGAGACCGGCTGGAGCAGTTTGTCCAGGCTTTTGTGGAGGAAGGATGAGATGAAACGAGAGACCAAACCGATTGCCTGCCAGGTACAACCGTTAGACACCACAGATTTCACTGTTGATCCCCTGGCCTGGTTCCGGAAGCAGCCCGGCGTGGGCGACGCCGTCTGGTTCCTGGCCCACGCCGACGATGGTGTGATTTGGGGACGAATGCGGAATGGACAACTGGTCACCTCTGACAGTGTATTTCCTCAAGTCTCGCCGCCATTGCGGGCTATAACGCTACAGCAAGCCCGGCTCTTTGGGAGTGACGCGGAAGTGCGGGTCTGGCGAGTGGAAAACAGCTTCGAGGCTCGTCGCTTGCAGGATCATCGCGGCGGACAAGCCGAGGCATTTGACGAAGCACACATCCTCTGGGGCACTCAGGTTGAGCAACGAAAAGAAGACTTTACGTTGGTGGCCGACGGTCGCCAGGGGTTGCGCCACGCGCTGCCACCACTGCCGGCGGCCGACATTCCCTTTGACCCACCGGAGAAAAAGAGAAAGCGATGGCATCCCTTGCGCCTGGGGGTGCGTCACTATCTGGGGCGCGACGAAAGCGGGACGGTGGTCATCGTCCAGAGCCGCTTGACGGGGCTATGGGCTGAGAAACGAGAGGAGGACACCGATGAGTAAATGGCCTGTACATCATAATCCACGAGAGCGCGCTGCCAAAGCGCCCTATAACTTTGTGCCGCTGCCGGAGCGGGTGCTGACGGTGGACCCGGAGAGTCTGCCCGACCAGGATCGCTACTACCCAGACCAATACACTGGCTGGATTGATTGCGACCTGACGACGGCATCGCCCCTCTACGTGCGGGCGGCGCTGGAACTGGACGAGTTTGAGCGGTCGCAGGACGAGAAAGCTGAAGAAAAGCTCCCCTGGCGTGAACAGGTGCGGCACAAGCCTGACTTTTTCTACACCGAGGACCCGCTCCGTCCACTGATCCCCGGCAGCAGCCTGCGGGGGATGTTGCGGGCGCTGGTGGAGATTGTGGGGTATGGCAAGATGCAGTGGGTGACCGATCAGCAGCGGTATTTCTTCCGCGCGGTGGCCGCTCCCAGGTCCGATCCACTGGCCCGGCCCTATAGGGACGCGCTGGGGAAGGTGGAGGCCGGCTACGTTGTAAAGCACGGAGAAAAGTGGTACATCCTGCCCGCGAAACAGATCCGAGGGGAATCCTTCCTCAAGGTCAAAGAACAACACGTTCCACGCACCGTGCTGCGTCACCATTTCAACGAGCCTGATTATCGTCCCGATTACATAGAGGTCAGTTTCACCACCAAGCGCACGCCGAGGGGACGTTGGGTTATTGAGCGGGTCGGCAAGCGCGGCGAATATCCTAATCAGGGCACGATGGTTTGCACAGGCAGTATGTCAAAAGCCGGGGGCGAATCGCCGCGCAGGAATCACTCTATTGTCTCAGCGGCAGATGTAGGAGAGCGAGTTGCGATAAAAGACTTGATCCCGATTGATGACGACGCCATTCGAGATTATCGCGCCAGCCTGACCGACTTTCAAAAGCAAGACCCGCCGTTCAACCGGCAAATGGGGTGTCTGGTCGAGGGAAGGCCCATCTTTTATCTGGTCAGTCCCGACGATGTGATCCGCGCCTTTGGTCACACGCCCAACTTTCGCATACCTTTCCGGCGCAAGGACGCCCAACGCGCCAGTTCCCCGCGAGACTATGTGCCCGAGATCTTGCGCCAGGAGGATGATGACACCGACCTGGCCGAGGCGATGTTTGGTTACACCAAAGCCAAAGGGGAGGGCAAAGCGCGCGCTTTTGCTGGGCGGATTTTCGTCACGGACGCCCGGCTCAATGAGGGCCAGGATCAAGTATGGCTGGCCGACGAGGAGCCGGTAGAGCCGAAAATCCTGGGCAGTCCCAAACCCACGACTTTTCAGCACTATTTGGTGCAAACAGCGCCCAATCAATCGGTGAGGCTGCTCCACTATGCCAGTGACACCCCCGGTGAAACGGTGATCCGGGGGCACAAGCTCTATTGGCACAAGGGCACCGTGAAGCTGGAAGACATTCAAGAGCCGGAGCAGGTGAGCGACCAGGACACACAGCATACCTGGATCCGGCCGGTAAAAGCCGGCGTGACCTTTGGCTTTCAAATTCGGTTCGAGAACCTGTCGGACGTAGAGTTGGGGGCGTTGCTGTGGGTACTGGATAAGGCGCAAGATGAAGACTACCGGCTCAAGCTGGGTATGGGCAAGCCTTATGGGATGGGAGCGGTCAAGATCGAAGCCACGCTGCATCTGACGGATCGTGCGCAACGTTACAGGCGACTCTTTCAAGATGAGCGATG
Source organism: uncultured Anaerolineales bacterium (assembly GCA_964412395.1). GTDB lineage: Bacteria > Chloroflexota > Anaerolineae > B4-G1 > B4-G1 > CAYPOY01. Next base: position 11,387 of record CAYPOY010000067.1, on the reverse strand, counting down.
GGCAAGGGGGAACAAGACAGAAGAAAATCTGGTCGAGAAGACTGTCGAAGCGTTTGAGCAACTCATTCTGGATAATAATGTCTTGAACCCGACAGACGCTCAATCCCTGGCAGAGGTAGACCGTATTCAGGCTTTGCTGGCGATGCTTTCCTGGCCTGGCCCCGATGCCAGACAGACACGCTACCTGCTGATTGAGCACCCCAAGTATGGGAACGAGTACAAGGGACGGCCTGTGTTACCTGACCCGCTGGCAGTAAGCGGGCGCCAAGCGCCACTCGACCGTATCCGGCCCGGCTTTCGGCAAGGCACAGTGAAAGACTTTGGGCTGGGCCGCAGCCGCTCCTTTGGTTTTATCGTGCCCGACGACGGTGGCCCTGACGTTTTCGTCCACAAAAGCGATCTGGTCCAAGGAGTAACGACATTGACTCGTGGGCAAAAAGTCATTTTCCGCCAGGTTCAAGGGATGAAAGGCCCCAAGGCCGAGGATGTGCAACCATGGCCAGATTGAGACAGGAGGAGGATTTGAGCGTCCGAGCCTTTCGCGTCTGGAACTTTATGGGGTTCGAGGATAGTGGCTGGATCGAGTTGCGACCGCTTAACCTACTGTTCGGTCGCAACGCGACCGGCAAGAGCGCGATCCTGCGTGCACTGCTGTTGTTGAGACAGAGCCTCACCAGTCCTTCCGGCCGAGGATCGTTAACATTGTTTTCTGAGGATGGTATAGATGCCGGTTCTTTCCAGCACCTCGTTCACCACAAAACAGGGTCGGGAGACAGTAAAGTTGAGGGCAAGACGATAGTTTTTGGGTTTAAATGTCGGATTCGCCCGGAACTATTGCAGAGCTTTCAATCAGAAGAAAAGCGGTTAGAAGCCCAGGCCAGGGGTGAGCCGGTTGTAAGCGATGAGGAAGCGTGGGCTACGCTTCAACTGGTTTTTGGGCCGGCACGGGCCACCCGGCGCATTATTCTGCAGAGCATTGAAATTCGCGCGCCGTGGCTGAACATTCAGGGTAACGACGCCGCCGGCACTTTGATCTTTGCTGCTGAATGGTTGGAGAATGAAACTGTTGCCGGCGAATGGGGCTTTCCACCCAGTCTCATAGAACAACGTCTGGATCCAACTGTCGAGAACCCGTGGGACAGAGTTGGAGACTTTGGCGTGGGAGTGGGCTTTTTACCTGCACTGCCTAAACTTGACACCGAATTTGAGAGTGACTA
>CAYPOY010000067.1:0-10160 GCA_964412395.1 uncultured Anaerolineales bacterium | reverse complement strand
GTAAATTGCTAGACGAATTCCGGCAGGTCATATCAGGTTTTCTCGAATCACTGCATTATCTTGGCCCTGTGCGCAGCGAACCACAGCGATTCTATTATGCCCCCGGTGCCATGTCGAGCCGCGCTCACAGGCAAGGCCTGAATGTGATGGAGAACTTGCTCGCTACCTGGGGAACTCGTCAGTGGGAGAGGAACCTGGGGCGGATCAACACTCGCCTGAAAGAGCTTGGGCTGGGGATTCAATTTGAAGTGTATGCTCTCGACGAGGAGCGCAAGCCGTATCAATCCATCTTTGAGGTTAGACTCCGCGAGGAGGACGCGGCAGGTATAGAGAGCAATTTGTGTGACACGGGTTTTGGTTGGTCACAAATGCTGCCGGTTGTCCTGGAATGTGCGCTGGCAGAAAAAGAAGCAACTATTATTATAGAGGAACCCGAATCGCACCTTCATCCTGGCGCTCAGGTCAAGTTAGGTGATCTGTTCATTCGTGTGGCAAAAGGAGGGGTGCGCTTGCTGATTGAAACGCACAGCGAACACTTGTTGCTGCGGTTCCGGCGGCGCATTGCGCGAACTAGTCTTAACCGCATCAAGCGTGCCAGAGACATCCCCGTTGCGGCGGATGACGAGAATGGGCCAGAGCTTGCAACCGGTCAGCTAGCCGTCTACTTTTTTGAACGCGAGGCCGGCGTCAGTCGCATAGAATCTGTTGGGATCGATGAACAGGGGCAATACGTGAAGCAGCCTGATGGATTCAAGCGATTTTTCTCCGACGATTACGAGCAAGTTATGCTGATCAATCAGGACATAGCCAAACTCAACCTGTTGGAGCACAGCGATGCGGGTAACGATTGATACCAATATTCTGGTCAATGCGTTTCTGCAACAGTCGTTGGACTATTTGGGAGTCACGATACTGGTTTGGACTACCGGTGTTGGAATTTGTCTGGATTTTGGTTCACATATGCATGCAGAGTACAGAAACAAACTATCCGGGGTGGAATTGTTCGAAAAATGGTACAGTGAGGTGTCACCTCAGTTCGAATGGCACGATGGCAAGCTGCCGAAAAGACATGCGAGGATTTTATCAAGCTATGGCTGTCGTGGTCCCTCAGATCACGTGTTCATCGCAGTCGCTTGTCGCTGCGGTAAAATCCTGTTCACAGAAGACAGCGATATGGGCAAAGGCCCAAAAGGTAAAGATTCTACTCATGCCCAAGCCCTCGTTTATCTTGAGGGTGAACTGGGACTGACTGTTTGTGATGCAAAAGAGGCATTGCGCCTGCTGAAAACAAAAGGTGTATGACTGATGTTCCTCCTCAACTTCTCCCACCCCCTAACCCCCGACCAAATAAGCCAGGTCGAGGACATCACCGGCGAGAGCGTCGCTGAGGTGCGCCACGTGCCGGCGCAGTTCGACCACGACCGGCCCTTCGCGCCCCAGGCCGTCACGCTGGCCGATGCCTGCGCTCTCTCCCCGGCCGAATGGCAGACGACGCCGCTGCTGGTCGTCCCGCCGGCGCTTAACTTCATCGCCGTGACGCTGCTGGCGGAACTGCACGGGCGCATGGGCTACTTCCCCACCTGCGTCCGTCTGCGCCCTGTCGCCGGCAGCCGCCCGCCGCGCTACGAAGTGGCCGAAGTGCTGGACCTGCAGACGGTGCGGGACACTGCACGCCAGAAGCGCATCTGAAGGAGATGACATTCTGCGGGAGCGGGTGGAGGGGAAACACCAGCGGGCGACGGGGGTGTACGAATGAGCGAATCAGCGAGTCAACGGATGCAGATACGGGGCAGCAACTGTGACGTCGGATTCTCTGCCTGCATTTTGGCAGAAGACGTCTCGCGCTGGCGCAGCTAGTCTCGAAAGGATTGATGCTTTTCGCGGGCGGGTCGAACGGCAGCCTGAGCCAGACGCGCTGCCAGTTCGGCATCCTGGCTATCTGCCACGTCGTCCAGCAAATCCAGGTAGTGGTCGTATTCTTCCAGCGTCAAGAGGACGGCGACCGGATGGCCCTCTGTGCCGACGACGTACCGTGCTCCACGCTCGCGCAAGGTGTGGACGAGGGCATCGGACGGGTTTTCGCTCACGGGCTTGTGTCTCCCTTTTGGTGTTCCAGACGGATTGAGGAAAGTGTCAGCAAACCTATTTTACCGTATAATGGGAGAGGCGCAAGTGGACGAACGGGGTGGGGCTGCACTGTGGTGGCCGGGTGGATGTGCCGGAGCCGGCGAGCCTGCGGGAGCGGGTGGCGGAGGAGCATAGGAAAGCGGCGGGGGTGTATATGGAAGATTGATGTTGGCAATGGTCTAGTCATCGGAACATCAGGAGGTGCTTATGCTCAAATACACAGGACATCCATTGGTAGATGTGGGAGTAGCGACGATTGCAGCGTTCGCCGGCAAGCGCGATCCCGCCGAGTTGACTGAGCAAGACCTGGATACGGTAGCTGACTACCTCACGAAACACTACACCGTCAATCCAATGCAGTCATTTCTCACGACGATCTTTCCGAACTCCGGTTTTGTTCAGCCATCCTACAAGAGATACCCGGAGAAACGCCTCGAATATGCCGAGGTGATGTTACGAGGATATCGTTCTGAAGCTCCAAGGCTAGATGAGCCATGTGTCTTCTGTGGTGAGCCAGCGATGATGCGCGCCTACCGCGAGCATGTGCCGCTTCTGGGCAGCGTAGGTGTGATCAATTTCTACGCAGAGGGCCTCCCAGGGCTACCTGTCTGTGGAAAAGACCTATTGTGCGTGCAAACCTTTCCGCTTGGCTCCATCAAGTGCGAGGGGCGTGTGCTGTTCGTCCACGCAGACAATGAGGAACTGACCTATGAGTTCGCCAAACGTTTTCTCAATGAGAATCGGAAGGCAATACATCTGATCGAACTCGCGGGCACTGGGGGAAAGATAACGGGGGCGAAATATCCTAAAACGGTATTGGTGAAGACCTTGCTGGAGATCGAGCATGAGCGCCGAGAAGCCAGGGAAGTTGCTCCTTGCTCAGTTACAGCTTACTGGCTCACCAACTACGGTACCAGAGCCGACATTGACATCTTCCATTTGCCGCTGCCGATCACACGCTTTCTACGGACAGCAACCACCGCCAAATACCATACAGCATGGGATGCGCTCGTCAACCAAGCCTGGCATGATTTGGGCACAAAGGAAGTTGACGAAGGCACCATTACGTTTCGACGTAACTGGCTCTACGAGAACCTATTTGACCTGCCGCAGGAGGCACCATCGTTTCTCCGTAGGTACTTCCTGCGGCGGCCAATTCGCAAAGCAAAGGGGGTGAGAAGAAACGATCCACGCCTGACCTACTCGCTTAAAGACGAGGCCGCTCTGGTCTCATGGGAGTTAATGACACTCTTTCTGAGGGAGGTGATGAATATGGATAGAAGCCGCATTGAAACTATCCGGCAGTTGGGGGACCGGTTGGCGAACTACGTGCAGACTCAAGATGCGCGCCTGTTCAACAAAGTCTTTCTCGCCCAGCGGTATCCTCAACTGCGGCTCGAATTGCTTAGAGCCAACACGTCCGTCGTAAAACAGGGTGAGCCCCCACTGCTCACTTTTGACGGCTTCATTGAAATTTTCGAGGAAGGCGAAGAACTTGCGCGTCGAGACTGGTCACTGGCACGAGATCTGGTACTGGTGCGCATGATCGAGCAGTTGCACGTGGCGGGCTGGTTCAAGCAGCACGAAGAAGAACTGGAAGAAGCAGCTCGGGACGCGGCCACGTTGGACAAGCGGGGCTTGGGTCAAGGGCTCTAGCTTTCTCAATCCATATACAACAGGAGGTAAACAATGGCTTTTGTAACTGGTTTGCTATTGATCGATGCCTCGGCGTCAGCACTGAATAACTCGGGCGAGCCCATCCCCGGAGCTCGCACCGAGAACACATCGTCTGTGAAGTTCATTCGCACGCGGTCTGGTGATTACCCCTATGTCTCGGCGCAGGCGTTCCGTGCCTGGTTGCGCGACACCCTGGAGCGAGGAGACTTCGGCTGGCAGGCGTCACCAATCCACCGCGAGGAGAAAGTTGCCTATACTGATGGTAGCCCATCACTGTACTGGGACGATGACCTCTTCGGCTACATGCGGGCTGAGTCGAAAAGGGCCTCGGCAAAGAAGAAACGCGAGGCCGACATATCCCGCTCTGAAGCCACACCGACTGACGAGGTTATCACCCGCATCGCGCCTTTCCGGGTCAGCACCTTAGTCTCCGTTGCACCGGTGTACATCACGACCGACTTTGGCGTCATGGCCAGACAGGAGGACAACCCTGTTCCCTACGAACACCAGTTCTACCGTGCCACACTGCAAGGGCTGTTCTCGCTGGATCTGAAACGGGCCGGCACCTTCACCTACCGCAAGAAAACCGGTTACCTGAACCTGGACGGAACGCGTAAGAAGAGGGCCAAAGAACAGGGACTGGAACACCTGGAAAGCGAGAAAGCCTACCGGCTCCCACTAAACGAACGCCTCCAGCGCGTGAAGGTGCTTTTCGAGGGGCTGAGCCAACTGGAAGGCGGTGCCAAACTGACAACACACTACACTGACGTCTCGCCTGCCCTGACTGTGCTGGCCGTAACCAAAGGTGGCAACCACATCTTTGGACACGTCGTCAAAGGCAACTCGCGCTGGTTGCCTGAGTTCAACGTGGAAGCGTTGCGGGAGACGCTGACCATCTTTGCCGATGACGTGCTGTCGCCAGTGTACGTTGGCTGGGTGCAGGGATACCTGGACGATGAGCGAGCCAAGTTCGAGGCAGCGCTGTCTGACGAAACCCAGCTCCAGTCTTTCGCCAACAGGATCGAACTCAGCCACCCCCAAGAGGCTTTCCGGTCATTGGTGGCTGCTCTCGACGAGTACCCGCAGTGGCTGACATAGGGGGTGAACCATGCGTGTGATTAAGGTGGAAGCGGAAGGATTGGTCACATCCTTCCGCTACCCCCATTTCATGTGGCAGAAGCACCCGACCTTCGAGATGCCACCGCCAGCAACGATCTATGGCCACATCTGCAGTGCTGTTGGCGAGTGGATTAACCCGGCTGGTTTGCAGTTCGCCTACCGCTTCACCTTCGAGAGCAAGTTCGAGGATCTGGAACACATCCACGCCGGTAGCCTAACCATGCCTTTCCGCCGTGAACTACTGTACCGACCGCGCCTCATCCTATACGTCAACCGGCTGAGCCTGCTGGAGGCCTTCCGCAGTCCCAGGTACACGGTTGTGCTGGGTCGCTCGCAAGACCTGTTCACTTACACTCAAGTGGAAGAGGTTGAGCTGATAAAAGCTGAGCGGGCCTATTATGGGAATACGCTGCTGCCTCTGGATATGATGCCGCGCCTGGGGCGCGGTATTGCTGTGACGATGCCCCGCTTCCTAGATTACCATCGGCGGCGTGCGCCGACCTCTGGCCAGTACGTCGTGCTCCACGAGCGTGTGCCCTACCCGCCGACCGAATACGAGCCAAAAGGCTCGCTGGTTTTCAACACCGATCCACCCACGCGCTGGGTGGACCCGACAGGACCGGAGTACAAAGGGCTGAAGCCAGCCGTTGTCTTCCACAGCTTCGTGGATTGAGGTGACACATGACCTGGCCTGACTGGCTGGACAATGTGTGGGCCAAGAGCGCAGAGAAGGGCGCAGGCGGCCAGCCGGAGAGTCTGGCGCAGCACACCTGGTACGTGCTCGAACGGCTGACCGAACTCATCCGCCTGCGCCCCGATCTGCCACAGACGCTCGGCGTCCCGCGCCTGTGGCACATCCTGTTTTGGGCGGCTTTCCTGCACGACTTTGGCAAAGCGGCCGGCGGCTTCCAGGCCAGACTGCGCGGCGGCGAACGGTGGCCTCACCGCCACGAGGTGTTGTCGCTAGTCTTCCTGGACTGGATAACCGAGGGTTTCACACCCGACGAGCAACCCTGGGTAGCGGCAGCTATCGTCTCTCATCACAAGGACGCGGATGAAATCCGGCGTCTCTACGCGCCGCCCGATGACCCAGATGATGACCAACTCATCACGCGGGTAGCCGAGTTGAATGAGACGACGTTGCGCGGCCTGTGGCGCTGGATGGCCGAGTGTTCCACGGCCTGGATAGACGATCTGAAATTGGATGGGGCCGGTGTCACAGCGCCAGTTCTGCTCAGTCAAGATCGTGCAGTAGCGGTGGTGCAGCGGCAAGGGGTAGCTCGTATCCGTCACTGGCTCAATGTCTACCGCCGCTTTGCGCGCCGCATCGAACGCAGCAACGAGCGACCGCTGATTATGGGTACACTGGCGTTGCGCGGGCATCTGGTCAATGCCGACCACAGCGCGTCGGCCCACGCTGGCCCACTGCCCCGCGTCCACTTTGACGCTGATGCTATCCTGAGCAGCCAGGGAATCTCACGTGATAAGTTGTTCAGGCATCAACTCGTGGCAGAGTCAACCGATGGTTCAACGCTGTTGACCGCGCCGACCGGCAGCGGCAAGACCGAGGCGGCCTTGCTCTGGGCCGTTCATCAGGCTGCAATCAGTGGAGGACTCCCCCGTTTGTTTTACACGTTGCCCTACCAGGCCAGTATGAACGCGATGAAACTGCGCCTGGAGAAAAGCTTCGATGAGAAAAACGTCGGGTTGCAGCACGGGCGCAGTCTGCTGGCATTGTACCGGATGCTGATGGAACGCAACTATGATCAAAAAGAAGCCGCCAGGCAGGCAAAATGGGCGCGCAATCTGGTTCAACTGAACTATCCCCCGGTGCGCGTCTTTAGCCCGTATCAGATGCTCAAAGGCATGTACCGGCTGAAGGGGTACGAAGCCATGCTGACCGATTATCACGGCGCGGCGTTCATTTTCGACGAGATCCACGCCTACGAGGTCAAGCGGCTGGCGCTGATCCTCAAGACCATTGAGTACCTGGAGCGAAACTATAATGCCCGTTTTATGGTAATGTCGGCCACATTCCCCACGCTGATCAAGAACTGGCTGCGCGGCGCGCTGAATGATCCGGCAGAAATTACGGCCGAACCGGCCCTGTTCGACGACTTTAAGCGCCACCGGCTGGTTCTGCTCGACGGCGAGCTACTGTCGGATGAGGGACTGGAGCGTATCGTCAACGACGCCCAGGCGGGCAAATCGGTGCTGGTAGTGTGCAACCTGGTGGACAGGGCGCAGACCGCTTACCGCGAATTGCGCAGACGACTAGAGAAAAGCGGCGTTCTCGTCGAGTTACTCCACGGGCGCTTTATCGTGCGTGACCGGCTGGACAAGGAGAAGTTGGTGCGGGAGACCACCGGCTCGACCAGCAAGCGGCGTCACCCTATCGTGTTGGTGGCAACGCAAGTGGTCGAGGTCAGCCTGGACATTGACCTGGACACCATCTACACCGACCCTGCGCCGTTGGAGGCGCTGGTGCAACGGTTTGGGCGGATCAACCGGCGGCGGGAAAAGGGAATCGTGCCAGTCCACGTCTACCGCCAGCCAGATGATGGACAGAAGATATACGACGAGGCCCTGATTGCCGGTACGCTGGCGATCCTGGATCGAGAAAATGGCAGATCGCTCGACGAAAGTGCAATTGGCAGGTGGCTGGATGAGATCTACAGCGGCGAGGTGGCCGAACGTTGGCAGGAGGAATATATCGTCGTCGCCGATGAGTTCGAGGCCACTTGTGTCCGAACCCTGCGTCCTTTCGCTGCCGACGAGGGCCTGGAGGACCTGTTTTACCAGGCGTTTGATGGCCTGGAAGTGTTGCCCATATCGCTGTACGACGAGTATGAGAGGTTGAAGGAAGAGGAGCCTATCCGAGCCAACGAGTTGCTGGTGTCCATCAGTTGGAGACGCTATCATGCGTTGGCCAACGAGGGGCGTGTGCTGCCCCGTGAACGAAGGGAACCTTATGTCGTCAGAGCAGCGTATAGTTCGGAAGTCGGGTTGACCTTTGATGAGCCGCCCGATGAAGGAGATGACGACTGGCTCTGATTGAAGGATTGAACATGCCTATGGAAGGGGAGGAAGAGGGGCCTTGCAGACGGTACGGGATGCAGCCAGACAGAAACGGAGGTAACGCATGAGCATTGCCGAACGTTGGAATGGGTTTCGGGAACTGCCCCCGGACATTGAAGGGGCGATGGAACGTCTCACCCCACTTTTCGGGCGAGAAGGGGTGCTGTTGGCGTATCTCTTTGGCTCCTTGAGCAGGGGGCGGGTGGGACACGACGTGGACCTGGCTGTTCTCACCCGCGGTGTGCCAGCCTTTCATTTGCGGGAGGCGATCACCGGCTGCCTGGAGACGGAACGAGTGGACCTGGTGGACTTGCGGCATGCCTCACCGGTGCTGCGCTTCGAAATCATCCGCACCGGCCGCCCCATGTACGTGGCCGACGAGGAGACACAAGAACGGTTCGAACTGGCGACACTGCATCTCTACCGTGATACGCACCCTCTGCGCCGCCAACAACGGGAATACCTGAAAAGGAGGATGGTCCTATGCCTCAATCATCTTTGACGTCGCCGACCACTTTGGCCTCTACGCCGAGACATACGAGGAAAGCCTGGAGGCGCTGCGCGACAAGGAAGTGATTTCCCAGGAACTCTACCAGCAGATCCGGGGGTTAGGTGGCTTTCGCAATATCCTGATCCATCGCTACCTGGGCATTGACCCTCACGAGGTTTTCGAGAACTTTGGCAAGGGCCTGGTGATATTTCCTGGATTCGCCCGAGAAGTTCTGGCCTGGTTAGACAGGCTCGAAGAGGAGATGACGTTGTGACCCAAATTCTATTCGTTGACAAATCCACCGGCACGTTTGCCGACCCACTGGTGGCCTGCGGCCTGGCGGTGGTAGTGAACGACGTGCTGAAACGCACCGGTGGGCGCGGTCAGCCATCGGTGCACCTGAGCGATCACGGCGCGTACTATCGCCTGGACTGTACGCCGGCGATGGACGACGGACGGCTGGCGACAGTGCAGGCCCCCTATATTCCTGCCATCGTCCTGCGCACACGCAAGAACGCCGTCAAACTGCCCGCCGACCTGCCGCCGCAGGCACTGGTGGATTACGAGGCTGAGCGGGACAAGCGAACCGAGTTCTTTGAGATCCGCAAGGGATTGTCCAAAGAAGCGCAAATAGCTCAAAGTCGTAAAGAGGAGCACCCGGAACTGGAAGCCTTGCGTGGCAAATATCCTCACCCTGATTGGGACATCTTCCGGGCCATCAACCCCCCGGCGCTCACCGGCTACAACAAACTGATGGCCCAGTGGTGGACGGTCCAGGAAGCGCTGCCTGAGGTACTGGCGCTGTTGCGCGACTTTTTCGTCCAGACGCCCAACGACCTGGACACTGCCATCTCTGCCTGGAAAAAGCTGGACCAGGCCTACGGCTGGGGGATCAAAGCCGAAACGACGGCCGCCCAAATCTACAACCCCAGCCAGGGCAAAGGCCAGAACCGGGCCAAAGCCGACAATCTGCGCATGGGAAACGTCAAGAGCTTTTGGCTGTTGGAGTGGCTCAAGGCAGTTGGCTTTTACCACGCCGCGCTGACCAAACAACTGCGCGGCGTCAGAGACCGCAAGACCTACGTGCTGGCCGTGGCCGAGATTGATCTGGGGGAGAGCGACCACATCATGCGCGCCTTCCAGGGGCGTATGGCCCGCGCCGAGACCGCCATTCGTTCCGATGTGTTGGCCTCGATCCGCTACACTCAGGCCTTGCTCGAGTTTACCCGCCAGCGGGAGGGGGCCAGCCTGAAGGCGCGGTTGTTCAAGCGCCAGCGGCCATCCCGCGTGGTGTCCGGCTTCTACAGCGCCTTTTACAAGAACCTGGGCCAGTCGGTGGCGACGATGAACCTGTCGTTCATCGGCTTGCCGGGCTGGATTCGAGTAGAGGGAGAGAGCGACGTAGGGGACGCGCTGGATGTGCTGGCCGAGCACGAATCCGTCGTGCGCCAGTTCGACGAGAGCCACGGCGACGCCTACAACATGCTTTTGCGCTACCGCGACTTTCTCTCAGGCAATGACTTGCGCCTCTTCTTCGAGTTCACCACTGCCTACAGTGGCTATCTCGTCAGCCAGCGGGAGCGGCCAAGGGGCCGGGCCCGCCAGTTCACGACCACAAATCTCAGGAGGTTGATTATGAACAGTCAAGAAGGACCCCGTTTGAGCAAGA